>NZ_JBEOUO010000022.1:0-110277 GCF_040302485.1 Streptomyces sp. NPDC126499 | reverse complement strand
GTGATGAACTGCAGGGCGTCGAGCGGGAGCTGCTCGTCGCCGCGGTGGCGGCTGATAAGCGGCGGCCCGCCGCTGGGGTGTGGGTGTCGCGTGGTGTGGGGTGTGACGCGGGTGTCAGCCGCGGGCGGCGGAGCGGCGGCGCAGGGCGGTGAGGCCGAGCCCGGCGACGACCACGGCGGCACCGGCGCCGGAGGCGAGCAGCGCGGTGTCGTTGCCCTGCTCGACGCTGCCGAACTCCGCACCGGCGGCGACCCCGCCCTTGGGCACGACGCTGGTCTGACCGCCCTGGGTGCCCGTGCCCGTACCGGTGCCGGTCCCGGTGGACGCCGAGGGCGTGGCCGAGGGGGTCGGCGAGGGCGAGGTGGTGGGCTTCTGGGACGGAGCGGTCTTCACGCAGCCCTTGGGGAGCTTCGGAAAGTCGTTCCAGCGGTAGGGCATGTCGCCGCCCTGGGTGCGCTGGCCGAAGCGCGGGGTGAGGGTGTCGGCGCGCTCGATCTTCAGGCCGTTGACGGAGTCGACGGGGTGCGCGCGGTCGACCGTGGCGACGGCCGAGCCGCGCTTCCGCAGGACGGCCGAGGGGCCCTCGTTCAGGTCGTTGGTGAGGGAGACGACCCAGCCCGCGCCGAACGAGGACTCGATCTCCTCCTTGACGGTGCAGATCGCGGTGACGGTCGGCCCGCTGAGGGTCTTCGCCGGCGGCAGGGGGGCGGGGGTGGTCGGCTTCGGGGTGACGATGCCGGGGCCGAGGTACTCGGGGACGCCCTGCTTCTTGCCCGGGCCCGCGATGTAGGCGGACAGGCCGCTGCGGTACTCGAGGACGACGACGGCGTCCTTGCCCATGTAGAAGACCTTGCGGAAGTCCTTGTCGTTCACGTACGACCAGCCCAGACCCTTGTCGCCGGCGATCAGCTGGATGCCCGTCCGGTCGGACCGCAGATCGATCTGGACGAGCGTGCCGTCGGCGAGGCGGTAGGTGCCGGACTTGGTGGGGTGGGCGTAGTTGCCCTGCCAGGAGATGATGCGGCCGTCCTCCGTGAGGACCGCGAAATGCCCGTTGTTGTTGGCCGCCGCGGGGCGCCCGTTCGCCTCGATGCTGCCGATCGACCGGCCGTGCAGGAAGGCGTCGGCGCGGTAGTGCGTCGGGCCCAGCTTGTAGACCTTGACAACGGTGCCGTCGGCGAGCGTCACGGTCCTGACGAGCGTTCCGCCGTCCTCCGCGGTGGCGGCCGGGCCGTCCGCCGCGAGGGCGGTCCCGGTGGCGACGACCGGCGTCATCGCGAGGCCCGCGAGGAGGGCGGTGGCGACGGCGGTGCGGAGGGCGATGCGCATAACGACTCCCGTGAAGTCAAAAAGGTCGGATGGGAAGAGCCGCATGCCGCTGACATCTCGTTCGGGTGGGGCCGGTGAGTTCTCGCTGGCTGCAGAAGAAACGTTATTGACCTGCGGTGATGGAGTTGTCCGCTCCATGTCACGGGCATGTGACAGACCTCACCGCCCCTTCCCCTCCCCTGCCCCCACCTGCGCTTTCGCCCGCTCGTACGAGCAGCCCCCTGTACAGGCCGCTACGCGCGTAGATATGCTCGACTGGTGACCATGCCCACCACTGCAACCGCAGCTTCTGCTTTCGCCGACGTGACCGCGTCCGAGAGCACGCTGCGCCGCTTCCTCCACGGGCTGCCCGGCGTCGACGCCGTCGGCCTGGAGGCGCGCGCCGCGTCCCTCGGCACCCGCTCGATCAAGACCACGGCCAAGGCGTACGCCATCGACCTGGCCATCTCCATGATCGACCTGACGACGCTCGAAGGCGCGGACACCCCGGGCAAGGTCCGGGCGCTCGCCGCCAAGGCCGTCCGTCCCGATCCGACCGACCGCACGACCCCGACGACCGCCGCCGTCTGCGTCTACCCCGACATGGTGGCCACCGCCAAGGCCGCCCTGGCCGGCTCCGGCGTCAAGGTCGCCTCCGTCGCCACCGCCTTCCCGGCCGGCCGCGCCGCGCTGCCCGTGAAGCTCGCCGACACGGCCGACGCCATCGCCGCCGGCGCCGACGAGATCGACATGGTCATCGACCGTGGCGCCTTCCTCGCCGGCCGCTACCTGGAGGTGTACGAGCAGATCGCCGCCGTCAAGGCGGAGTGCGGCGACCGCGCGCGCCTGAAGGTGATCTTCGAGACGGGCGAGCTGTCCACGTACGACAACATCCGCCGCGCCTCCTGGCTCGGCATGATGGCGGGCGCGGACTTCATCAAGACCTCGACCGGCAAGGTCGCGGTCAACGCCACCCCCGCCAACACGCTCCTCATGCTGGAGGCCGTGCGCGACTTCCGCGCCCAGACCGGCGTCCAGATCGGCGTGAAGCCCGCGGGCGGCATCCGCAACACCAAGGAAGCCGTCAAGTTCCTGGTCCTGGTCAACGAGACCGTCGGCGAGGACTGGCTGGACAACCACTGGTTCCGCTTCGGTGCCTCCAGCCTGCTCAACGACCTGCTGATGCAGCGTCAGAAGCTGGCGACCGGCCACTACTCCGGCCCCGATTACGTGACGGTGGACTGATCAACATGGCATCTGCATTCGAGTACGCACCGGCGCCCGAGTCCCGGTCCGTCGTCGACATCGCGCCGTCCTACGGCCTGTTCATCGACGGCGAGTTCACCGAGGCGGCCGACGGCAAGGTCTTCAAGACCGTCTCCCCCTCCACCGAGGAGGTCCTCTCGGAGGTCGCCCAGGCGGGCGCCGAGGACGTGGACCGCGCGGTGAAGGCGGCCCGCAGGGCCTTCGAGAAGTGGTCGGCGCTGCCCGGCTCCGAGCGGGCCAAGTACCTCTTCCGGATCGCCCGGATCATCCAGGAGCGCAGCCGCGAGCTGGCCGTCCTGGAGACCCTGGACAACGGCAAGCCGATCAAGGAGACCCGCGACGCCGACCTTCCGCTGGTCGCCGCGCACTTCTTCTACTACGCGGGCTGGGCCGACAAGCTCGACCACGCCGGCTTCGGCGCGAACCCGCGCCCGCTGGGCGTGGCCGGCCAGGTCATCCCGTGGAACTTCCCGCTGCTCATGCTCGCGTGGAAGATCGCCCCGGCGCTCGCGACCGGCAACACGGTCGTCCTGAAGCCCGCCGAGACCACCCCGCTCTCCGCCCTGTTCTTCGCGGACATCTGCCGCCAGGCGGGGCTGCCCAAGGGTGTCGTCAACATCCTTCCGGGGTACGGGGACACCGGCGCCGCGCTGGTCGAACACCCGGACGTGAACAAGGTCGCCTTCACCGGCTCGACCGCCGTCGGCCGGGCCATCGCCAAGGCCGTGGCCGGCACGGACAAGAAGCTCACCCTGGAGCTGGGCGGCAAGGGCGCCAACATCGTCTTCGACGACGCGCCCATCGACCAGGCCGTCGAGGGCATCGTCAACGGCATCTTCTTCAACCAGGGCCAGGTCTGCTGCGCCGGATCGCGCCTGCTCGTCCAGGAGTCGGTCCACGACGAGCTGCTCGACTCGCTCAAGCGCCGGCTGAGCACCCTGCGCCTCGGCGACCCGCTGGACAAGAACACCGACATCGGCGCCATCAACTCCGAGGAGCAGCTGGCCCGGATCACGAAGCTGGTCGAGCAGGGCGAGGCGGAGGGCGCCGAGCGCTGGTCCGCCGCGTGCGAGATCCCGACCTCGGGCTACTGGTTCGCCCCGACGCTCTTCACGAACGTCACCCAGGCGCACACCGTCGCCCGCGACGAGATCTTCGGCCCGGTCCTGTCCGTGCTGACCTTCCGTACCCCCGACGAGGCCGTCGCCAAGGCCAACAACAGCCAGTACGGCCTGTCGGCGGGCATCTGGACGGAGAAGGGCTCCCGCATCCTCGCGGTGGCGAACAAGCTCCGCGCCGGGGTCGTCTGGGCCAACACGTTCAACAAGTTCGACCCGACCTCGCCGTTCGGCGGCTACAAGGAGTCGGGCTTCGGCCGCGAGGGCGGCCGCCACGGTCTGGAGGCCTACCTCGATGTCTGATCAGACCCGTCTGAGCGTCTTCAAGACCTACAAGCTGTACGTCGGGGGCAAGTTCCCCCGCTCCGAGAGCGGCCGGGTGTACGAGGTGACGGACTCCAAGGGCAAGTGGCTGGCCAACGCGCCGCTGTCCTCCCGCAAGGACGCTCGGGACGCGGTCGTCGCCGCGCGCAAAGCCTTCGGCGGCTGGGCGGGCGCCACCGCCTACAACCGCGGCCAGGTCCTCTACCGCGTCGCGGAGATGCTGGAGGGCCGCAAGGGCCAGTTCGTGCACGAGGTCGCGCACGCCGAGGGCCTGTCGAAGAACAAGGCGGCCGAGGTCGTCGAGGCCGCGATCGACCGCTGGGTCTGGTACGCGGGCTGGACGGACAAGATCGCGCAGGTCGTCGGCGGCGCGAACCCGGTGGCGGGCCCGTACTTCAACCTGTCCACCCCGGAGCCGACCGGTGTCGTCGCCGTGATCGCCCCGCAGGAGTCGTCGTTCCTGGGCCTGGTCTCCGTGATCGCCCCGGTCATCGCGACCGGCAACACGGCGGTCGTGATCGCCTCCGAGAAGGCCCCGCTGCCGGCGCTGTCCCTGGGCGAGGTGCTGGCCACCTCCGACCTGCCGGGCGGTGTCGTCAACATCCTGTCCGGCAAGGCCGCCGAGATGGGCCCCCACCTGGCGGCCCACCTGGACGTCAACGCGATCGACCTGACGGGCGCGGACGCCGACCTGGCCCGCGACCTGGAGATCGCCGCCGCGGACAACCTGAAGCGCGTCCTGCGCCCGCGCGCCGAGGACTTCACCGCGTCCCCGGGCACGGACCGCATGACCGCGTTCCTGGAGACGAAGACCGTCTGGCACCCCACGGGCAGCCTGGGCGCGAGCGGCTCCTCGTACTAGGCCGGACCTTCGGTCGGACGGCCCCGGGTGTGGACACCCGGGGCCGTCCGCGCGCAAGATCCGTTCATGATGAGGGGACTGGTCAAGGGGAACAACGCCTTCGTCCCGACGGCCGCGCTACGCGCCGCCGTCCGGAGCGGGGTGGACGTCGCGGCGCTGCTCGTGACGGAGCGGGGCAGGGTCCGGGGGGACTCCGACATCGTGTTCGACGGCGCTCCCGCGCACGCGTCGGGCGCGGTACGGCTCACCGGGAGCGAGGACGGCACGGTGTGGGTCGACGCCGACCTTCCGCGCATTGAGGAGGCGATCACCCGCGTCCTCCTCGTGGCCTCGACGGAGGCGGGCGCCCTGCGGGACGCGCACGGCCTCTCCGTGGAGGTCTTCGGCCCCGACGGCTCGGCGGTCGTGGCGTACGAGGTGACCGACGCGGGCGACGAGACGGCGATGGTCCTCGCGGAGCTGTACCGCCGCTCCGGCGGCTGGAAGTTCCGCGCGGTGGGCCAGGGGTACGTCGACGGGCTGACGGGACTGGCGAGGGACCACGGGGTGGACGTGAGCGAGGCCCCGCGCGAGACGCCGGTCCAGGCCCCGGCCCCGGACACGTCGACCGCCCCGGTCACGGCCCGGGCCGAGGCGCCGGCCACGGCGCAGGGCGAGCCCGGGACCCGGCCCCAGGCACCGGATCAGCCCCAGGCACCGGCCCGCGTTCGGCGCCCGACCCGGGCCGAACTCCTGGACATGACCCCGGAGCAGATCCGGGCCCTGGCCCTGGAGGCCCGCGCGTCGGCCCAGGAGGCCCCCGAATCCCCGGCCTCGGCCGCGCTCCCCGTACAGCCTTCGCGTCCCTCCACCGGCCAGTGGCGGCACGGCTCCGACTTCACGCCGCGCAAGCTGCGCGGCCGCGAGAACGACGTGATCACCCTGGACGGTCTCCCGCCGGGCGTGATCCTCGTCGAACTCGACGTCACCGGCCCCGGCTACACCGGGATGTGGCCCCTCGACGGCAACAACAAGAAGTTGCGCTACCTGGTCAGCAGCACGATCGACGACTTCCGGGGCCGCGTCGTCACCACCGTCCCCGAGGACGGACGGCTGCGGCTGCGACTGGAGACGGACGGGGAATGGCGGCTGCGGGTCGCGCCGCTGTCGACCGCTCCGCTGCTGACGGGCAAGCCGCTGAAGTCCAGGGGCCCGGACGTCCTGCGGTACACCGGCGGACCGGTCGACGTCGTCTTCGGCTACGAGGGCGACTCCAACTTCATCGTCCACCTCTTCGAGCTGGCCGGGCACGACGACCTCACCCGCCTCCCGGCCCGGGGGACGAACGCCGTCAACGAGATCGGCCGACGGAAGGAGACGGTGCCCCTCCCCGCAGGCCCGCTCGTCCTCAGCCTGCCGGCGTCGGACGGGCTGTGGAGCGTGCGCCTGAAGGATCCGGGGGCGTACGGCGGAGAGTCGTACGCCGACGGTGGCGGCGTCGTCGCGAAGGTGCCCGAACCCCGCACGGTGCTCAGCTGGCTGCGGCGCGGCCGCTGAGCCCCGCCGCCCGGTCAGCCGGGCAGCAGCCCCTGCCTCAGGGGCCCGGCCACCGGCAGGCCGGCCGACGGGTCGGCCTGAAGGCGCGTCAGCGGCGCCACCCCGTCGCCGACGCCGCCGAGGGCCGCCGTGCCGTCGACCCGGGTGAGCGAGTCGGGCGGCAGCGGGACGGCCACGCCCTCCGCCGCCTGGGCGCCGGCGCCCGCCCCGAACACGGCGGCGCCGGCCGCCGTGACGGTGAGCCCGGCCTTCAGCAGGGCGCTGCGGCGGGGGGTCCGGGCTTGTGCGTGACGCGCCATGGCGGTCCTTCCAGGGACTACGGGGGTCTTCGCCGGGTGACCGAGCGGCCACCGAGCGTAAGGGAGGTGTGATGCTCGATACCAACCGGCCACCTCGGGGGTCCCCTGCACGGGGGAATGGTTCACACTGGTGTCCCGTGAGTTCCCAACCGATCCCCACCCGGGTCGTCCTGCTCGCGGGCCCCTCCGGCTCCGGCAAGTCGTCCCTCGCCGCCGCCACCGGCCTGCCGGTGCTGCGCCTCGACGACTTCTACAAGGAGGGCGACGACCCCTCCCTGCCCCTGGTGGAGGGCAGTTCGGACATCGACTGGGACTCCCCGCTCTCCTGGGACGCGGACGCCGCCGTCGCCGCGATCGCGGAGCTGTGCCGTACGGGACGGACCGACGTGCCCGTGTACGACATCTCCACCAGCTCCCGCGTGGACCGCGAGACGCTCGACATCCAGCGGACGCCGCTGTTCGTGGCGGAGGGCATCTTCGCCGCCGACATCGTGGCGCGCTGCCGCGAGCTCGGGGTGCTCGCCGACGCGCTGTGTCTGCGCGGCCGCCCCGCGACGACCTTCCGCCGCCGGCTGCTCCGCGACCTGCGGGAGGGCCGCAAGTCCGTCCCGTTCCTGCTGCGCCGCGGCTGGCGCCTGATGCGGGCCGAGCGGTCGATCGTCGCCCGGCAGGCCGCCCTGGGCGCGCACCCGTGCGCCAAGGACGAGGCGCTGGGCCGCCTGGCCGCCGCGGCCGCGGGCCGCCGCCGCGTCCCGGCCGCCCGCGCCTGACCGCGTACCCCCGCGCGCGTGTGGCGAGGTCGTCGTCGCGGGAGGGCTTGCTCTCCAGCAGCCGTACGCCCGCACGCGCGTGTGGCGAGGCGGGCAACCGAGAACAGGGAGATGTCCCGGACCCGTACGCCCGCACGCGCGTGTGGCGAGGGCCGGACAGGAATCCCCCGATCCCGTCCGGCCCTCGCCGTTTCCCCCGTTGCCCCGTACCTGCGTACGGTCCCCCGTGTCTCCCCCGTGATCCCCCCGTTCCCTCAGGCCACCAGCTCGCCGAAGGACTCCTCCTCGTCACGGCCGAAGCTCAGCACCTCGTCCTCGCGCAGTCGCCGCAGCGAGCGCCAGATGCTCGACTTCACCGTGCCGACGCTGATGCCCAGGATCTCCGCGATCTCCGGGTCGGTGCGGCCCTCGTAGTAGCGCAGCACCAGCATGGTGCGCTGGAGCTCGGGCAGCCGGGCGAGGGCCTGCCACAGCACGGCGCGCAGTTCGGTGCCGCGCATCGCGTCCGTCTCGCCCGCCGTCTCCGGCAGCTCCTCGGTCGGGTACTCGTTGAGCTTGCGCCGCCGCCAGGCGCTGATGTGCAGGTTCGTCATCGTGCGGCGCAGGTAGCCGCCCACCGCGGCCTTGTCGCTGATGCGGTCCCAGGCGCGGTACGTGGAGAACAGCGCGCTCTGGAGCAGGTCCTCGGCCTCGAAACGGTCACCGGTCAGGTGGTAGGCGGTGGCGTACAGGGAGGCCCTGCGCTCCTGCACGTAGGCCGTGAACTCGGCCTCCGAGCATCCGGAGCGCTCCCCCGTGGCCTCCCCGTACACCGCTCCCCCGTCAGGGACGGCGGCCATGTACGGCGCCTTCCGCTGACGCCCGACGCTGCGAACGCACCCCCGCCCGTTCACACCGCCGGACTTCTCGGTGCTCCGCGTGACGTCGTGGAGACGCGTGACAACTGCGCTCGAGGTGGTGCTGTGCAGTGCGTTCATCTCGCGCCCCCCGTCGTTGGAGTCCGTAGGTCCTTGATGGGGAAAATCCTGCCCCGCCCACTTCATCGCGGTGTCCGCCGACTGTCACAGCCGTGTCACAGGCCCGGGCGGAACGGCGGCGTGACCGGACGGTCGAACTCGCACGGCCGCATGGGACAGAATGAGGCCGTGCCTTTCCTGTTGCTGATCGAGGACGACGACGCCATCCGCACGGCCCTCGAACTCTCGCTGTCACGCCAGGGCCACCGAGTGGCCACCGCGGCGACGGGCGAGGACGGCCTGAAGCTGCTGAAGGAACAGCGGCCCGACCTGGTCGTACTGGACGTGATGCTGCCGGGCATCGACGGCTTCGAGGTGTGCCGTCGCATCCGGCGCACCGACCAGCTGCCGATCATCCTGCTGACGGCCCGCAGCGACGACATCGACGTGGTCGTGGGCCTGGAGTCCGGCGCCGACGACTACGTGGTGAAGCCGGTGCAGGGCCGGGTGCTCGACGCCCGGATCCGGGCCGTGCTGCGCCGTGGCGAGCGGGAGGCCACCGACTCGGCGACCTTCGGCTCCCTGGTGATCGACCGCTCGGCGATGACCGTGACGAAGAACGGCGAGGACCTCCAGCTCACCCCGACCGAGTTGCGGCTGCTCCTGGAGCTGAGCCGGCGGCCCGGCCAGGCGCTGTCCCGGCAGCAGTTGCTGCGGCTGGTGTGGGAGCACGACTACCTGGGCGACTCGCGGCTGGTGGACGCCTGTGTGCAGCGGCTGCGCGCGAAGGTGGAGGACGTGCCGTCGTCGCCGACCCTGATCCGTACCGTACGGGGCGTGGGCTACCGGCTGGACGTCCCTGCGTGAGCAAAGGGATCATCTCGGTGCTGCGGTTCACCAGTCTGCGGCTCCGTCTCGTCGTCGTCTTCGCCCTGGTCGCGCTCACCGCGGCCGTGTCCGCCTCGGGCATCGCGTACTGGCTGAACCGCGAGGCCGTCCTCAAGCGCACCCAGGACAGCGCGCTGAACGACTTCCGGCAGGAGATGCAGAACCGGGCGGCGACGCTGCCGCTGCGGCCCACCGAGGAAGAGCTGCGGCGCACCGCCGAGCAGATGGCGAGCGGCAGCGCCGGCTACAGCGTGCTGCTCATCGGGGAGCGGGACGCGGGCAAGCCGATCGTGGGCGCCTCGAACCCGGACGTGTTCACGCTGGCGGACGTGCCGCGCTCGCTGCGGACGGCGGTCGGGACGAAGCGGCCGGTGACGGACACCAACGACTATCCGTACCACCTGTTCTGGCAGCGGACGCAGCGCGACGGGACGCCGTATCTGGTCGGCGGGACGAAGGTCGACGGCGGCGGGCCGACCGGCTACATGTTCAAGTCGCTCGCCGCGGAGAAGGCGGACCTGAACTCGCTGGCCTGGTCGCTCGGGATCGCCACCGGTCTCGCGGTGATCGGCTCGGTGCTGCTCGCGCAGGTCGCGGCGACCACCGTGCTTCGGCCGGTGCACCGGCTCGGTGAGGCGGCCCGGCAGCTCGGCGAGGGCAAGCTGGACACCCGGCTGCGGGTCTCCGGCAACGACGAACTGGCCGATCTGTCCCGTACGTTCAACAGCGCGGCCGAGTCGCTGCAGAAGAAGGTCGCGGACATGAGCGCGCGGGAGGAGGCGAGCCGCCGCTTCGTCGCCGACATGTCGCACGAGTTGCGCACCCCGCTGACCGCGCTGACGGCCGTGACCGAGGTCCTGGAGGACGAGCAGGACGCGCTCGACCCGATGATCGCCCCGGCGGTGGCGCTGGTGGTCAGCGAGACGCGCCGGCTGAACGACCTGGTGGAGAACCTGATGGAGGTGACCCGCTTCGACGCGGGCACCGCCCGTCTGGTCCTGGACGACGTGGACATCGCCGACCAGATCACCGCGTGCATCGACGCGCGGGCCTGGCTGGACGCGGTCGACCTGGACGCCGAGCGCGGGATCGTGGCGCGGCTCGACCCGCGCCGCCTGGACGTGATCCTGGCGAACCTGATCGGCAACGCCCTCAAGCACGGCGGCTCGCCGGTGCGGGTCTCGGTGCGCACGGAGCCCTCGGCGAAGGCCGCCGAGGACGGGGAGGACCGCGAGGCCGGGGAGGACCTGGTGATCGCGGTGCGCGACCACGGGCCCGGCATCCCCGAGGAGGTCCTGCCGCACGTCTTCGACCGCTTCTACAAGGCGAGCGCCTCCCGGCCGCGCTCGGACGGCAGCGGGCTCGGTCTGTCGATCGCCATGGAGAACGCGCTGATCCACGGCGGTTCCATCACGGCCGCCAACTCGACGGACGACGACGGCCGGGTGGACGGCGCGGTGTTCGTGCTGCGGCTGCCCCGGGACGGCTCGGGGATCGCGCGGGAGCTGCGGACCCGCAGCAGCCAGGGCGAGGTGGAGGAGAGTTGAGACGTCGCCGTACGGGCCGTGTGGTCCTGGGCGCGGTGGGCGCCGCCGTACTGCTCGCGGGCTGCGGCATCCGTACGACCTCGGTGCCGGTGGACGCGGGCGCGGCGCCCTCGCGGGTGCCGTGCAGCGTGGCGGACGGCGCGGGCGTCTCCTCGGCGCAGGGACTCCCGCTGCGGGTGTACCTGTTGTGCGGGGCCCAGCTGGAGGCGGTGGAGCGCCGGTCGCCGCTGCCGGAGGAGAAGGTGGCGGGCGACCCGGTGCGTACGGCGTCGGCGCTGCTCGCCCAGTTGCAGAGCGAGCCGTCGGACGAGGAGCGGCAGGCCGGGTTCGCGACGGCGGTGAAGGGTCCGCTGGTGGTGAGCGCGGGTCATCGCGGTGATCCGGCGGGCACGCTGCGGCTGAGCCGGCAGCCGGAGGACCTGCCGCCGACGGCGCTCGCGCAGATCGTGTGCACGTTCGCCGAGAGCACGGCGGGTGCGGGCGGCACGTCGGTGGTGCTGGGCGGTCCGGGGAAGTACCAGCCGCGGCGCTACAGCTGTACGCGGGAGCTGAAGGAGCGTCCGGAGTCGCCGGTCCCGTCGGTCTCGGCGGCCGCGTCGGCTCCGTCGGATCCGGCGGCTCCGGCCGCCTCCCCGGGGGCGCCGGGCGCCTCCGCGCCGGTCTCCTGAACGCGGCCGTGGACCCGGCGGAACCGATTCCGCCGGGAAGCGCGTCTTGGGGGGCGTGCAGCGTCAAGGTTCCGGCGGTTCCGGCGACAGCGTCGCCAAGGTCGTACGCGTGGTGGGGTTCGTCCTCCTCCTCGCGCATCTGGGGCTCGTCGCCTGGGTGACGCTCCGCCCGCGGGACGTGGCGTGGGTGACCGCGCCGAACCTGACCCCGCTGGCCGGGATCAGACTCGACCTGGCGCTCGGTCCGGTCGAGGCGGCCCGGCGGATCGGGGGCGGTCTGCTGCTCCTGGCCCCGCTCGGGGTGCTGCTTCCGATGGCCGACGGGCGGCTCGCCGTCTCGCCGTGGGCGTCGCTGGCCCGTACGACCGCCGCAGGGGCGCTGGTGTCGCTCGCGGTGGAGCTGTTGCAGACGGCGGTGCCCGGGCAGGTCGTGGACGTGGACTCGGTGCTCCTGAACACCACGGGGGTGGCGCTGGCGCATGTGCTGCTCGTGCCGGCGGGACGGGCGTGGCTGCGCCGGGGACCGCGCGGGCGGCGGCCGGCGGGTGGCGGGTCCTCCTCCAGGAGGAGGCGGGAGCGGTCTTCTCAGGGGGCGACCCCGACGATTCCCAGGGTCGGGATCGCCCCGTAGACCGACGCTTTGTCCCCTTGGCGGGGCGAGGATGGAGACAGATCGGGGGCCGGAGAGACGGTCCCCGCAAGACTCCGAAGGAGCCCGACATGGCCGCACTGACCCGCCCTCGTGACGGACGCGTGATCGGCGGAGTGTGCGCGGCGCTGGCACGGCGCTTCGGCATCTCCGCGACGACGATGCGCGTGATCTTCCTGGCCTCGTGTCTGCTGCCGGGCCCGCAGTTCCTGCTGTACGTGGCGCTGTGGGTGCTGTTGCCGTCGGAGAAGACGCCGAGCACGGCCTGGTAGTCCGGCGAGAGCCGCGCGCAAAGCCCGAGGGCGCCCCTCCCGGTGCGGGGAGGGGCGCCCTCGGCGCGTACGGGCTCAGAGGCCGAGGCCCCCGGTCGGCAGTCCGCCGAGGCCGCCGACGGGCAGGCCGCCGAGGAGGCCGCCGGCCGCGTCGAGCGGGGTGGCGTCGAGGACGCTCGAGGCACCCTCGACCGGGAGGTTCCGGGTGTGCTCCTGGACCTCGCCCGGGAGGGTCCGGGCCTGCTCGACCGCGCCCGGGAGGGTCTTGACCACGCCCTCCTGCACACCGGTGCCGAGGGCACCCTGGCCGCCGGCCAGCGCCTCGCCGGCGCCCGAGGGAAGCTCGGTCAGGTCCTCGCCGAGGGGCAGGGTGTTGGTCACCAGGCCGAGGGCGTCGGGGCCGGCCGGAAGCGACGACGGGGCGGCGGAGGCCGTTCCGGCGGCGGCAGCGGCGAAAGCGGCACCGAGAGCGGCGACACCGAGCGTCTTGGCGGCAGACTGCTTCATCAGAAAATCTTCCTCGGGAATCTCGAGTGTCTCGGGGCGTCGGGGAGGGCCCGAGAGCAGGGCAGTTCGGGGAATGCAGAGTGGCTACGCAAACTAACCAGCGAACGCTCCCGCCCGCAAACACCGAAATGCGGCCGGGCGTGGTGCGCCCGGCCGCTCAGATCATCGTCCCGAAGGCCGCGATCAGCCCGTTCGGCGGGAAGAGTCGCTGGTGGTGGCGGTCTGCTGGAACAGCCATTCGGACTTCAGCTCGGCATATCCGGGCTTGATGACATCGTTGATCATCGCGAGTCGTTCATCGAAAGGAATGAACGCTGATTTCATCGCATTGACCGTGAACCACTGCATGTCGTCGAGCGTGTAGTCGAATGCCTCGACAAGGAATTCGAATTCCTTGCTCATGCTGGTGCCGCTCATCAGCCGGTTGTCGGTGTTGACGGTGGTGCGGAAGTGCAGCTTGCGGAGCAGACCGATCGGGTGCTCCTTGTACGAGGCGGCGGCGCCGGTCTGCAGGTTGGAGGTGGGGCACATCTCCAGCGGGATCCGCTTGTCGCGGACGTACGCGGCGAGCCGGCCGAGGGTGACGGAGCCGTCGTCGGCGACCTCGATGTCGTCGATGATCCGCACGCCGTGGCCGAGGCGGTCGGCGCCGCACCACTGCAGGGCCTGCCAGATCGACGGCAGGCCGAAGGCCTCGCCCGCGTGGATGGTGAAGTGGTTGTTCTCCCGCTTCAGGTACTCGAAGGCGTCGAGGTGACGGGTGGGCGGGAAGCCGGCCTCGGCGCCCGCGATGTCGAAGCCGACGACGCCGGAGTCGCGGTAGGCGTTGGCGAGTTCGGCGATCTCCAGGGCGCGGGCCGCGTGCCGCATCGCGGTGAGCAGCGCGCCGACCCGGATCCGGTGCCCGCTCGCGCGGGCCTGGCGCTCGCCCTCGCGGAAGCCCTCGTTGACGGCCTCGACGACCTCTTCGAGGGTGAGGCCGGCCTCCAGGTGCTGCTCGGGGGCGTAGCGGACCTCGGCGTAGACGACGCCGTCCTCGGCGAGGTCGACGGCGCACTCGGCGGCGACGCGGACGAGGGCCTCACGGGTCTGCATGACGGCACAGGTGTGCGCGAAGGTCTCCAGATAGCGCTCCAGGGAGCCGGAGTCGGCGGCCTCCCGGAACCAGATGCCGAGCTTGTCCGGCTCGGTCTCGGGGAGACGGTCGTAGCCCTGGGCACGGGCGAGTTCGATGATCGTGCCGGGGCGCAGTCCGCCGTCGAGGTGGTCGTGGAGGAGGACCTTCGGGGCGCGGCGGATCTGGTCCGCGGTGGGGGTGCTGGGGATCTGGCTCGTCATTGCGGCACTCTAGCGCCTACGCGCGTAGAGCGCGCCCCTCGGCGCCGTATCCGCCGGACCGTTTTTCCGGTGCGGGCGGCGGGCGGCGGCGCTTAGCCTGCCGGGATGACCTCTGTTGCGAACGGCCCCGGCGGCTCCGGCGCGGCCGGCTCCGAACTGCGCCGGATCCACGCCTTCCTGTCCTCCTTCACCCGCCGCCAGGCGGAGCGGACGGTGGAGATACCGGGCGGGTTCGCCGCGCTCGACGACACCTACAGGCTGTCGCGGGCGGACAACCACGTCCTGGTCGACCGCCCCACCGACCCGGAGGCGCTGCCCGCGCGGGTGGAGGAGGTGCTGGCCCCTCTGCCGCACCGGGCGGTGTACGTGCTCGACGCGGCGACGGCCGAGGCGTGCGCCGGGCCGCTGCTGCGGGCCGGGTACACGCGCACGGCGGTCGACCTGATGCTGCACACGGGGCCGGTGCCGGAGCTCGGCGGGGCCCGCGAGGTGGATCTCCCGGCACTGCGCGGGCCGCTGGCGGCAAGCTGGCGGCGCTTCCTGCCGGACGCCGGCGAGGACGTGGTGGCGACCCTGGTGGAGCGGCGGGCGGCCCGGCGGCGGGGCGCCGACGACGTCCGCTTCCTCGCCTCGCACGACGAGTGGGGCGAGGTGGCGTCCTGGGCCGACCTGTACATGGACCCGGCCACGGGGGTCGCGCAGATCGAGGACCTGGTGACGGCCGAGTCCCATCTCGGGCAGGGCCACGCCGGGGTGGTCCTGGACACGGCGCTCCTCATGGCCGCCGAGGCCGGCTGCACCACCCGCTTCCTGACGGCGCTCGCCGACGACTGGCCGCGGCGGTGGTACGAGCGGCGCGGGTTCGTGACCGTGGGCAGCGTGGCCTGCTTCGAACGGGCCTAGGCGGGCGGACGGCCCGTGCGCCGCGCGGCCCGTGAGCTCCGCAGGCCGGTCAGTGCACCCGTTCACCGCACTCCGCCCGGAACAGGACGGCGCCGGGCGGCAGTTCCTCCGGGCGCCGTCCCGTCACCCGCAGGCACGCGTCAGGGCAGCCGTCCACGGGCGGGTACAGGAGGGCAACCTCGTCCAGCACGGCGATCTCACCGCCGACGTGCAGTTCCACCGCCGGCACGCCGCTGGGCAAACAGCCGTCCACGGTCCCGAAGGCTGCCGTGTCCGCGCCGTCGGCGACACACTCGCGGATCTCGAAACGCCAGTGCTCGGCCGCATCGGCGAGCAGCGCCCGCCCCCGCTTGCCCCATCCGGCGAGGAGAGCGGTGCGCGCCCGCACCTGGTGGGCGATGGCGCAGCAGACGGGGACCGCCGCGTCGGCGGACGTCGTCACCCGCGTGTACGCGCCGTGGGGAGAGAACGACAGTGCCTCGTCGATCAGCGTCAACGCGGTGTCTCGCGCCGCCGGGTGACCCTGCTGAGCGATGTCCAGGAGCAGAGGAGTCGCGACCGCGGCCGCCGGAAACACCGCGGCACTGTGGCCATGGACGACTCCGCCGCCGCCGAGCAGCAAGCCTGCTTCCGCCGCCTCCACCGGGTTCGCCGCATCTGCCAGCGCGCGCAGCCCCCGGGCCGCACGCGCCGGTTGGTACCGGTCGGGAGGGCCCGGTATGGCGCTCCAGTCCACCGCGTCGATCGCGTCCAGCACGACAGCATCCTCGCATCCGCGAGGAGTTCTCGGCGGGGGTAGTCGTTCGGCCGGCGGGCGAGTGGCTACGGGCAGCTTGCGCGGGGCTGAAAACAAGGCAACTTTCACCATCAGTTGACCGTCCGTACGGGTGTCATACACCTCGACTTCTGAGACTGTTCCGCCATGGCGCACAACGCACTCGTGGGACCGGCCGGAGGTCGGACGCCCCGGCTCGGTCGGCCCGTCGGAGCGACGAACCCGATCACCGAGGCCGGCGGGGTGGTCCTGCTTCTGCCGGACGGCGAGCCCGAGTCCGGGCGGGGGCCCTCGCTGCGGGGGCACGCGGCGGTGCTGCCGCTCGGGCGGCGGCTCGTGCGGGCCGGGCGCGCGGACGGTCTGGTGGCGCACGTGGTGCGCTACCGGGGGCGCGGCTGGAACGGTGCCGACGCGCAGCTCGCGGCGGACGCGTCGTGGGCGGTCGCGGAGGCGGTACGGCGCTACGGCGACGTCCCGGTGTGTCTGGTGGGGCGCGGGATGGGGGCGCGGGCGGCGTTGCGCGCGGGCGGGCACACCGGGGTCGCGGCGGTCCTGGCGCTCGCGCCGTGGCTGCCGGAGGAGGACCGGGCGGCCGAACCCGAGCCGGTGCGGCAGCTGGTGGGCCGGCGGGTGCTCGTCGTGCACGGCACGAACGACGCCCGCACCGATCCGGAGCTGTCGTACCGCTTCGCCGAGCGGGCCAAGAAGTCCAACCACGCCACCTGCCGCTTCGAGGTCCACGCGGACGGCCACGCGCTGCGCCAGTACGCCGACGAGGTGCGGGCGCTCGCCGCCGACTTCGTGCTCTCCGCGCTGTTCGCCCGCACCCCGAGCCGGCCGCTCGCGGACGCGATGGCCGCGCCGCCGCCGCTGGGGCTGCGGATGCCGCTGGCGGCCGGGTTCGGCCGGCTCCGCTGACTCCGCCCGGCGCTCGGGCGGTCACTCCGGGAGCAGGCTGCCCCTCTTGCCGAGCAGGAACTTCTTGAAGGCGGCGACCGGCGGGGTGTCCGGGTGGCCGTCGAGCCAGGCCACCCCGATCTCGCGGACCGCGCGCGGGGAGGTCACGCCGAGTTCGACGACGCCGGGGCGGGCCACGGCGGGCGGCGGGAGGAGGGCGACGCCGAGCCCGGCGGCGACCAGACCGCGCAGGGTCTCGGCCTCCTCGCCCTCGAAGGCGACGCGGGGCTTGAAGCCGGCCTGGGCGCACAGGTCGTCGGTGATGCGGCGCAGCCCGTAGCCCGGCTCCAGGGTCACGAAGGGCTCGTCGGCGGCTTCGGCGAGGCGGATCCGCTTGCGGGAGGCGAGCCGGTGGTCGTCGGGCACCACGAGCCGCAGCCGCTGTTCGTCCAGGCGGCGCGCGACGAGGTCGGGGGCGTCGGGCACCGGGGAGGTCAGGCACAGGTCGAGGTCGCCGGCCCGGAGCCGTTCGATCATCGCCTCGCCGTAGTTCTGGACCAGGGTGAAGCGGACCCGGGGGTGGTCGACCCGGAAGGCGCGGATGAGGCCGGGCACGGTCTCGGAGCCCATGGTGTGCAGGAAACCGAAGGCGACCCGGCCGGCCGTGGGGTCGGCGTCGGCCCGTACGGAGTCGGCGGCCCGCTCGACCTCCGCGAGCGCCCGCTCGGCGGAGGAGAGGAAGCGGCGGCCGGCCGGGGTGAGCGAGACCGTACGGCCGCGGCGGGCGAACAGGGCGACGCCGAGGTCCTCTTCGAGCCGGACCATGGCCCGGGACAGGGTCGACTGGGGCACGCCCATCTCGGCCGCCGCGCGGGTCACGTGCTCGTGCCGGGCGACCGCCGCGAAGTACGCGAGACGCGGGGCGAGCAGCAGTCCCATGTCTTCTTCGTTACTGCTCGGTGACAGGCGATGCTGTGACCTGTACTCATGCACCATGGGAACGATTACAGCAGTTCCGTGCATTGGACGCATGAAACGGGGCGGCCTACGTTCGAGACATGCCTTCCGCCAGTACCGAGGCGGCCGCCACCCACGCGGTCGCCGACTCCCGCCGTGACTCCGGCCCCGCCTCCGATGCCCGCCTCTCCCCCGGCGCCCCCGGCTACCGCCGGATGAGCCTCGCGCTGTTCGCCGCCGGAGTGGCCACCTTCGCCCTCCTCTACTCCACCCAGGCCCTGCTCCCGGCCGTCTCCGCAGAGTTCGGCGCCACCGCGTCGGCCGCCTCCTGGGCGGTCTCCGCCGCGACCGGCGCGCTCGCCCTGTGCGTCCTGCCGCTCAGCGCGCTGTCCGAGCGCTTCGGCCGGCGCTCGATGATGACGGTCTCGCTCGCGGTCGCCGTCGTCCTCGGTCTGCTCGTCCCGCTCGCGCCGAACCTGGAGAGCCTGGTGGCGCTGCGGGCGCTGCAGGGCGCCGCGCTGGCCGGAGTGCCGGCCTCGGCGATGGCGTTCCTCGCCGAGGAGGTGCGGCCGAAGGCGCTGATCGCCGCGATCGGCCTCTTCGTGGCGGGCAACTCCATCGGCGGCATGAGCGGCCGCATCGTCACCGGCTGGGCCGCCCAGCTGTGGGGCTGGCGGGCGGGCCTGGCGGCCGTCGGCGTGCTGGCCGTGGTCTGCGCGCTCGCCTTCCGTCTCCTCATCCCGAAGGCCCGGCACTTCACGCCCGGCTCGCTGAACCCGCGGGAGCTCGTGAGCACCGTCCGCACGCACCTGGCGGACCCGCTGCTGCTGCGCCTGTACGTGATCGGCGCGCTGTTCATGACGGTGTTCGGCGCCGTGTACACGGTGATCGGCTACCGGCTCGTCGAGGCCCCGTTCTCGCTGCCGCAGGGCGTGGTCGGCTCGGTCTTCCTGGTCTACCTGGTGGGCACCGTCTCCTCGGCGGCGGCCGGCCGCCTGGTCGGCCGGCTCGGCCGGCGCGGCGCGCTCTACCTCGCGGTCTCCACGACCGCGGCCGGTCTGCTGCTCTCGCTCGCCGACGCGCTCGGTGCCGTCCTCGCGGGTCTGGTGCTCATCACCGCCGGTTTCTTCGCCGGGCACGCGGTCGCCTCCTCCTCGGTGAGCCGTACGGCGCGGACGGGCCGCGCGCAGGCCTCGGCGCTCTACCAGTCCGCGTACTACCTCGGCAGCAGCGCGGGCGGCACCCTCGGCGCGATCGCCTTCCACGCGGGCGGCTGGGCCGGGACCGTGCTGATCGGTCTGGTGGCGGTGTTCGGCGTCGTGTCGGTCACCCTGTACGGCTCGCACAGCGCCCGGGTCGAGGCCCGCCGGCACCAGCCGGCCGCCTGCTGAGAACCGGTGCCCGCCGCACTGCAACTGTTCGACTCCCCCGAGCGTCAAACGGGTCAGGACTCAAGGGGGAGTTGACGCACATGGACGGAATACGCAGACGAGCGGGCATAGGTCTCGCCGTCACGTCTCTGGTGGTGCCGCTGACGGTGGCGCTCGGCACCGCCCCGGCGCAGGCGGCGTCGTGCAACGTCACGACCGGCCCGTACCAGAAGCAGGTGGAGAAGTTCCTCGGCCGGCCGGTCGACGGCCGGCAGTCGGCCGCCGACTGCACGGCGATCCAGGCCTTCCAGCGCAAGCACGGCATCACGCCGACGATGGGGTACGCCGGGACGATCACCTGGCGCACGATGTCGACGATGCTGGCGCAGAAGGCGGCCGGGACCAACCCGAACAAGGACGGGAAGTGTCCGACGAACAAGGGCCGGATCGCCTGCGTCGACCTGACCCGGCAGCTGACCTGGATCCAGGACGGCTCGCGGCTGAAGTACGGCCCGGTGCCGGTGCGCACGGGCAAGGACGGCACGGAGACCCGTACCGGCCTGAAGAAGGTCTACTGGCGCAACATCAACCACTGGTCGACGCTCTACCACGTGTCGATGCCGTACGCGCAGTTCTTCGACGGCGGCCAGGCCTTCCACTCGACGACCAAGTCCATGTGGAACCCGCCGGGATCGGGCGGCTGCGTCAACATGACGACGAAGGACGCCAAGGCGTACTGGAGCCTGCTGCGCAACGGTGACGACGTCTACGTCTACGGCCGCAAGCCCGGAACGTGACGGAACTCCGACGGAGTTCGCCCGCGGTGTCGGCGGGCTGCGGTAGCTTCCCCTCGTCGGTGCCGAACGGGCGCCGATGAGGGGCGAGTGGGGTGGACCGCATGAGCGACCAGTTGGAGAAGTACCGTACGGAGCTGACCGGTTACTGCTACCGGATGCTGGGCTCCGCCTTCGAGGCGGAGGACGCGGTGCAGGACACCATGGTGCGGGCCTGGCGCTCGCTGGATTCCTTCGAGGGGCGCTCGTCGCTGCGCTCCTGGCTGTACCGGATCGCGACGAACGTCTGTCTCGACTCGCTCAGCGCCGGCAACCGGCGGGCCCGGCCGATGGACCTGACGGACCCGACGCCGGTGGCGCAGGCCCGGCTCAACGAGCGTCCGGAGATCACCTGGCTGGAGCCGGTGCCGGACGGGCGGGTGCTGCCGTCGGTGGCGGACCCGGCGGAGACGGCGGTCTCGCGGGAGACGGTCCGCCTCGCGTTCGTGGCGGCGCTGCAGCACCTGCCGCCGAAGCAGCGGGCGGTGCTGATCCTGCGCGAGGTCCTCGCGTGGAAGGCGAGCGAGGTCGCCGAGCTGCTCGACACCACCGTCGCCTCCGTCAACAGCGCGCTGCAGCGGGCCCGGGCCACGCTCTCCGAGCAGTCGCCGGCCGCCGCCGACGGCGCGGACCCGCTGGACGAGGAGCAGAAGGCGCTTCTTGAGCGTTATGTGGCGGCCTTCGAGGGCTATGACATGAAGGCCCTGACGGCGCTCCTGCACGAGGACGCGACGATGTCCATGCCGCCGTACGACCTGTGGCTGCGCGGCCACGAGGACATCGTGGGCTGGATGCTGGGCGTCGGCGAGGTGTGCCGGGGCTCGAAGCTGGTGCCGACCGTGGCGAACGGCCAGCCGGCCTTCGCGCACTACCACCCGGACCCGGAGGGCGGCTACGCCCCGTGGGCGCTGATCGTGCTCCAGCTGCACGACGGGAAGATCGGCGGGATGGACTTCTTCCTGGACACCAAGCGCTGGTTCCCGCTGTTCGAGCTGCCGGAGCGGCTGGAGGCGTAGCTCACCGGTGCCGGATCGGGGGCGGGGCCGTCGGTGACGGCCCCGCCCCTTCGGCTCAGGAGGTGCGTCAGGAGGGGAAGGGGCCGATCACCTTCGGGCAGGACGGGTCGAGCCGCAGGGTGGCGAGGTCGCGGCCGACCAGGCCGTAGGCCGTCCAGGTGCCCGGGACGAAGGCGAGCTGGGGGTTGGTGTACCACTCGTCGTCCAGGGCGGTGGCCAGCTGCTGGGCCTGGGTGAGGCCGGGGCCGATGAGGTACACGTCGCCGTTGAAGAAGGTGGAGGCGAACACCTTGTCGTTGTGGACGTCGATCTCGCCGTAGCCGGGCAGGTCACCCTGGTGGACGATCTGGCGGGTGGCCAGGTTCATGGAGAACCAGCGCTTGGCCGCCGTGGGCGTGCGCTTGTAGACGCCGTACAGGACGCCGTTGTGGACCTTGATGTCCTGCAGGGTGTCGTAACCGTCCGCCGCGAACGGGTCCATGGCCCAGAGCAGCCGGCCCTTCTTGCCGGTCGTCGCGTCGACGTACTCGGCGTCGAAGGCGGCGACGCTGGCGGCCGTGTTCCACGACGTCGACGGGGCCCCGCCACCGCCGCGCACGTCGGTGCCCACGTAGACGGTGCCGTCCGGGCCCACGCTGAGGCTCATCAGGCTCTCGTTGGTGACGACGGGGAACGAGTCCGGCGTGTACGCCGGAGCGGCCTCGGCCGGGCCGGGGAACCGGAAGACGTTCAGCGCGCCCTGGAGGCCGGTGCCGAGCGGTGCGGTGGCCACCAGGATGCGGTCGCGGGCCGCGTCGTACTCCATGTCCCACGGCCGCTGCTGAGCGCTGGGGAGCTGGCCGACGATGCCGACCGGGTAGGTCTTCCCGCCCGTCTCGGGGTCGGTCACCGCCGCCGCCGGGTCGATCATGATGAGGCGGCCGCTGGGGTAGAGCGCCGAGTAGATCTTCCCGCCCCGCTCCACGAGCGTCTTGGCCTCGCCGGGGATCTCGATGTGGTCCTTGCCGCCGTCGGGACGGTGGACGGTCATGATGAAGTGGCCGCCGACCCACACCGTGCCGTCGGAGGAGCGCAGGAGGGACTGGGGCTTCTCCGCGCCCTCGCTGAACCCGGCCTTCTTCAGCTCGACGAAGGACGACTGGCGGGTGGTGAGGTCCATCCGCCAGACCTTGCCGAAGCCGGTGAAGCCGGTGAGGGTGGTGCCGTCCAGGGCGAGCCCGCGGGTCTCGTCCAGCGGCACGGGGGTGCCGAGGTGCTGGGGCTTGGCGTAACCCGTCTTGTACTCGTAGACGTTGCCGTTCGGGCGGGTCGACAGGTACATGGTGTAGTCGGGCGCGAGGGTGACCATGTCGGCCGTCTCGGCGTTGCCGTCGGGGTCGGCGATCGGGACCGTCCTGAGGTCGGTGCCGTCGGTCTTCACGTCGTACAGGGTGCTGCCGCTGGTGCCGCGCACGCGGGTGCGGCCGACGGAGACGGTGGTGAACCCGGTGCCGCCCTGGGCCAGGACGCGGACGGCGCCCGTGGACCGGTTGATGGCGACCATCTTCTTGGTGTCGAGCAGTCCGGCGTAGACGTTGGTGTCGTCGACGTCCAGGGACCGCACATAGCGCTCGCCGGCGGCGAGGACGCCGAGGTCGCGGAGGGCGTTGGTCGGGGGCTTGTACTCGTACACCTTGCCGTCGTTGTAGGTCCCCGCGTAGAGGGTCCCGTCCGAGGCCGCGGCAAGGCTCCAGATGAAGTCGCCCTCGCCCCCGATGGTCCTGAGGTGCTTCACCTCGCGCGTGACGAGGTCGTAGCTGTAGAGGGCGGCCTCGGTGTACGTGCCGATGTAGATCTTGCCGTTGTACGCGGTGAGTCCGTACGCGCCCTCGGGCGCGCCGGGGCCGGGGCCGTCGGGGAGCTCCCGCTCGCTGCCGGCGACGACCGTCTTCTTGCCGAGGTCGTACTCGGCGATCACGACGGGCTTGCGGCCGCGACTGGTGACGAAGGCGCGGCCGTCGTGCACGAGGGAACCGGAGATCGCCCAGGTCGACGAGGCGGTGCCGTGGGACTGCCAGGCGGGGACGGTGCAGTCCGATATGACCGCCGCAGTGGCGGGCGGCGCGGGCCACAACGGCCAGAGGACCGCCAACAGGGCGGCGAGGAGGGGCAGCAGAAGGCGGCGTGTCATGGGACCTCCAGGGTGTCCGTCTCGGGCACGCACGGACGAGACGGAGCCCCCCAGGTCGCACCCTTGTTCAATCGGCGCTCATGAGATCACGCGGCCTACGGCTGATCAACGTCGGCCCTGGGCAGTCCGAGCACCTCGTCGAGGCCCGTGAACGCGAGCAGGGCCCGCAGTTCGGGTCCCGCGCCCTCGATCCGCAGCCGGTGCCCGTGCCGGACGGCGGCGAGCCGGATGCGGGCGAGGGCGTCGACGGCGGCCAGACCGGCCGGCGCGAGGCCGTCGACCGCGCACACGACGTCGGCGGGCTCGGCCGCCGCAAGGCGGGCGCACAGGCGGCCGACGTCGTCCGGGGCGGGCCGCCCGGAGAGGCGCAGTGCGAGGGTGCGAGGGGTGTCCACACCGGGCAGACCGCCGACGGGTACGGAACTCATCGGCGCCCGCACGTGTGTCCGAACCGCCCTCTAGCATCGGCGCCATGACTGATGATCGCGTGGATCGCGTCGAGCTGGTGATCTTCGACTGTGACGGCGTCCTGGTGGACAGCGAGCGGATCTACTGCCGGGTGGACCGCGAGGTGTTCGCGCGGCTCGGGGCCGAGTTCACGGAGGCCGAGCTGGTGGAGCACTTCGTCGGCTCCCCCCAGGAGATCTGGACGGCCCTGGTCGAGGAGCGGCGCGGCGAGCCGTTGCCGGAGGACTGGCACGAGCCGTTCCGCGCGCTGTACGAGGAGGCGCTGGACGCGGAGCTCACGGTGGTCGAGGGGGTGACGGACGTCCTGGACGCGCTGGACGTCCCCTTCTGCCTGGCCTCCAACGGCAGCCACCGCTCGATCCGCCGCAACCTGACCCGTACGGGGCTGCTCGACCGCTTCGAGGGCCGGATCTTCAGCGCCCATGACGTGGCCCGCGGCAAACCGGCCCCGGACCTCTTCCTGCACGCGGCGGCGACCATGGGCGTCGCGCCGGAGCGGTGTGCGGTGGTCGAGGACAGCGCGTACGGCGTCCAGGCCGCCCGCGCGGCCGGGATGCGCGCCTTCGGCTACACCGGCGGACTGACCCGCGCGGAGAGGCTGTCGGGCGAGCGGACGGTCGTCTTCGAGGACATGCGCCTGCTGCCGGGGCTGCTCGGGGTGGCGGCGTGAGCGACTGGTCGAGGCTGTTCCACGCGTACGGGGCGGCGACGGACACCGCCGAGATCCTGGACGGCCCGCTGGAGGCGGCCGCCGATCACCTGTGGTCGGCGATCCTGCACCAGGGCTCGGTCTGGCCCGCGACCCCGCCGGTGCTGCGGATCGTGGCGGGCCGCCTCGCCGAGGCCCCGGTCCTGGGGCTTTCCTTCGTCCGTGACGTGGCCTCGGCCGTACGGCTCGGGGACGAGGCCGAGGAGCTGCGGGCCCGGGTGGCGGCGGCGCCGACGCGGGAGTGGACGGCCGCCTACGCGGCGGCCGACGAGGACGAGCAGGTCGACCTGTGGGACGACGAGGACGGCACCGGCGACCTGGTGCTCGCGGGCGCGGCGCTGGACTGCTGGGACCTGCTGCCGGAGCTGGTGGAGCCGGTGGCGGAGTTCCTGGACGACGGGGACGAGGAGGTGCGGGCGGGCGCGTGGGCGACGCTCGCGGCCCTCCTCGTCCACCCGGACGCGGCGCCCCGGGCACCGGAGCTGCTGCCGCGGCTTGCGCGGCGCGCCGCTGCGGCGGAGTCGGTGGAGGAGCGGGCCTCGCTGGTGATGGACCTGGGTCACCTGGGCGGCGATCCGCTGCCGTTCCTCGGTGACCCGAGCCCGCTGGTGCGGTGCGCGGCGGCGCTGACCCCGCCGTTGGCGGAGCACCCGGCGGCGCACGAGGAGCTGGTGGCGACGGCCCGTCGGGCCACCGACTTCGACGCCCTGGCGGGCCTGCCCCGCTTCGGGGGCGAGCCGCCGCGCTGGACCCTGATCGCGGCGCTGTGCCGGCGGGTCCCGGACTTCTCGCGCCTGTACGAGGCGGCTCTCGCGGCCCTCCCGTACGCCTTCCGGATGGCGCCCTGCCCGGACCTGGGGCCGTACCTGGAGGTCGCCTTCGCGGACGGATGGCCGGAGCGTCCGACGGATCAGCAGCGGGGCCTGGCCCGGGAGATGGTGGCGCGGGAGGAGCTGTGGGGAGCGACGAACGGGAACCGGAGGATCACCCTGCGGGGGCTGGGGCTGCCGGACGAGCGGGCGGAGTGGCGAGGGCTCAGCCGATAGGGAACACGCTGGTGTCGATCGTGAGGTCGAAGGGTTCGGGGAGATGGATCTCCTCTCCGAACCTCACCTTCTGGATTTCCTGATAGACATCGCTCGGATCACCGTAGAGCGTGACGGTCGGCCCGGCAGGGCCGAAGCGGTCGATCAGGAGGTAAAGGGGCACCTTCGCCTCCGCGTACGCGGCCGCCTTGTTCAGCCGGTCGTAGCTTGCGTTGGACAACGACGTGACCTCGACGACCAGTTCGGCCTCGGTGAGCGGCGCGGACTCGCCGCCTTCCAGTTCGGCCATGACCCTTTCCGGGATGACGACCAGGTCGGGGACATAGAGGCGGCCCCGCGCAGGGTGCGCGACCCCCTGTGTCTCGTAGACGCCCCAGTCCTCGGGGACCACGGTGTACAGCCTGCGGTGGACCTTCTCGACGATGCGGTTGTGAGGTGCGGCCGGCGGTGGTGTCACGACAATGATCCCATCGATGATCTCCACCTTGCTGCCCTCGGGCCAGTCCGACTCCTCCCAGAAGCGGACGAGCTCGTCCCAGTGCGGGCCCGGAGCGGGATCGACGGGGAGTGCACTCATGGCGGTCTCCTTTTCGGTGTGACACCGATCCCAGCATGCCGAACGGGGCCGACGGTCGTCCATCGGCCCCGTTCACCCAAACGTGTCACTGGCACATGCCAGAGGCGATCAGCCCGTCACGCGATGCGGTCGAGCACGATCGGGTTCGGCGTGAACGCCGTGCCCGCCGCCGCGATGTCCCACGCGCCCTCCAGGGACTTCAGTGCGTAGTCGAACTTCTCCGGCGTGTCCGTGTGCAGGGTCAGCAGCGGCTGGCCCGCGGTCACCGTGTCGCCCGGCTTGGCGTGGAGCTCGACGCCCGCGCCGGCCTGGACCGGGTCCTCCTTGCGGGCGCGGCCGGCGCCCAGGCGCCAGGCGGCGATGCCGATGTCGTAGGCGTCGAGGCGGGTCAGGACGCCGGAGGCCGGGGCCGTGACGACGTGCTGCTCGCGGGCGACCGGGAGGGTGGCGTCCGGGTCGCCGCCCTGGGCGGCGATCATGCGGCGCCAGACGTCCATCGCGGAGCCGTCGGCGAGGGCCTTGGCCGGGTCGGCGTCCTTGATGCCGGCCGCGTCGAGCATCTCGCGGGCCAGCGCGATCGTCAGCTCGACGACGTCCGCCGGGCCGCCGCCGGCGAGGACCTCGACGGACTCGCGGACCTCGAGGGCGTTGCCCGCGGTGAGGCCGAGCGGGGTCGACATGTCGGTGAGCAGGGCGACCGTCTTCACTCCGCTGTCGGTGCCGAGCGCGACCATCGTGGAGGCGAGCTCGCGCGCGTCCTCGATGTTCTTCATGAAGGCGCCGGTGCCGACCTTGACGTCCAGGACCAGCGAGCCGGTGCCCTCGGCGATCTTCTTCGACATGATCGAGGAGGCGATCAGCGGGATGGCCTCGACGGTGCCGGTCACGTCCCGCAGGGCGTAGAGCTTCTTGTCGGCGGGCGCCAGGCCGTCGCCGGCCGCGCAGATGACCGCGCCGGTGGTGTCGAGGACGTGCAGCATCTCCTCGTTGGAGAGCAGCGCTCGCCAGCCGGGGATGGACTCCAGCTTGTCGAGGGTGCCGCCGGTGTGGCCGAGGCCGCGGCCGGAGAGCTGCGGGACGGCCGCGCCGCAGGCGGCGACGAGCGGGGCGAGCGGGAGGGTGATCTTGTCACCGACACCGCCGGTGGAGTGCTTGTCGGCGGTGGGCCGGGAGAGGGAGGAGAAGTCCATGCGCTCGCCGGAGGCGATCATGGCCGCGGTCCAGCGGGCGATCTCGTCGCGGTTCATGCCGTTCAGCAGGATCGCCATGGCCAGGGCGGACATCTGCTCGTCGGCGACCTCCCCGCGGGTGTAGGCGTCGATGACCCAGTCGATCTGCTCCGGGCTCAGCTCGCCCTTGTCCCGCTTGGTGCGGATGACGGAGATGACGTCCATGTGAGAGTGCCTCTTTCTACGCGCATAGAAGGGGAAAGGAGGAGCGGCCCTTCCCATCGTGCCGGAAGGGCCGCTCGGAGGTGTTACTTCGCCAGGTGGTCCGGGCCGAACGCCTGCGGGAGCATCTCCGCCAGGGTGACGAACCCGGCGGGCGTCTCCAGGACGAGTTCGGGGCCCCCGAACTCGTACAGGAGCTGCCGGCACCGCCCGCACGGCACCAGGGACTCGCCGCGGCCGTCGACGCACACGAAGTGCGTCAGCCGGCCGCCGCCGGTGGCCTGGAGCTGGGAGACGAGCCCGCACTCGGCGCACAGGCCGATGCCGAACGAGGCGTTCTCGACGTTGCAGCCGGAGACCACCCGCCCGTCGTCGACCAGCGCCGCCGCGCCGACCGGGTAGCCGGAGTAGGGCGCGTACGCGTGGGACATCGCCTCCCGGGCGGTCTTCCGCAGCCGCTCCCAGTCGGCCTCGGCCAGGGCCGTCACTTGCCCTGGCCCTTCCGGTACGGCAGACCGTCCGCCTTCGGCATCCGCAGCCGCTGCGCCGACAGGGCGAGCACCAGCAGCGTGGTGACGTACGGGGCGGCGTCCACGAACTGGCTCGGGACCTCGTCGGTGAGCGCGTACCAGAGGAAGAAGCCGGCCGAGAAGACGGCGGAGATCACGGCCGTCAGGTACTTCTTCCGGTACAGCTGCCACAGTGCGGCGATCACCAGCAGCAGCGCGACCAGCAGGAGCAGCGCGTGGACGTTCTCGGCGCCGCCGCGCAGCTTGAGGCTGTCGGTGAAGCCGAACAGGCCGGCGCCCAGCGCCATGCCGCCCGGCATCCAGTTGCCGAAGATCATCGCGGCGAGACCGATGTAACCGCGGCCGCCGGTCTGGCCCTCCTGGTAGATGCTGGTCGCGACGATCGCGAGGAAGGCGCCGCCGAGGCCCGCGAGACCGCCGGAGATGGTGACGGCGATGTACTTGTACTTGTAGACGTTCACGCCCAGCGACTCGGCCGCCACCGGGTTCTCGCCGCAGGAGCGCAGCCGCAGGCCGAAGGCCGTGCGCCACAGCAGCCACCAGCTGGCCGGGATGAGCAGGACGGCGACCACGGTGAGCAGCGACAGGTTGGTCACCAGGCCGCCGAGGATGCCGGCCAGGTCGGAGATCAGGAACCAGTGCTTGGCCTGGAGGTCCTGGAGCCAGTCCGACAGCCCCGGAATCGTGATCTTGGTGATCTCGTCGATGCGCGGGGACTGCTTGGAGGAGCCGCCCTCGGCCTCGGCGAAGGTGAAGTTGGACAGGTAGCGGGTGAAGCCGACCGCGAGGATGTTCAGCGCCACACCGGAGACGATGTGGTTGACGTTGAACGTGACGGTGATGACCGCGTGCAGCAGACCGCCGAGCGCGCCGCCGAGGATGCCGACGAGGACGCCGGTCCAGGGGCCCCACTGGTAGCCGGCCCAGGCGCCGAACCAGGTGCCGAGGATCATCATGCCCTCGAGGCCGATGTTGACCACGCCCGCGCGCTCGGCCCACAGGCCGCCGAGGCCGGCGAGGCCGATCGGGACGGCGAGCTGGAGCGCGCCGGAGACCTGGCCGACGGAGGTGAGGTCGTTGGCCCCGGAGATGACCCGGACCAGCGAGAAGAGCACGAGTCCGGCCGCGACGATCAGCAGGATCCAGGGCCAGGTCAGCTTGCGGCGGCCGCCCGCCTTCTTGGGCGCGGCGCTGGGCTTGGCAACGGTGCCGGTGCTCATGCCGCCACCTCCTTGTCGGTCTTGATGGCGCCGCCGGCGGCCAGCTGCTCGCCGACCTTCTGCTGCTGGCGGCGGAGGCCGTAACGACGGACGAGCTCGTAGGAGACGACCACGGCGATCACGATGATGCCCTGCATGATCTGCGTGATCTCCTTCGGATAACCGGCGACGTCGAGCGACGACGAGGCCTTGTCCAGGAAGGCGAAGAGCAGGGCGGCGAAGAAGATGCCGACCGGGTGGTTGCGGCCGAGCAGGGCGATGGCGATGGCGGTGAAGCCGACGCCGACGGGGAAGTCGAGGCTGTACGTGTGGGTCTCGCCGAGCAGGGTCGGCATGCCGGACAGACCGGCGAGGCCGCCCGAGATCAGCATCGAGGTGAGGATCATCTTCTTGGCGTCCACGCCGCTGGCCTGGGCCGCGGACTCGCTGGCACCGGTGGCGCGCAGGTCGAAGCCGAAGCGGGTGCGGTTGAGGACGAACCAGTAGACGACGCCGAGGGCGAGCGCGACGAAGGTGAAGCCGTAGACGACGCCGTTGCCGGTGTCGATGCCGGGGAACCAGCCGGACTCGGCGATCTCACCGGTGGTGAGGTTGTTGGATCCGGCGACCTGCTCGCCGAAGTTCTTCGGCAGCAGCAGCCAGGCCACCAGCGAGGTCGTGATGGCGTTGAGCATGATCGTCGAGACGACCTCGGAGACACCGCGGGTGGTCTTGAGGATGCCCGCGATGCCGGCCCAGAAGGCACCGGTGAGGACCGCGACCAGCACGATCAGCAGGATGTGCAGCGGACCGGGCAGCTCGACGGCGGCACCGACCACGGCGGAGAGCATCGCGGCGAGGCGGTACTGGCCGTCGACGCCGATGTTGAAGAGGTTCATGCGGAAGCCGATGGCCACCGCGAGCGCCGCCAGGTAGTAGATGCCGGTCTGGTTGACGATCAGCACCTGGATGTCGGAGAACCCGGCGTTCTCGATCATCAGCCGGATCGGCTCGATCGGGTCGATGCCCGTGGCGAGCAGCACCAGCACGGTGAGCACGAAGGAGGAGACCAGGGCGAGCACGGGGCCCGCGGCCCCGATGACCAGCTTGTCCTTGTCGAATTTCATCATCGGGCGTCACCGTCTTCGGACTGCTCTTCGGTGCCTTCGAGGTGGCCGGTGGCCGCGCCGGTCATGGCGGAGCCCAGCTCCTCGGGCGTGATGGTGGCGGGGTCGGCGTCGGCGACCAGCCGGCCGCGGTACATGACCCGCAGCGTGTCGGACAGGCCGATCAGCTCGTCGAGGTCGGCGGAGATCAGCAGCACCGCCAGGCCCTCGCGGCGGGCGTCGCGGATCGCGTCCCAGATCTGCGCCTGGGCGCCGACGTCCACACCGCGGGTGGGGTGGGCGGCGATCAGGAACTTGGGGGCGTGGCTCATCTCGCGGCCGACGATCAGCTTCTGCTGGTTGCCGCCGGACAGGGAGGCCGCGGTCACGTCGATGCCGGGGGTGCGGACGTCGTACTCGCGCACGATCCGCTCCGTGTCCTCGCGGGCGGCCTTCGGGTCGAGGATGCCGCGCCTGGAGTTGGGCTGCTCCGTGACGTGACCGAGGATGCGGTTCTCCCAGAGCGGGGCCTCCAGGAGCAGGCCGTGGCGGTGGCGGTCCTCGGGGATGTAGCCGATGCCGCCCTCGCGGCGCTTGCGCACCGAGACCTTGGTGATGTCCTCGCCGTCGAGGGTGATGACACCCGCGTCGAGGGTGTTCAGGCCCATGAGGGCCTCGATCAGCTCGGTCTGGCCGTTGCCCTCGACACCGGCGATGCCGAGGATCTCGCCCTTGTGGATGGTGAACGAGATGTCGTCGAGGAGCTTGCGGCCCGCGCCGACCTCCTGGAGCGCGACGGCGCCGGACGGGTCCGGCGGGGCGGCGGTGGTCAGCGGCGCGGCGGCCGCGGCGCCGGCCTCGCTCAGCGTCAGTCCCTCGACCTTCAGCATCGGCACGTCCGTGACCGTCGACTCGCGGGTCTCCGGGGAGGGCAGCTCGGTGCCGACCATCAGCTCGGCGAGCTGCTTGGTGGTGGCGGTCTTGGGGTCGGCGGTGCCGACCGTGGTGCCGCGCCGGATGACGGTGATGTCGTCGGCGACCTTCAGGACCTCGCCCAGCTTGTGCGAGATGAAGATGACGGTCAGGCCCTCGGACTTGAGCTCGCGCAGGTTGTCGAAGAGCGCGTCGACCTCCTGCGGGACGAGGACGGCGGTCGGCTCGTCGAGGATGAGGATCCGGGCGCCGCGGTAGAGGACCTTGAGGATCTCCACGCGCTGCCGGTCGGCGACGCCGAGGTCCTCGACCAGCGCGTCGGGGCGCACGCCGAGGCCGTACGCGTCGGAGATCTCCATGATCTTCCTGCGGGCCCTGGCACCGATGCCGTAGAGCTTCTCGCCGCCGAGGACGACGTTCTCCAGGACGGTGAGGTTGTCGGCGAGCATGAAGTGCTGGTGCACCATGCCGATGCCGCGCGCGATGGCGTCGGCGGGGCTGGAGAAGGTGACCTGCTCGCCGTCGATGGCGATGGTGCCCTCGTCCGGCTTCTGCATGCCGTACAGGATCTTCATCAGGGTCGACTTGCCGGCACCGTTCTCACCGATGAGGGCGTGCACGGTGCCCTTGCGGACGGTGATGGCGATGTCCTTGTTGGCGACGACGCCGGGGAAGCGCTTGGTGATGCCGTGGAGTTCTACGGCAGGGGGGCTGGACGCGTTGATGGCGCACTCTCCTTGGCCGGAAAGGAGTGGGAGCGGGAGGGCAGGGCGGGGCGAAGTTATCGTGCCGCTGGGACATCTACACGCGTAGCACTGCCGGAAATTGAAAACCCGTACGGGAAAGGGTCCCGGAACGGGGGGAAGGGGCTCGACATGGCCCGGGGGCCCGGTTCCGGTGGGGGTGCCACCGTGGCCGGGCCCGCGGGCTCAGGTCAGGGAACCTGGCGCCGTTACGGCGTGGTCTTGACCGTGATCTTGCCGTCGACGATGTCCTTCTTCGCCTTGTCGACAGCGGCGATCAGGTCGGTCATCTTCTTGTACTCCGGGTTGGAGTCGGCCAGGCCGACGCCGTCCGCCGCGAGGCCGTAGCGGACCTCACCGGTCTGCGGCTTGCCGTCCTTGACCGACTTGATCAGGTTGAAGACGGAGTCCGAGACGTCCTTGGTGACCGAGGTGAGGATCCGCTCCTTGTAGGCGGCCAGACCCTTCTGGTTGTACTGGTCCGAGTCCACGCCGATGGCCCACTTGCCGGCCTTGGCGGTCGCCTCGATCGCACCGGAGCCGGCGAGACCGGCGGCGGCGTAGATCACGTCGGCCTTGCGGTCGAGCATGCCCTGCGCGGCGGCCTTGCCGAGGTCCGGCTTGGCGAAGCCGTCGAAGTTCGGCGGCTGGGTCAGGTACTGGGTGAGCACCTTGGCGTTCGGGTTGGTGTCCTTGACGCCCTGGGCGAAGCCCGCCTCGAACTTCTTGATCAGCGGGACCTCGACACCGCCGATGAAGCCGACCGTGCCGGTCTTGGAGGCCTTGGCGGCGGCGACGCCGGCCAGGTAGGAGCCCTGCTCCTCGTTGAAGACCAGGTTGGCGATGTTCGGGCCGGTCTTCGACGTGTCGTCGATGAGGCCGAAGGTGGTCTTCGGGTAGGCCTTGGCGACCTTCTCGATGGCCGGGGCGTAGGCGAAGCCGACACCGATGACCGGGTTGTTGCCGGCGCGGGCGAGGGCGGTGAGGCGCTGCACCTTGTCGGCGTCGCCCTCACCCTCCGAGGGCTCGGCCTCGGCACCCTTGACGCCGAGCTCGTCCTCGGCCTTCTTCAGGCCCGCGTAGGCGGCGTCGTTGAAGGACTGGTCGCCACGGCCGCCGATGTCGTAGGCGATGGCGGCCTTGCCGGCCTTCGAGTCCGTGCCCGAACCCGAGTCCGTCGACGACTTGCCGCACGCGGTGGCGGACAGGGCGAGCGCCGCGGAGGCGATGCCCACGGTGGTGATCCTGGTGATCCGGCGCAAGAGGAGGGTCCCTTCAAGACTGACCGAAAGCGCCTCTTCCGGCGCTGGTTTCGCGGCGATCGTAACGCGCGTAGATGTCAGTTAAAGACCCGTTCATGAGTCGTTATCGGATCGACGCGAACCGGCCAGGGCGGCCACCGGCGGCGTCCGCCCCGATACCGCCCGTCATACACGCTGGTGCGGGCGACCGGCCCGGCTCCGTAGGCGACACGCCGGGGGCTGGGCCGGACGGATGAACCGGCCCCGGCCCCCCATTAAGTCGTACTTGAAGTCGGGATTTTCCGCCGGATTTCCCGGGGCGGGAAATCCCGGATCAGCGCTGGGGCGCGGCGTCGAGAAGGGCCGCCGCCGTGAACATCTCCACGGCCACCCCGATGGCCCGCTCGTCCACGTCGAAGTCGCCCGCGTGCAGGTCGCGCACCCGGGTGTCGCCGGGCGTACGGACACCGAGCCGGGCCATGGCGCCGGGCACGTGCTCCAGGTACCAGGAGAAGTCCTCGCCGCCGAGCGACTGCTCGGTGTCCTCGATCGCGTACGGCCCGCGCCGGGCGGACATCGCGTCGCGGAGCAGCTCGGTGATCACCGGGTCGTTGACGACCGGGGGGACACCGCGGACGTAGTCGACGGTCGACTTGGCGCGGTGGAGGGTGGCGATCTCGTCGATCGCCGCGTGCACCATGTCGGGCGCCTCGCGCCAGGCCGGCAGGTCGAGGCAGCGGACGGTGCCGGACAGCTCGGCGTGCTGCGGGATGACGTTGGGCGCGTGACCGGCCTCGATGCGGCCCCAGGTGACCGAGAGGCCGGAGCGGGCGTCGATCCGGCGGGCGAGCACGGCGGGCACGTCGGTGGCGATCCGGGCGGCGGCGGTGACCAGGTCGGTGGTCAGGTGCGGACGGGCGGTGTGGCCGCCGGGGCCGTCGAGGGTGATCTCCAGCCGGTCGCAGGCGGAGGTGATGGGCCCGGGGCGCAGACCGATCTTCCCGGCGTCGACCTTGGGGTCGCAGTGCACGGCGATGATCCGGCCGACGCCGTCCAGGACGCCCGCCGCGATGGCGTCGGCGGCGCCGCCGGGCAGCACCTCCTCGGCGGGCTGGAAGACCAGCCGTACGGCCGCGGGCAGCCGCCCCTGCCGGTCGAGCTCGGCCAGGACGAGGCCGGCGCCGAGGGCGGCGGTGGTGTGGACGTCGTGGCCGCAGGCGTGGGCCCGGCCCGGCTCCGTGGAGCGGTACGGCACGGTCTTGGTGTCGGGGATGGGCAGCGCGTCGAGGTCGGCGCGGATCGCCAGCATGGGCCGTACGCGGTCCCAGGTGCCGATGTCGCACATGAGTCCGGTGCCGCCCGGCAGGACTCTCGGGCGCAGTCCCGCCGCTTCCAGTCGGGTCTTGAGCGCGGCGGTGGTCCGGAACTCCTGCTTGCCGAGCTCGGGGTGCATGTGCAGATCCCGGCGGAACGCGATCAGTTCGGCACGCAGCGGTTCGGTCAGCGTTCCGGGCAGCGCTGCGGTCGCCGCGTCGGGGCCGGGCTCACGGGACTTCAACTGGTTCACCTTTTGAAGGGTACGGCCCCCGGAAGATCAACTGGCCCTTGATCACGAAAACTTCAGCCCGTTAGGGGATAGAAATCTTGTTTCACAGGTATGACGCACACCCCGTGTGGGTATGGTTAGCCGAATTCCAACCTCTCCGTACGGGTGGCGGTGCCGGCGACGCCGGCCAGGAAGCCCTGGGCGCGGGGTGAGGCGTTCTCCCGCAGCCACTCGGGCGCGATCTCGCACACGGCGACCTTCACGCCGGTGCCGGTGAGGGCCAGCGGCAGGGTGTGCACGACCGTGGACGGGAAGCTGACGACCGTACGGCCGATCGGGCCGCGGCGGGCGATCAGCTCCAGCGGCAGGTCGGGGCGGACGACCTCCAGGCCGGTCTCGACCGCGATCCGGTGCAGTTTCTCGGTGCTCTCGCGGCGGTGGGCGAAGTAGCGGGTGGCGCCGTGGGTGCGGGCGAGGACGGTGACGACCCGCAGGTAGTCGTCGGGGTCGACGACGCCGGTCTCCACGAGGGAGGTGCCGACGAGGTCGGCGCCGCGGGTGAGCCGGGGCGGGCCGAAGCGGGAGCGGGTCCAGGAGAAGTCGTTGGCCAGGACCGTGGTGCCCGGTGGCGGCTCGACCGGCAGCGAGGTGAAGATCTCCACGGTGCGGTGCCGGCCGGGCGCGAGCTTGCGGCGGGCCAGCGAGGTCACCGGCGCGAGGACCAGCTCGCGCGGCCCCCGGCTGCCCCGCCGGTGCCAGCGCACCAGCCGCTCGCCGCGGGCGAGCTGCGCGGCGAACTCCATGGTGGCGGTGCCGTCGTCGACGACGGTGACCCGGCGGGGGCCGAAGAGGGTGAGCAGCAGCTGGACGTAACGCGAGAACGGATCCCCGACGATCACCCGCTCGGCGGCCCGCAGGGGCCCGGCGAGCTCCCGCAGCGTCCGCGCGACGGCCCCCTTGCCGTCCCGGGCGTCCTGCCACTTCACGGTGACGCCCTCGTCCCTGGCCAGCTGCGCCATGCGGCGCAGCTGGCCCCGGGACATCGGGTCGGTGGGCGACAGGACGACGACGGTGAGCCGGAGGGCGGCGAGCGGGAGCATGTCGGCGGCCTCGGCGGTGTCGCCGAGGGCCGGGGCCTCGGCCCGAGCCGGTGCCGGGGTCTCGGCCGGAGCCGGGGCCTCGGCCCGAGCCGGAGCCAGGGCCTCGGCCGGAGCCGGGGTCTCGGCGGGGGCCAGGGGCTCGGCGGCAGTCGGGGCCTCGACCGGAGCCGGAGCCGGGGTGCGGCCCGTCGGCTGCGCGGGCATCGCCGGGAGGGCGTGCGGGGCGCCTCGGAGGGCCGTGGCCGTGGCGTGGGCCCATTCCAGGACGTTCAGGAGCTGGACCGGGCTCTCGACGAACGCCAGCCGGCCGGTCATGCGGCGACGAGTCCCGGGACCCGGCGGAGCTTCTTCATGGGGCCGAGCTCCGACTCGTAGACCTTCTTCACGCCGTCGCCGAGCGCGGTCTCGATGGTGCGGATGTCGCGGACCAGGCGCTGCAGGCCCTGCGGCTCGACGGAGGCGGCCTGGTCGGAGCCCCACATGGCGCGGTCGAGGGTGATGTGGCGCTCGACGAAGACGGCGCCGAGGGCGACGGCGGCCAGGGTGGTCTGGAGGCCGGTCTCGTGGCCGGAGTAGCCGATCGGGACGTTGGGGTACTCCTCCTGGAGCGTCTGGATCACGCGCAGGTTGAGCTCCTCGGCCTTGGCCGGGTAGGTCGAGGTCGCGTGGCAGAGCAGGATGTTGTCGCTGCCGAGGACCTCCACCGCGTGGCGGATCTGCTTCGGCGTCGACATGCCGGTGGAGAGGATGACCGTACGGCCGGTGGCGCGCAGTTCGCGCAGCAGCTCGTCGTCGGTGAGGGAGGCGGAGGCGACCTTGTGGGCGGGGACGTCGAACTTCTCCAGGAAGGCGACGGCCTCGGTGTCCCACGGGGAGGCGAACCAGTCGATGCCGCGCTCGCGGCAGTGCGCGTCGATGGCGCGGTACTCGTCCTCGCCGAACTCCACGCGGTGGCGGTAGTCGATGTAGGTCATGCGGCCCCACGGGGTGTCGCGCTCGATGTCCCACTGGTCGCGCGGGGTGCAGATCTCGGGGGTGCGCTTCTGGAACTTGACGGCGTCGCAGCCGGCCTCGGCGGCGACGTCGATGAGCGCGAAGGCGTTGTCCAGGTCGCCGTTGTGGTTGATGCCGATCTCGCCGGTGACGTAGACCGGTCGGCCCGGGCCCGCGGTCTTGCTGCCGAGGGTGCGAAGACGGGTGTCGCTCATGGTTCGGGGGTTCCTTACGCGTCGGGGGTGTGGAGCTCGGGTCCGAGGAGCCAGGCGGCGATCTCGCGGATCGCTCCGGAGCCGCCGGGGGTGTGGGTGACCGCGCGGGCGGCGGCCCGTACGGAGTCGTGGGCGCTGCCCACCGCGACGGGCCAGCCGACGAGGTGGAAGCAGGGCAGGTCGTTGACGTCGTTGCCGGCGTAGAGCACGCGCTGGGGGTCGACGCCCTGCTCGTCGCACCACTGCTTGAGGGCGAGGTCCTTGCGGTCCACGCCGTGGAGCACGGGGACGCGGAGCTTGCGGGCGCGGGCGGCGACGACGGGGTTCTGTTCGGTGGACAGGATCAGGAGCGGGACGCCGGCCCTGCGCAGGGCGGCGATGCCGAGGCCGTCGCCGCGGTGCACGGAGACGAACTCGCGTCCGTCGGCGTCGATGTGGACGCGGTCGTCGGTCTGGGTGCCGTCGAAGTCCAGGACGACGGCGTCGACGTCGTCGAGGGTCGGGGTGACCGGCGCGTCGAGCAGCGGGGCGAGCGCGCGGGCCCGGGCGAGGTCGTGCGGGTCGTCGATCTCCAAGACACGGGCGGGGTCGGTGACGACCAGCGCGGTGCGGCCGAAGAAGCGGTGGCCGTGGGCGCGGAAGCCGTCGGCGGCCATGGCGTAGACGGCGCCGGTCTCCAGGTACTCGGGCTCGCGGTCCTGACGGCGCGGGCGGTGCGCCTTGTCGTGGTTGACGCCGGTGGCGCCGTCGGCGCCGCCGGGGTTCTCCCTCCACAGGAAGCCGTGGGAGGGGGCGGCGGTGAAGGCCGTGTCGGCCTCGCCGGAGACGATCCGCGCGGCGGTGGCGTCGACCTCCTCCGCGGTGAGGAAGGGGCTCGTGCACTGCACGAGCAGCACCACGTCGGCGGCGCGCCCGGAGGCGGCCTCGAAGGCGTCCAGGGCGTGCCGGACGGCGGACTCGCTGGTGGCGGTGTCGCCGGAGAGGTCGGCGGGGCGCTGGACGGCCTCCGCGCCGAAGGCGCGGGCGGTCTCCGCGATGGCGGGGTCGTCGGTGGAGACGACGACGTCGGTGACGCGCGGGGCGGCCAGGCAGGCGCGGACGGCGCGGCCCACCAGGGGGACGCCGGCCACCGGGGCGAGGTTCTTGGCGGGGACGCCCTTGGAGCCGCCTCGGGCCGGGATCACGGCAAGCACGGTCGTCGGGGTCGTCGGCATCACAGTTCTCCCAGGCGGCGGATGACGGGGGCCACGCGCTGCACGCCGTGGCGGTACGCGCCGCGCGCCGCCTCGCGGACGATCCGGCGCACTCCGCTCTCGCGGGGCTCGGGCGCGCTCACGTCGAGGCGGTGGCGGGCGAGGATGCCGGGCAGGTACCCGCCGGCGGTCTCGGCCGTGTAGTACGGGGCGATCGGCGGCAGCGGCGGGCCGGCGAGGAGTGCGGCGACCCGCTCGCGGGCCGCGTCGAAGGCCCGCTCGTACCGGACGGTCCCCGGGCCGCCGACGCCGACGCCCTGCCGGGACAGCCACTCCTCGTCGGGGACGGGGACGGCGCCCTTGTCGAGGCGGTCGAAGGAGGTGAGAAGGCCGGAGCCGACGAAGTGGTGGTTGCCGAGCGCCTCGCGCACCCCGAGGTCGGTGAGGATCGCGGTGGGGATCCGCCGGTGGAGGGCTTCGAGGGCGGCCGTGGAGGAGACGGTGACCAGCAGGTCGGTGCGGTCCAGGACCTCGCCCATGTGCCCGTACACCAGCCGGAAGTTGGGCGGCACGGGCAGGTCGCGCACCAGCTTCTGGTACGGGAACTCCTCCAGGTGCGTGGTGTGTTCGCCCGGCCTGGAGCGGAGCTTCAGGAGCACCTCGCGGGCCGGGTGGAGCCGGGCGTGCCCGACCAGCCGGCGCAGCACGTAGGCGCGTTCGGCCCGCGTCACGGGCACGGAGGGCTGGGCGGCGAAGACCAGGGTGTCGCGGCCGGCCTCGGGGGTGTGCGGGGCGCCGCCCAGGAAGGGCAGGGCGGCCTCGACGACGGCGCCCGGGTCGGCACCCACGCCCTCGTACACGGCGCGGAACCGCTCGGCGTCGTGACGGGAGTTGGCGAGCACGACATCGGCGCCGTGACGCAGCAGGAGGCCGTCGGCGAGCTTCTCGTAGACGACGCCGACATAGCCGGTGACGAGGACCGGGCGGCGCTCCAGGGCGAGTTCGGCCAGGCCCTGGAGCAGGGCGCGGACGGTGCCGCCGACCAGGGCGAGCACGATCACGTCGTAGCCCTCGCCGCGGGCGGCCGCGTCGCGTACCTCACGCAGGAACTCCGCCCCCGTCACCTCGCGCGGGGCGGTGTCGGACACCCCGGTCTCGGCGAGCTGGCGGGCGGTGGGGGTGGCGCGGCCGCGCAGGACGAATCCGGTGGGGGCCGTTCCCTCGGGTCCCCCGGGCGCGATTCTGCGTGCGGTGAGCACGCCCCATTTCCACCGGGTGTCGGAGTCGGCGAGTACGGCGACGCGCGCCGCTCGTTCGTTGCGTGATGGCACGTCGAGGACGCTAGGAGGGCCGGGGGATTGGCGGCCCAACTGGGCCACAACAAATGGTTAACAGCACCATGACGCATTGCGGGAAACGGACAGAAAGGGGACGGGATACGGGGTGGTTAAGGGGCCCGCCGCTTTGTGTTCACCGGGCATCCCCTTTCCGGTCAGGACGAATGCCGGGGCGGCGCCTAGCGTCGTGTCCGTGGTCAAGCTCTCCGTCGTCGTGCCGTTCTACAACGTGCAGACATACGCCCCCGACGCCCTCAGAAGCCTGCGCGCGAACGCCCGTGAGGACTTCGAGTTCCTGCTGGTCGACGACTGTTCGACGGACGGGACCACGGAGCTCCTGGAACGGGCCGGGCGCGAGCTCCCGGGGGCGCGGCTGATCCGGCACGCGCGCAACGAGGGCCTCGCGACCGCCCGCAACACCGGTCTCGACGCGGCCCGCGGCACCTATGTGGCGTTCCTGGACGGGGACGACTGGCTCTCCCCCGGCTTCTACGCGGCTCTGGTCGCCACCATGGAGGAGCTGGGCTGCGACTTCCTGCGCACCGACCACGTCCGGGTGACCGGCCGGAACAGGTCGGTGCGGCGGGCGCCCGTGGGGCGGCGCGGGGAGGTGCTGCGACCGCGGGACGCGATCCTGCCGGCCGACCGGACGACGTCGGTGGACTACCCGTACGCCTGGGCCGGGATGTACCACCGGAGGCTGCTCGACCGGGGGCTGCTGCACTTCACGCCCGGCCTGCGCACGGCGGAGGACCGGCCGTGGATCTGGCGGCTGCACCGGGAGGCGGAGTCGTTCGCGGTCACCGGCGATCTGGGAATCTTCTACCGGCGCGGGGTCGCCACCTCGCTCACGCAGATCGGTGATGTCCGGCAACTCGATTTCATTCGCGCTTTCGACCAGGTGATCGAGGAGACGAAGAATGATCCGGACGCGGATCGGCTTCTCCCGAAGGCCGTCCGGACCTATTGCGCGGTGATTTCCCATCACATCGGAACCATGGCGAAATTCGAACCCGAGGTCGGACGGAAATTGCGGGCGATGAGTGCGGGCGCACTGCGGCGCATGCCGCAGGACGTCCTCGCCGAGGCGCTGACGGCGATGGGCGAGGAACGGGCCGGACCGCTGCGCCGGCTCAAGCGCCGCCGCCCCGCACCCGCACCGGCCCCTCTGGAGACGAACGCCGCATGAGCACGCGCACGAGCCTGAGCAGCACCCGCATGAGCACGCGCACGAGCCTGAGCACGAGCAGCACCCGCACGGGCGGCGGGTCCGAGGCCGGGTCCGGCACCACGCAGATCTTCTACGCCTCCACCCTGTACGGGGCCGTCACCCTGGCCGCGGCCCTGGACAGCGGCTGCTTCCGGCCCGCCGGGCGGCGCCTGCTGCTGGTGTCCACCAACGCGGCGGTGCCCGAGACCACCACCCCGCTGGACGCGATGCCCGGCTTCGAGCGGCTGCGCGGCCGGTTCGACGACGTCCTCGACTGGAACGAGACGATCGAACCGCTCCACCCGGGCGGCTGGACGCCCCGGCCGGACGACCTGCCCCTGCTCCAGCGGCACCTGCGGCGGCTGTGGGGGCTCGGCACCGACCGGATCGAACTCGTCGTGGAATCCCTCCAGGTGGCGCCCGCGCTCACGATCGCCCAGCTCCTCCCGGACGCGTCGATCCACGTGTACGCGGACGGGCTGATGAGCTACGGCCCGACCCGCAACAAGATCGACCCGCTGGTCGGCGAGCGGGTGCGGCGGCTGCTCCACCTGGACCTGGTGCCGGGACTCACGCCGCTGCTGCTCGCCGAGTTCGGGGCGGTCCCGGAGGCCGTACCGGCCGAGGCGTTCACCAAGGTCGTCGAGGAGCTGTCGGGCCCGGTCGCGGCCGAGACGTCCACGGCACCGGGCCCCGCGCTGCTGCTCGGCCAGTACCTGGCGGCCCTCGGCCTCCTCACCGCGGCCGAGGAGGGCGACCTGCACCTGCGGATGGTCCGGGGCGCCGTCGCCCGCGGCCATCGCCGCCTGGTCTTCAAGCCGCACCCCACGGCCCCCGACGGCTGGTCGCGGGCGCTGGTGCGGGAGGCGGAGGCGCTCGGCGCCGAACTGACCGTGCTCGACCGGCCGGTGCTCGCCGAGGTGCTCTACCGGGAGCTGCGGCCCGCGCTGGTGGTGGGCTGCTTCTCCACGGCCCTGTTCACGGCGAGCGTGTTCTACGGGATCGAGACCGCCCGGGTCGGCACCCGGCCGCTGCTCGCCCGGCTCTCGCCGTACCAGAACAGCAACCGGGTGCCCGTGCTGCTCGCCGACGCGCTCGTGCCGGACCTGGAGCGGGCCGACCTGGAGCGGCCCGGCCGGGCGCCGCTGGACGGGGCGGAGCTCACGGGCCTGGTCGCCGCGGTCGGCTTCGCGATGCAGCCGAGGATCAGGCCCGACCTGCGGGAGGCGGCCGTACGGCATCTGTCCGGGCCGCTCGCGGCCGCCACCCGGCACCACTTCACCCGCCGCCGGCTCACCTCCCTGGGCCTGCCCGGCGGTCTCCCGGTGCCCCGGCACCCGGGGCTGCGCCGCCTGGCCCGCCGCGCCCTGAAGCTGAAGCGGCGGGCCCTGGGCGGCCGGTGAGGGGTCGCCCATGAGGGGCGGCCGGTGAGGGGCGTCAGGCGCGGGTGACCGGCTCCTGGAGCTCGGTCACCCAGCGGCTGGTGTCCTCGGGGCACTCCAGATACAGCTCGCGGGCGTAACCGGCCGACACGTACCCGTGGGTGTCGATCCAGCTCGCCAGCGTCTGCGCCGTCGGCAGGATCTCGTCCATGGAGCCCCGGTGGACGACGGTCGCCGCCTCCTCCAGACCCGGAAGGACGAGCACCTCGACGCCCTCGACCCGCGTGCCCTCGGGCACGGTCATCCCGGCGTGCACGAGGACCGAGCCGTCACCCCGGCCCGCGTCCTCGTAGTACGCGATCCCCGGCCCGAAGCCGGTGACCCCGGCGGCCTCCAGGCGGGCGCACAGCTCCTCGTACAGCGGCCCGACGACCGGGCCGATGTCCTCGGGTCCGAAGCTCGCGGCGATGCCGCTGAGCTCGGCGATCCGGACGGCGGGGATCCTCTTCACGACGACGTCCTGCGTGGACATGCGTCCCTCGCTCTCGATGGCTCGGAGCCGCGCACCGACCTGGGCGAGCCGGGCCCGCGCCTCGGCGAGGGCCGTCTCCAGCTCGGCCTGCCGCAGCCGCAGCATCCCTCGCAGCTCCTCCGCGCCCACCTGCTCGTCGAGGATCGACCGCACCTGTTCGAGGGTGAAGCCGAGCTCCTTGAGCGCGATGACACGGTTGAGCCGGGCGAGCTGGGCCGCCTCGTAGAAGCGGTAGCCGCTGTGCGGGTCGACATGGGCCGGGCGCAGCAGTCCGATGGCGTCGTAGTGGCGCAGCATGCGGACCGACACCCGCCCGTGCCGGGCGAAGTCTCCGATGGTGAACATGACGCCCCCTACGGAACGGCCTCACACGGTGTCAGGGTCAAGCGGTGTCGGGGTCGAGCCGTGCCGGGATCAGGGACCCGCCAGCGAGAGCTTCGCGGCGAAGCCCAGGAAGAGGGCCCCGGCCGCCGTGGTCGCGCCCGCGGACAGCCGCCGGCGGCGACGGAACGCGGCGGCGAGGCGGGTGCCGCCGAATATCAGGGTCGTGAGGTAGAGGAAGCTGCCGAGCTGGAGCAGCGTGCCGAGGACCAGGAAGGACAGCGCCGGGTAGGCGTACGACGGGTCCACGAACTGCACGAAGAAGGAGATCAGGAAGAGGATCGCCTTGGGGTTGAACAGGCTGATGATCAGGGCGCGCCGGTAGGGGTGCTCCGCCGGGCCGGCCGGTGCCTCGGCGGGGACCTCCTCCGCCGTCTCGTGGCGCGCACGCCACATCGACCAGGCCGCGCGCAGCATCCCGTACGCCATCCACGCCAGATAGCCGGCACCCGCGTACTTCACGATCATGAAGAGCAGGGGCGTGGTCTGGAGCAGCGAGGCCGCGCCGAGGGCGGCGAGGGTCATGAGGACCGCGTCGCCGGTGAAGACCCCGGCGGCGGCCTGGTATCCGGTCCGGGTGCCCTTGCGGGCGGCGACGGACAGCACGTACAGCGAGTTCGGCCCCGGGAGCAGGATGATGAGGACGAGCCCGGCGAGGTAGGTCGGCAGATCGGTGACACCCAGCATGAAGCGGAGTGTCGCACGTGGGTACGACACTCCGCCCGGGCGTTTCGTATCGCGGAAGACCGGCCGCCGGCCGGTCCCGCGCGACGGGGTGGGATCAGCAGACGGCGGGGCCGGCAGACGGGTGGGCCGGCGGACGGGCGGGGCCGGCAGACGGGTGGGGCCGGCGGACGGGTGGGGCCGGCGGACGGGTGGGGTCAGAAGGCGTCCGTCGGGACGTACGTGCCCCAGACCTCGCGCAGCGCGTTGCAGACCTCGCCCACCGTGGCGCGCGCCTTGAGCGCGTCCTTCATCGGGTAGAGCACGTTGTCCGTGCCCTCGGCCGCCTTCTTGAGCTCCGCCAGCGCCGCGTCCACGGCCGCCTGGTCGCGCTCGGCGCGCAGCTTGGCGAGGCGCTCGGCCTGCTGGGCCTCGATCGCCGGGTCGACGCGCAGCGGCTCGTAGGGCTCCTCGACGTCGATCGTGTAGCGGTTGACGCCGACGACGACCCGCTCGCCGGAGTCGGTCTCCTGCGCGATGCGGTAGGCGGAGCGCTCGATCTCGTTCTTCTGGAAGCCGCGCTCGATCGCGTTGACCGCGCCGCCCAGCTCCTCCACCTTCGCCATGAGCTCCAGGGCGGCCGCCTCGACGTCGTCGGTCATCTTCTCCACCACGTAGCTGCCCGCGAACGGGTCGACGGTGGCGGTGACATCGGTCTCGTAGGCGAGGACCTGCTGGGTGCGCAGGGCCAGGCGGGCGGACTTGTCCGTCGGCAGGGCGATGGCCTCGTCGAAGGAGTTGGTGTGCAGCGACTGCGTACCGCCGAGGACGGCCGCGAGGCCCTGCACGGCGACCCGGACCAGGTTGACCTCGGGCTGCTGGGCGGTCAGCTGCACGCCGGCGGTCTGGGTGTGGAAGCGGAGCATCAGCGACTTGGGGTTCTTCGCGCCGAACTCCTCCTTCATCACCCGCGCCCAGATCCGGCGGGCCGCACGGAACTTCGCGACCTCCTCCAGGATCGTCGTGCGGGCCACGAAGAAGAAGGAGAGCCGGGGCGCGAAGTCGTCCACGTCCATGCCGGCCGCGACCGCCGTGCGCACGTACTCGATGCCGTCGGCGAGCGTGAACGCGATCTCCTGCGCCGGCGAGGCGCCCGCCTCGGCCATGTGGTAGCCGGAGATCGAGATCGTGTTCCACTTGGGGATCTCGGCCTTGCAGTACTTGAAGATGTCCGCGATCAGCCGCAGCGAGGGCTTGGGCGGGAAGATGTACGTGCCGCGGGCGATGTACTCCTTCAGCACGTCGTTCTGGATCGTGCCCGTCAGCTTGTCCGCCGGGACGCCCTGCTCCTCGCCGACGAGCTGGTACAGCAGGAGCAGCAGGGAGGCGGGGGCGTTGATCGTCATCGACGTGGACACCTTGTCGAGCGGGATCCCGTCGAACAGCACCCGCATGTCGTCGATCGAGTCGATCGCCACGCCGACCTTGCCGACCTCGCCGTGCGCGATCGGGGCGTCCGAGTCGTGGCCCATCTGCGTCGGCAGGTCGAAGGCGACCGACAGACCCATCGTGCCGTTCTCGATCAGCTGCTTGTAGCGGGCGTTGGACTCCACGGCGGTGCCGAAACCGGCGTACTGGCGCATGGTCCACGGCCGGCCGGTGTACATCGTCGGGTACACGCCGCGCGTGAACGGGTACGACCCCGGTTCGCCCAGCTTCTCGGCCGGGTCCCATCCCTCCAGGGCGTCCGGTCCGTAGACCGGCTCGATGGGCAGCCCCGACTCCGACTCGCGCGCCATGTGTTGTGCCTCCCGATAGACCTGCTGCTCACTGCTTGCTGATCAAGACCCGCTCCTGAGCGGTACCCGCCCTCGCTGCGGACTGTAGCGGCGGGTGTGCGGCCGGGTGGAGAGCAGCACGCTGGGACCTTCCTCACAGCATGCCCGTCTCTTTTCGGTCACGTGCGCAACCGGGCGGGCCCGGGAAACATCCCTCCGTACACACATCTTTTCCCGGGGGGCACCGATGAAGCGTTCGACCGTCGTCCACAGAGCCGTCCTGGCCGTCGCGGCCGTCACCCTGGCCGCCGGCTGCGTGCCCGAGGCCGCCGGCTCCGGCGGCGCCCGCACCACGCCGCCGTCCGCGCCGACGACCGGGTCCGCCGCGCCGGCGCCGACGCCGTCCTCGGCCACCCCGGGCACGGACGACAAGCCGTCCTCGCCCGCGCCGACGACCGGCACCGGGACGCCGGAGCCGACGGCCAGGATCCTGATGGACGACGGTGACGAGAGCGCCCAGGTGCGCGAGCTCCAGGCCCGGCTGCGGCAGTTCGGCTCCTTCGACCGGGCGCCCACCGGCTTCTACGGGAAGATGACCGGGGCCGCGGTGAAGGCCTTCCAGAGGAAGCGGGAGCTGCCGACGACCGGCTCGGTCGACGAGGTCACCTGGCGGAAGCTGCTGGCGGCGACGCGCGAGCCGACCGCCGACGAGCTGCGGCCGGCGACCACCAACACGCTGGACACGCCCGACCCGCGCTGTATGACCGGCCGGGTGATGTGCATCAGCAAGGAGAGCCGGACGCTCGCCTGGATGGTCGACGGCAAGGTCGTCTCGTCCTTCGACGTGCGCTTCGGTTCGGAGAACACCCCGACCCGCGAGGGCGAGTTCAAGGTCGAGTGGAAGGCCCGGGACTGGACCTCGACGCTCTACCACACGCCGATGCCGTACGCGATGTTCTTCAGCCGCGGCCAGGCGGTCCACTACTCCTCGGACTTCGCGGCCCGCGGCTACAACGGCGCCTCGCACGGCTGTGTGAACGTGCGGGACAAGGGGAAGCTGGCGGTGCTGTTCGACCAGGTGAAGGTCGGCGACAAGGTCGTCGTGCACTGGTGACCCGGGGCGAGGGCCCACGAGGAGGAAGAAGAGAAGGAGAAGGGGCGCGGGTGGGACCGGGGGAACGTGTCCCACCCGCGCCGGTGCGCCGAGCCGAAGGTACGGGGGGAACCCCGGCTCCGTGCGCTCGCCGATGACCAGTCGGCTCACTCAGTACTGCGTCGGCGGGTCGAAAAGTGTCACACCCTGCTCGCGGGGCTAGGAACGGGAGCGGTCCTTGCCGTGCGTGCCGGAGCCGCCGGTCCCCTTGGATCCGCCCTCGGCGCTGCCGCCGGCGCCGCCCTTGCGGTCGCGGTCGTCTCGGTCGTCCTTGTCGTCGCCGTCGGCGTTGCCCGACTCCGTACCACCGCTGCCCGTGCCACTGCCGGAGCCGCCGGTGCTGCCGCCGGTGCTGCGTCCCGTGGAGGGCTGGGTCGCACCGGTGGAGGGCGCGCCGGCCAGTACGCGCTCGCAGTACCGCTTCACGGTCTCGCCGCTCCTGAGCGAGCCCGCGATCCGCTGCCGGCCGCTGTCGGTCAGCCGGCCGGCGCGGTACTCCTTGCAGGCCTCGACGATCCTCTGGTCCTTGGACGCGCCGCCGCCGTCCGGGCCCGCCGTGCTCTTGTCCGGGTCGGCGGTGACGCCGGCCGTGTCGCCGGGTCCGGGCGTGGCGGTGGTGGGCCCGTCGGTGGGGCCGGGGGTGCCGGTCCGGCCGTCGGGGTCGGCGGGGACGCCGGGCCCTTCCGTGCCGGGGCCGGTGCCGGTGTCGCCGCCCGGCGAGCCGGAGGCGGTGGGCTCGGTGGTGTCGACGGCCCTGACCGAGTGCCCGGAGGCGGGCTCGGAGGTCAGGGGCAGCATGCCCGTACCGGCGGCGACGGCGACTCCGCCGACGGTGACGGCGGCGAGCGCGGCGGCGAGACCGTAGCGCAGGGAGCGTCCCCAGCGCGGGCCGGTGCGGACGGGGGCGATCCGGACGGCGCCGAGGTCGGCCGGTGCGGCCTTGCCCGCGGATCCGGGTACGGCGGCCGCGCGCTCGGCGGCGGCCTTGCGGAAGGCGGCGAGCGCGGCGGCCTCGCCGGGGAGTTCGCCGGCCGTGGCGGCGGCCGACGGCGTACGGGCCGTGTCGAGGGCGCGCGCGAGGAGTTCGGCCTGCGCGCGGAACGCCTCGTCGACGGGGTCGACCGGCTCGCCGCGCAGCAACCGCTCCGCGGCCTCCTGGTCGAGCCACTGGTACCGCTCGTCGGCCATCACATGTCCTTCTGCGTCCGCGCGCGCGATTGCGTCACACCGCCGGGCGTCGCGGCCCCCGCCCGGCGACCGCGCTGCGGAGGTACGCCGTCGAGCGGGGAGTCGCCGTCGGGACCACCGTCGGCGCCTGGCGGGAGGTCACCGCCGTGACCGGCCGTACCGAGGAGTTCGGCGAGCTTCTTGAGGCCCCGGTGGGCGGCGGTACGGACCGCGCCGGGGCGCTTGCCGAGGGTGTCGGCGGCGCTCTTGGCGTCCAGGCCGACGACGACCCGCAGGACGACGGCCTCGGCCTGGTCCTGCGGAAGCTGGGCGATGAGGTGCATGGTGCGGCCGGTGGCCAGGGCTTCGAGGGCCTCGCCGGCGGTGTCGGAGTCGGCGGGCTTGTCGGTGAGCTCGGTCTCGTCGCCGCCGACGGCGGGACGGCGGCCGCGCATGCGGATGTGGTCGAGGGCGCGGTTGCGGGCGATGCGGGCGGCCCAGCCGCGGAAGCGGTCGGCGTCGCCGCTGAAGCGGTCGAGGTCGCGCGCGATCTGCAGCCAGCTCTCGGAGGCCACGTCCTCGGCGTCGGCCTCGCCGACCAGGGTGCGTAGGTAGCCGAGGAGCCGTGGATGCACCGCGCGGTACACGGTGCGGAAGGCGTCCTCGTCACCGTTCTGCGCGGCGAGCACTGCGGCCGTCAGCTCCGCCTCGTCCCCCAGCACTCCCCACACCTGTTCGTCGTCGCGCTCATCGCGGCTGGTCGTCACCGCCACGCCGCCCGGGGCGCAGCAGAACGCTACGTCCTTTTCGGGCGCCGCGTCCACGCGGGTCCGGTTCTTTGTACAACGCGGACGTTCGCGCGGCGCGAGCGGGGTGTGACGGGACCGTCGCCCTTCGCGTCAGCCGGCCTCCCGCGACGGTGTGACAGAAAACGCACGCGCGGCGCTGTTAGGAGTACGGGGCCGTCCGCGGCTCCGCGGACGACGACCGGGGCCTCTCCTGTGGGGGGTGGCGGCCCCGGTCGTCTTCCTTTGGGGCGCCCTCGGACGGGGCGCCCTTTTCTTTTACCCGCACGCTGTCAACTAGCGGTTGACAGTGGACGGGTGTCAACCTAGGGTTGCACTCATGACGACTCCCCTCGGCATGACCAGTCCCGTGCGTCTCGACGACCTGATCGACGCGATCAAGAAGTCCCACACGGACGCCCTCGACCAGCTGTCCGGCGCGGTCATCGCGGCGGACCACCTCGGCGAGGTCGCCGACCACCTCATCGGCCACTTCGTGGACCAGGCACGGCGGGCCGGCGCCTCCTGGACCGACATCGGCAAGAGCATGGGCGTCACCCGGCAGGCCGCCCAGAAGCGGTTCGTCCCGAAGGACGACAAGGAGGCCGACGCGGCGAAGGCGGACCCGAACGCCGGCTTCAGCCGGTTCACCCCCCGCGCCCGCAACGTCGTGATGGCCGCGCAGAACGAGGCCACCGCCGCCCGCAACGCCAAGACGGTCCCGGCCCACCTGGCGCTCGGCCTGCTCGCCGAACCCCAGGGGCTCGCGGTCACGTGGATCACCGGCCAGGGCGTCACCCCCGACCGCGTCCGCGAGGCGGTCACCCCGACGCTGCCGCCGGCCGCCGACGAAGTACCCGCGCTCATCCCCTACGACGCGGACGCCAAGAAGGTCCTGGAGCTCACCTTCCGCGAGGCCCTGCGCCTCGGCCACACCTGGGTGGGCACCGAGCACATCCTGCTCGCCCTGCTGGAGTTCGAGGACGGCAAGGGCCCGCTCACGGGCCTCGGCCTCGACAAGGCGCGGGCCGAGCGGGAGATCGCCGAGGCGATCGCCTCGATGCACATCGAGGAGCCGGCGGCGGAGCCCACGGAGCAGACGAAGCCCGCGGGCGAGACGGAGGAGACCAAGCCGGGGGCCTGAACGGGCCGGGCGTGGGGGCCGGCGCCCGGCCCCCACCCTTCTCTTCCGTCACCACCGGGATTCACGGCCGTGGGCCATGCCGCCTCAGGCGGTCCGCGCCCGGCGCGAGACGACGGCCCGCAGGACGCGACCGCCCTCGATGGACAGCTCGCGGGCCCGGCGCAGGCCGGTCGGGCCGTGCGCGGCCGCCTCCAGGACGGCCTGCTGGCGGCGGAGTTCGCCCGCGTGGAGCGGACCGGCTTCGGTCGCGTCGTACAGGCGGTGCACGGCGAGCGCGACGGCGGAGCACCGTCCCGCCCAGTCCCGCAGCGGCTCCTCGGCCCACTCGGCGGGCACGCCGTCCAGCATCGCGCGCACCATCGTGACGACCCCGCCGGCGTCCGCGTCCGCGCCGCCCGCGCCCTCCAGCTCGACCCGTGCCTTGGCGACCGCCTCGGCCCACAGCGCACCGTCCCCGCGCGCCACCGCGGCCCACACCGGCCGCAGCACCTCGGCGCGCTCGGGCGCGAGCAGCGGCAGGCACCGGTCCAGGCAGGCGAGTCCGGCGGCGGCGAGGCCACGGGCGTCGGCGCGGTCGATCAGTTCCTGCAGGCTCGTGCTCGTCACGGACGTCATGGACGCCTCCTCGCCAGCGATGCGGACGCAGTACTTCCACTACTGCGCCGTTCGGCGCGTTTTCGTCACTGCGCGGCCGGAATCATGCCAGTGGCCTTCGCGTGCTGCATAGAGGTCGGGCGACGGACGACCGCTCGGGGCGGCCCGTGCCGAGCCGTCCCGCTCAGCGCACCCGCCCCGCCAGCGCCCTGAACTCCGCCCACCCCAGCACCGGCTTGCGCGCGTCCCACAGCTTCTGCGCCGTCGCCGTCAGCGGCATCCGGATGCCTTCCGCCACCTGGGCCTGGGTCTGGGCGCCCGCGAGGTCGCACCAGACGGCGAACACGCCGCCCAGGATCTGCGGGTCGTAGCGGGCGGGGACGGGAGACGTGCCGCGCACGACGAGCGGGGTCCACTCCTGGTAGATGCGGCGGCCGGTCGGGTACGTGAACTGATTGGGCTGGCCGAGGACGTAGTAGAGGTACTCGTCGTTGTAGTTGATCAGCTTGCGGCCGGCGCTCAGGTACGAGGTCGGGGTCCGGGCCCCGATCTCCTTGCCGGTCCAGTAGGCGACCTGGATGTCCCGGTCGGGGCTCACCACGCCGCCGGTGAAGAAACCGTCGTTCCAGGCCCGGAGTTCCTTGCCGGTCGGCCGGACGACGGCCGCGCGGTCGTTGAGCCAGCCGGTCGCCAGGTCCTGGACCCGGCCGGAGGCGCCGTACTTCGCGGTCGCGGCGCGGGCGAGCTGGGGATAGGTGGCCTCGGGGTTGGCCGACATCAGGGCCACGTACTCGTCGGCGCCCAGGTGCCAGTGGCCGCCGGGGAAGAGGCCGGCGTACTCGCGCAGCAGCTCGTCGACGATCTTCGCCGCGGCGGGCTTGGAGATGTCGACGGCGCCGCGCAGGGTGCGGCCGGTGGCGCTGACGAGCTGGAGGTCGGGGTGGGCGGCGATGACCGCGCCGAGGTGTCCGGGCGAGTCGATCTCGGGGACGACCGTGATGTGCAGGCTCGCCGCCAGGGCGACGATCCGCCGGACCTCGGCCTTGGTGAGGTGCTGGGCCGAGACGACCTCGGGGTGGCTGTCGGAGGCGATGCGGAACCCCTGGTCGTCGGAGAAGTGCAGGCCGAGCTGGTTGAGCTTGAGGTCGGCCATCTCGCGCAGCCGGGCCTCGATCCAGCCGGCGGTGAAGTGCTTGCGGGCGATGTCGACCATCAGTCCCCGCTGCGGCTTGGCGGGGGCGTCGGTGACGACTCCCTCGGGCACGGCGCCGGTCGACCTGACGGACTGTTTGAGCGTCCGGGTGCCGTAGAAGACGCCGGCCTGGTCGGGTCCGGTGATGCGGACGCCGCCGCCCTGGACGGCGAGGCGGTACGACTCGGGGGCGCCCTGGCCGCCGAGGGCGAGGCTGACGTCGCCGGGCCGGGCGGCCGCGGTGCCCCGGTACGGGACGCCCAGCTCTCCCGCGACCAGGCGGGCCTCGTCGGCGAGGGCCCGCTCGTCCTTCGCGGCGACGACCACACCGGTGTCCGGTCCCGGCTTCCAGCCGGGACCACGGGCCGCCGTGTGGTTGCGGACGGCCGGGATGACCTGGGGCGCGGTGGACAGCGGATAGGTCTTCGTCGGGCTCGGTGTCGGTGTCGGCGTCGGGCTCGGGGGTGGCGCCGCCGTGCTCGTGGCCGGGCCGGACGGGGAGCTTCCCGTGGGCGCGGAGACGGCCGGCGGGGCGGACGGAGAACCGTTGGAGCAGGCCGCCACGGTGACCAGTGCCACCGCGGCCGCCATCACTGCGGGGCCCCGGCGGGGCCCTCGTATGGAGTACCGCATCACTCGGAATCCTCCCTCATCGGGTGAATGACGGCATCCCGGGGTTTTCCGGCACTTCCGTCCACCCCTTCGACGAAACCCACTCGTCCAGGTGAAATTCGCGCATCCGTCGGACACTTCCCCCGTCCCGCCGATAGCGTGGAGTCACATCCACCCCATCGGTTTTCGCCGCGCCCTCCCGTCCTCTCTCGCCCCCCTCGCCACCCTCCCGCTTCCGCCTGGCTCGCGCCCTTCGCCTCCGGAGTCCCCGCTGACCAGCGACACCCATGCCGCCCCCTGCCGGACCCCGGTCTCCCCCGCCATACCTGCCCAGCAGGGCACCGCCCGGCACCTCGGCGGCCCCTCCGGCCTCACCGGTCCCTCCGGCCTCTCCGGCCTCGTGCGGTTCAACGCGGCTCCGGCCCTGGTCGCCGAGAACCTGCTGCTCGACTGCTGCGGCAGCCGGCGCTGGGCCGAACGGGTGGCCGCGCACCGGCCGTACCCGACCCTGGACGCGCTGCTCGCCGCCGCCGACGAGGCCGGCTACGACCTGTCGGGGGCCGATCTCGACGAGGCCCTGTCCCGCGAGACCTCCGCGCTGCCGCACCCGGACGCGCCGCCGGCCGCCCGCACGGCGCTGGGCGCCGCCCTCGCCGCGTACGAGAGCAGCTTCGGGCACGCGTTCGTGATCAGCCTGGACGGAGTTCCGGCCGGTGAGCGGCTCGACCAGGTCCTCGCGGGGATCAGGTCACGTCTCGGCAACGAAAGGGAGGAGGAACGGGTGATCGCCGCGGACGAGCTCCGCCGCCTCGCCCGGACCCGGCTCACGCGTTCGATCGCCGCGTGGTGAGTTCGCCCGGAATGCGGCGATTCGGGGCCGAACAATAGCCCGTCCGTGCCTGTTTGATCACACCTATGGACCCCGCGCGAGCGAACCGACAACTCGTCGCTACGATGACCGGGGCCGGTGGACCGTACCCGGCCGGGCCTGACCGACAGAGAAGCCGGCCGGCCCTGATCCCCGCTCCCGGAGGGTTTTTCCGTGCCGGCTGGAACGCTGTACCGCGGCCGGGAAGGAATGTGGTCCTGGGTGGCTCACCGAGTCACCGGCGTCCTCATCTTCTTCTTCCTGTTCGTACACGTGCTGGACACCGCTCTCGTCCGTGTCTCCCCCGAGGCGTACGACGAGGTGGTCGCGACCTACAAGACGCCGATCGTCGCTCTGCTGGAGTACGGCCTCGTCGCCGCCATCCTCTTCCACGCGCTGAACGGTCTCCGTGTCATCGCCGTGGACTTCTGGTCCAAGGGCCCGCGCTACCAGAAGCAGATGCTCTGGACCGTCGTGGGCATCTGGGTCGTGCTGATGGCGGGCTCGATCTACCCCGTCCTCGGCCACGCCGCACGTGAACTGTTCGGGAGCTGACGCCAGACATGTCCACTGACACCTCCACCGCGATCGGTCCCGTCGAGGGCGGCGCCCCCTACGACGTGGACAACCCGGCCCCGTACATCGAGGCCCCCCGCAAGCGCACCGGCAAGACCCCGCGCGCGACCCGAGGCAACTTCGAGATGGCCGCGTGGCTCTTCATGCGCCTGTCCGGTGTCGTCCTGGTCGTCCTGGTCCTCGGCCACCTGCTGATCCAGCTCTTCCTGGACGGCGGCGTCTCCAAGATCGGCTTCGCCTTCGTGGCCGGCCGCTGGGCGTCCCCGTTCTGGCAGGTCTGGGACCTGCTGATGCTGTGGCTGGCGATGCTGCACGGCGCCAACGGCCTCCGCACGGTCATCAACGACTACGCGGAGCGGGCCAACACGCGCCTGTGGCTCAAGGGCCTGCTGTACACCGCCACGGTGTTCACCATCCTTCTGGGCACGCTGGTGATCTTCACCTTCGACCCGAACATCCGCTAGGCACGGGGCTGAGGTAATCCACGTCATGAAGATCCACAAGTACGACACCGTCATCGTCGGCGCCGGTGGCGCCGGCATGCGCGCCGCCATCGAGGCGACGAAGCGCAGCCGCACCGCCGTGCTGACGAAGCTCTACCCCACCCGCTCCCACACGGGCGCCGCGCAGGGCGGCATGGCCGCCGCGCTCGCCAACGTGGAGGAGGACAACTGGGAGTGGCACACCTTCGACACGGTCAAGGGCGGTGACTACCTGGTCGACCAGGACGCCGCCGAGATCCTGGCGAAGGAGGCCATCGACGCCGTCCTCGACCTGGAGAAGATGGGCCTGCCGTTCAACCGGACCCCGAACGGCACCATCGACCAGCGCCGCTTCGGCGGTCACTCCCGCAACCACGGCGAGGCCCCGGTCCGCCGGTCCTGCTACGCCGCGGACCGCACGGGCCACATGATCCTCCAGACGCTGTACCAGAACTGCGTCAAGGAGGGCGTGGAGTTCTTCAACGAGTTCTACGTCCTGGACCAGCTGATCACCGAGGTCGACGGCGTCAAGACGTCCGCCGGTGTGGTCGCCTACGAGCTGGCCACCGGCGAGATCCACGTCTTCCAGGCGAAGGCCGTGATCTACGCGTCCGGCGGCACCGGCAAGTTCTTCAAGGTGACGTCCAACGCCCACACCCTGACCGGTGACGGCCAGGCCGCCTGCTACCGCCGGGGCATCCCGCTGGAGGACATGGAGTTCTTCCAGTTCCACCCGACGGGCATCTGGCGCATGGGCATCCTGCTCACGGAGGGCGCCCGCGGTGAGGGCGGCATCCTGCGCAACAAGGACGGCGAGCGCTTCATGGAGAAGTACGCGCCGGTCATGAAGGACCTCGCGTCCCGTGACGTCGTCTCCCGCTCCATCTACACGGAGATCCGTGAGGGCCGCGGCTGCGGTCCCGAGGGCGACCACGTCTACCTGGACCTGACGCACCTCCCGCCGGAGCAGCTGGACGCCAAGCTCCCGGACATCACCGAGTTCGCCCGTACGTACCTCGGCATCGAGCCGTACACGGACCCGATCCCGATCCAGCCCACCGCGCACTACGCCATGGGCGGCATCCCGACCAACGTGATGGGTGAGGTCCTCAGCGACAACACCACCGTCGTCCCGGGTCTGTACGCGGCCGGCGAGGTCGCCTGTGTCTCCGTGCACGGCGCCAACCGCCTCGGCACCAACTCGCTGCTCGACATCAACGTGTTCGGCAAGCGGTCGGGCATCGCGGCGGCCGAGTACGCGGCCAAGGCCGACTACGTCGAGCTGCCCGAGAACCCCGCCTCCTTCGTCCAGGAGCAGGTCGAGCGCCTGCGCAACTCCACGGGCAACGAGCGGGTCGCGGAGCTGCGCCGAGAGCTCCAGGAGACGATGGACGCCAACGTGATGGTGTTCCGTACGGAGCAGACCATCAAGACGGCCGTCGAGAAGATCACCGAGCTGCGCGAGCGCTACAAGAACGTGTCCATCCAGGACAAGGGCAAGCGCTTCAACACCGACCTCCTGGAGGCCATCGAGCTGGGCAACCTGCTCGACCTGGCCGAGGTCATGGCCGTCTCGGCCCTGGCGCGCAAGGAGTCCCGCGGCGGTCACTACCGCGAGGACTACCCGAACCGCGACGACGTCAACTTCATGCGCCACACCATGGCGTACCGCGAGGTCGGCGAGGACGGCTCCGAGACCGTCCGTCTCGACTACAAGCCGGTCGTCCAGACCCGCTACCAGCCGATGGAGCGTAAGTACTGATGGCTACCCCCGTACTGGACAAGGTGGAGAAGGACTCCGCCGCGTCCCCCTACATCACGGTCACCTTCCGCATCCGCCGGTTCAACCCGGAGATCTCGGACGCGGCGGTCTGGGAGGACTTCCAGATCGAGATCGACCCGAAGGAGCGCGTGCTCGACGGTCTCCACAAGATCAAGTGGGACCTGGACGGCACGCTGACCTTCCGCCGCTCCTGCGCGCACGGCATCTGCGGCTCGGACGCGATGCGGATCAACGGCAAGAACAGGCTCGCCTGCAAGACGCTGATCAAGGACATCAACCCCGAGAAGCCGATCACCATCGAGGCCATCAAGGGCCTGACGGTGATGAAGGACCTCGTGGTCGACATGGAGCCGTTCTTCCAGGCGTACCGGGACGTCATGCCGTTCCTGGTCACCAAGGGCAACGAGCCGACCCGCGAGCGCCTGCAGTCCGCCGAGGACCGTGAGCGTTTCGACGACACCACCAAGTGCATCCTGTGCGCCGCGTGCACGTCGTCCTGCCCGGTCTTCTGGAACGACGGCCAGTACTTCGGCCCGGCCGCGATCGTCAACGCGCACCGCTTCATCTTCGACAGCCGTGACGAGGCGGGCGAGCAGCGCCTGGAGATCCTGAACGACAAGGACGGCGTGTGGCGCTGCCGCACGACGTTCAACTGCACGGACGCCTGCCCGCGTGGCATCGAGGTCACCAAGGCGATCCAGGAAGTGAAGCGCGCGCTCATCACCCGCCGCTTCTGACACCTGGTCACGACGGGGAAGCCCGCTTCTGTACGCTGCGTCGTGCAGAAGCGGGCTTTTTCGCGTCCGCACGGTCGTGTGCGGGGAGACGGGGACTGATGAGCGAGCCGAACCCTTACAAGTCGGAGGACTCCGGGGCCTACGAATGGGGCCCGGGCCACCAGGCCGGTACGCCCGGTTACGGCTATCCGCACACGCCCCCGCCGCCCGCCTACCGGCCGACCCTCGCGGGCGGGGTCCCGGTGCCGCCGCAGCACGCGCCGGTCCCGCTCGGCGCGGGCGCGCCGCTGTTGAGCCTCGGGGACATCACCGTGGTGGGCGACCAGATCATGACGCCGGCCGGGCCGATGCCGCTCAAGGGCGCGGTGTGGAACGCGATGGACATGTCGCGGACCGAGGAGAAGATGCCGACGGTGGCGATCGTGCTCGCGATCGTGTTCTTCCTCTTCTGCCTGCTGGGCCTGCTGTTCCTGTTGATGAAGGAGAAGCAGACGACCGGCTTCATCCAGGTCACGGTGACCAGCGGCGGCCGCCACCACGCGACGATGATCCCGGCGACCGGCCCGGACACGATCCACTGGGTGATGGGGCAGCTGAACTACGCGCGGTCGCTCAGCATGTGATCAGCCGCCGGGCCAGTGCTCGGCGCTGTCCTGTTCGGCGGCGAGCATGACGCGGCGGAGCAGGTCGTTGAGCGTGTCGCGTTCCTCGGGGCTCAGGACGCCGAGGAGGCGTTCCTCCTCGTGGCCGAGGACGTCCATCGCGCCGAGCCAGGTCGCGCGGCCCGCTTCGGTCAGTTCGACGATGACACGGCGGCGGTCGGTGGTGGAGGGGGTGCGGCGGACGAAGCCGCGCTTCTCCAGGGCGTCGAGGCGGCCGGTGACGGAGGCGGGGGCCAGGTCGAGGTCCTGGGCGAGCTCCGAGGGCGCGGCGCTGCCGCCGCGGCCGGCGAGCTTGTGCAGGGTGTCGAACTCGTGGCGTTCGAGGTCGAAGTCGACGAGGGACTGCTCGCGCACCCGGCGCAGGTGCACGGACAGCTTCTTCATGCGGGTGACCGCGCCCTCGACGACCGGGTCGAGGCCGGGCAGGACCGGCTTCCAGCGGGCCACGTGCTCGTCGGTCCAGTCGTGCGGGGTCGCGCGGGGTTCGCCGGTGGGGGCCATGGGCTGATCGTACGGCGCCGGTGCGGCGCGGCAACGGCACCCGCACCGGTGCCGGCATCGGCGTCGGGGTCGGCGTCGGCGTCGGCGTCGGCGTCGGCGTCAGCAAAAGTATTTCGTTGACGAATTATTCGGAACCGAAATACTGTTCCCGTATGCCTGCCACCGCTCCTCATCCGCTGCGCACGCGCTCCTTCCGGCTGCTGTTCGCCGGGCGCACGCTCTCCGTCCTCGGCGACGCCGTCGTCCCGGCCGCCCTCGCCCTCGCGGTGCTGAAGGCGACCGGCTCCCCCTCGGCCCTGGCGCTCGTCCTGGCCTGCGCGATGGTGCCGAAGCTGCTCCTGCTGCCGCTGGGCGGCGTCGTCGGCGACCGCTTCGACGCCCGTACGGTCGCGCTGGCGACGGACCTCGTCCGGTGCGTCACCCAACTGGTCGTCGGCGTCCAGCTCCTCGGTGGCACGCCCTCGCTGGCCGTCATCGCCGCCGTCGAGGTCGTCGGCGGCGCGGCCGGGGCGTTCGCGGCGCCCACCTCCGCCCCGCTGGTCAAGGGCACGGTCCCGGCCGAGTCGCTGCAGCGGGCCAACGCGGCGATGGCCGTCGCCCACAGCGCGAGCAGGATCGGCGGGCCGGCCCTCGCCGGGACGCTGATCCTGACCGTGGGGCCGGGCTGGGCGTTCGTCCTGGACGCGGTGAGCTTCGCCGTCAGCGCCGCGCTGCTGTGCGCCGTACGGGTCGAGCGGGTGAAGGTGCCCCGGCGCTCGGTCCTCGCCGACCTCAAGGAGGGCTGGCACGAGGTCCGCGCCCGGGACTGGTACTGGACCAGCCTGATCGGGCACAGCGCCTGGAACGGGGCCGCCGCCGTGCTGATGACGCTCGGTCCGGCGATCGCCCTGGACCGGCTGGGCGGTGACCTCGCCTGGGCGGTGCTCCTCCAGGTGGGCGCGGTCGGGCTGCTGCTCGGCTCCCTGGCCGCCGACCGGGTCCGGCCCGGCCGCCCGATCCTCGCGGCGAACCTCGGCCTCGCCACGTACGCGCTGCCGCTGCTGCTCCTGGCGGCCGGCGCCCCCGCACCGCTGGTGATCGGCGCGTACGGGCTCGCCCAGGTCGGTCTCGGTTTCCTCACCCCGGTGTGGGAGACGGCGGTGCAGCGGGCCGTCCCGGCGCACGCCCTCGCGCGGGTGACCTCGTACGACTGGCTGCTCTCCCTCGCGGCGATGCCGCTGGGTTACGCCCTGGCCCCGCTCGCCGCCTCGGCGTGGGGCCCGGGGGTGCCGCTGACGGCCGCGGCGGTGGCGGTGGCGGGCTGCTGCCTGGCGACGGCGTTCGTGCCGGGGGTGCGCGGCTTCAGGGCCGGCTGACGGGAGCCAGGGAACCGAGGAAGCCGGCGAGCAGGCGCGCGGTCTCCTCGGGGCGCTCCAGGGCGGGCAGATGACCGGCCCAGTCGAGGGGGACGTGCCGGGCGTACGGGAGCAGCTCGGCGAGCCGGGCCGCGAGCTCCCGGAAGACGGGGACGTCATGGTCGCCGGAGACCGCGAGGACCGGGACGTCGATCCGGGCGAGGTCGGCCTCGGTGACCCCGGCGGGGGCGGGCCCGAACGCCTCGGGGGCGGCGAGCTGGAGCTCGAAGGCGCGGCGCTGCATCCGCCGGACGAGTTCGCGGGCCCCCGCGTCGGCCTCGGGGCCGAGCCAGAAGTCCACGTTGAGGTCGACGGCGGCGTCGAGGTCGCCGGCCTCGATCAGTTCGTCCTCGCGCCTGCCGAAGGCCCGCAGCCGCTCGCCGGGTTCGAGGTCCACCGGGGCGGCGGCGCAGAGCAGTGCGAGGGCGGTGGCCCGCCCGGGGTGGCGGGCGGCGAACTCGAGGGCGACCTCGCCGCCGAAGGAGGAGCCCACGAGTGCGGCGCGTTCGGCGCCGAGAGCGTCGAGCAGGGCGGCCACGTCGTCGGCGTGGACGTGGGGGCCGTCGACCGGGGTGTCGCCGAAGCCGCGGAGGTCGCAGCGCACCACGCGGTGCCCGGCCTCGGCGAGGGCGTGGAACTGACCGTCCCACATGCGCCGGTCGCAGACGCCGGAGTGGAGCAGCAGAACGGTCGAGGGGCCGTCGCCGGCCACGTCGTGAGCAAGTGTCATGGCCCTGACCCTACGAGGTGTCCCCCTTGGCCGCCCGTGTTTTCCACCCCCGGCTTGAACATGTTCAAAGGCGGGTCTACAGTCATGACCGTCAGCTTTGAACGCGTTCAAGGGAGCGTGAGGGCATGGACCTCACTGTCGTCGCGTACGTCGTCTATCTGCTCATCAGCGTCGGGCTCACCGTCTGGGTCGCCCGCACCCTCAGCCGCAACGGCAAGGTCTTCCTCGCCGACGTCCTGCGCGGCAACGAGAAGCTCGCCGACGCCGTGAACCATCTGCTCGTCGTCGGCTTCTACCTCGTCAACTTCGGCTTCGTCGCCCTCTACCTGAGCCAGGACGAGGCCGTCCTCGACGCCCGCCGGCTCTTCGAGGCCCTCTCGGTCAAGCTCGGAGTGGTCCTGCTCGTCCTCGGCGTGATGCACCTCGCCAACGTGTACGTCCTCAACAAGATCCGCCGCCGGGGCGTCATGGAGCGCGAACAGGTCCCGCCGGTCCCGCCGCAGGGCTGGACCGCCCCCGGCAGGCCCGGCCCCCAGGGCCCCGGCCCCTGGGCCACCCCGGCCACCGGCGCCTGAACCCCGGCCGGGCACCCGATGAAGCCGAACGCGCCGGTACGGCACCTGACCGTCCTCTACGACGCCGACTGCCCGCTCTGCGTCCACCTGCGGCACTGGCTGCTCCGCCAGCCCCAGCTCGTACCGCTGCACCTCGTCCCGGCCGGCTCGCAGGAGGCGCGGCGGCGCTTCCCCGCCCTCGACCACGCCTCCACCCTGCGGGAGATCACCGTGGTCGGGGACGGCGGCCAGATCTACCGCTCCACCGCCGCCTGGATCGTCTGCCTCTGGGCACTGGCCGAACACCGGCCCAGGGCCCACTGGCTGGCCACCCCGGCGGGGCAGCCCTTCGCCCGCGCCACCGTCCTCGCCGCCGCCAGGTGGCGCGAGCTCCGAAGGACGGAGCCCGCAGACGGGGCAGGCGCGGACGGGGGCTGCGGGGACGGGCGGTGCGAGGCACCCGGCGCGTCCGGCTAGGCTCAGGACCCGTGGAGAACGCGATGGAAGAGAAGCAGGACCGGCCCGCCAAGGCGCCCAAGAGCGAGCAGACCCGCGCCCTCATCCTGGAGACCGCGCTCCGGCTGTTCAAGGAGCGCGGCTACGACAAGACCACGATGCGGGCCATCGCGCAGGAGGCCGGGGTCTCCGTCGGCAACGCGTACTACTACTTCTCCTCCAAGGAGCACCTCGTCCAGGGCTTCTACGACCGGATCGCCGAGGAGCACCAGGCGGCCGTCGAACCCATCCTGGAGGGCGGCGAGAAGGACCTGGCCGCCCGGATCCGCGGGGTGCTCCTCGCCTGGCTCGACATCGCCGAGCCGTACCACGAGTTCGCCGCCCAGTTCTTCAAGAACGCCGCCGACCCGGACAGCCCGCTCAGCCCCTTCTCCCCCGAGTCGGAGGGCCCGCGCGAGGCGGCGATCGAGGTCCACCGGCGGGTCATCCGCGGCGCCTCGGTCAAGGTCGACCCCGAACTGGCCGAGCCGCTCCCCCGCCTGCTGTGGCTCCAGCAGATGGGCCTCGTGCTGTTCTGGGTCTACGACCGCTCCGAGAACGCCGCCAACAGCCGCCGCCTGGTCGGACGGCTGGCCCCGGTCACCGCCCGCGCCATCTCGCTCTCCCGCTTCCGGATCCTGCGCCCGCTGGTCACCGACGTCCACGACGTCCTGTCCGACTTCATGCCGACGGCTGCCGGGATGGCGGCCTCGGGCAAGCCGAAGCGCGGCTCTAGATCCAGCTGAGCTCCCACAGCCGCCAGATGCCCGTGCCGTCCGACAGGTACTGCGAGCCGGCCACGGCCTCCGTCGACAGCACGTAGTCCTTCTTCTGCCACAGCGGCACCAGCGGCACCTCCTTGGCGACCTCGGCCTGGATGGACTTGAAGTCGGCGACCGCCCGCGCGCGGTCGCCGTACTGCTGCGTCGCCGTGATCAGCGCGTCGATCACGGGGCTGGAGAAGCCGTTGTGCAGGGTGTTGTCCTTGCCGACGAGCGGGGCGGTGAAGCTGTCGGAGTCCGGGAAGTCAGGGAGCCAGCCGACCGTGTACGCGTCGAACTCGCCCGCCGCGTACTTCTTCTGGAAGGACTGCCACGCCACGGACCGCACCTCGACCTCGAACAGCCCCGTCTCCTCCAGCTGCTTCTTCAGCTCGGCGGCCTCGGCCGCGTAGGTGACGTCCTCCCGGTGGCCGAGCGTGAACTTCACCGGCGTCTCGACGTCCGCGTCCTTCAGCAGCTTCTTCGCGGTGTCGGTGCTGGGCTCCGGATAGCGGTCGTAGAAGGAAGTGCTGTGGCCGAGGAAGCCCTGCGGAATGAGGGAGTACAGCGGCTCGACGGTGCCCTTGTACGGCCCGGTGGTGATGGCCGGGCGGTCGATCACGGCGGCGACGGCCTGCCGGACCGCCTTCTTCGCCATCGCCGAGCCGGGCCGCACGTTGAAGTTGAGGTTGCGGGTCTCGGCACTGGCGGCCTCGGTGACCCGGACGCCCTGCTGCGGGCCCTGCTCCATCGCGTTGATGAAGGCCGGTGGCATCTGCCGGTGCGTCACCTCCACCTGCTTCTTCTTCCATGCCTCGGCGAGCTGCTCGGACTCCTTGAAGTACTTCACGACCACCGTCCGCCCGGCCTTCGCGATGGCGCCCCGGTAGCGGGGGTTGGGCTCCAGGCGGGCGCTGACGCCCGGCCGGTAGTCCTTCAGCACGTACGGCCCCGAGCCGTCGACCGCGTTGCCGCCGCGCAGCGCCCTGGCCGGGTACGTGGTGCGGTCGACGATCGAGCCGGCGCCGGTGGCGAGCTTCAGCGGGAAGGTGGCGTCCCGGCCGCTGAGGTGGAAGGTGACCTTCTGCCCGTCGGCCGCCACCTTCTTCAGGGTCGGGAACAGCGGCTGCGGACCGACGTCCGTCTTGATCGCCAGCATCCGCTCGAACGAGTAGCGGACGTCGTCCCCGGTGATCTTGCGGCCGCTCGCGAAGCTGAGGTCGTCGCGGAGCGTGCACTGGTACACGGTCAACCGCGTGCCGACGAACCCGCAGCTCTCGGCCGCGTCCGGCACCGGCGTGGTGAAGCCGGGCTTGAAGGTCAGGAGCGACTGGTAGACGTTGCTGTACATCGCCCAGGAACCGGCGTCGTAGGCACCGGCCGGATCGAGCGAGGTCACCTCGTCCGTGGTGCCGACGGTGATGGGATCGGTCCGCACGTCGTCGGAGGGCAGCAGCTGCCAGCCCCCGATTCCGGCGGCCAGGACGACCCCACAAGTGACCAGAACGCGCAGACGGACCGTCGACCGCATGAGACGTGCTTCCTTTGTCGCGTACCCACCCCTGTCACGGCCGGCCTCCGCCCGCCGCGATGGCGCCACCCAACCACACGACCTTCACTGGTGGAAGGGTAAACCTTCACACCGCACGCATATGTCCAGGGATAAGGGATTTCGGTGACCGAACCGTACGTATCAGTCACCAAGCGCTCCGTCACGCCTGCTTGGACGCCAGCTCCACGACGGTGATGTCGGAGGGCGCGCCGACCCGGACCGGCGGCCCCCAGGCACCCGCGCCGCGCGACACATACAGCTGCGTGTCGCCGTAGCGTTCCAGCCCCGCGACCGTCGGATTGGCGAGCTCGGCGAGGAAGTTGCCGGGCCACAGCTGGCCGCCGTGGGTGTGCCCGGAGAGCTGGAGGTCGACGCCGTGCCGGACGGCGTCGTCGATGACGATGGGCTGGTGCGCGAGCAGCACGGCGGTACGGGACCGGTCCCGGTCCCCGAGCGCCTTCACGAAGTCGGGGCCCTGCCCCTCGCTCTCGCCCGCCACGTCGTCGACCCCGGCGAGGTCGAAGCCCGCGCCGATCTCCACGCGCGCGTTGCGCAGCGGCCGCAGGCCGAGCTCGCGGACGTGGTCGACCCAGGCGTCGGCGCCGGAGAAGTACTCGTGGTTGCCCGTCACGAAGAACGCGCCGTCCCGGGCCCGCAGCCGCGCGAGCGGCTCGGCGGCGGACCCGAGGTTCTCCACGGTGCCGTCGACCAGGTCGCCGACGACGGCGACCAGGTCGGGCTGGGTGGCGTTGATCGTGTCGACGATCCGCTGCGTGTGGGCGCGGCCGAGGATCGGGCCGAGGTGGATGTCGGAGACGACCGCGACGCGGTAGCCGTGCGCGCCGCGCGGCAGCTTGGCCAGCGGCACGGTGACGCGCTTCACCCGGGGGCCGCGCAGCACCCCGTACGTGCCGTGGCCCACGGTCCCGACGGCGACGGCGGCGGCAGTGCCGGAGACGAGGCGGTTGACGAAGAGCCGCCGCGAAAGGTCGGGCCCTCCGGACACGGACTCGGGCCGGGGCTCGGACACGGGCTCGGGCCGCGGCTCGGACACCGGCTCGGGTACGGGCGGGGGCGCCGGGTCCGTCGCCTCCACGGGCGCGGGCACGGCCGCCGGCACGGTGGCGGGGACGGGCTCGGGGGCGGCGGTGGCGGGGGCGGCGGCCGGGGACGGGGCGGCGGGGGCCCGCACCAGGGCCGTGACCGGCGCCGCGGCCCGGGCCCGGGCCTGGGCACGGCGGGCCGCCCACCGCCGCAGCAGCGGCCGCAGCGGCTCCGTCACCGCAAGGGCGAGCGTCACGTACAGCAGCAGCGCGAGCCACAGGAAGCCCGGCCAGGCGACGGTCTGCTGGAGGACGAAGGGGGCGCCGGCCCGCCCGGAGACCAGCGCCGCGACCGACAGCAGCGGCAGCACGACCGCCGCGGCCGTGCCGATACGGCGCGCCACACCGCCCGGCGCCGTCAGGTCACGCACCAGACGCCGCCACACGTACCAGTGGACCGCGCCCAGGAGGGCGAGGACCACGACCAGCACCAGCAGGAAGACGACCACGCCCCACATACCCCTTATCCGCGCTCGCGCCGAAGTGCGCGCACGCCACGCAACCCGATCGCCCCGACGACCGTCCCCAGGACAAAGGACGTGATGGCCAGCAGCAGGTGAACCCAGAAGTAGGCCGTCGGATCGCCCGCGTCGTCGAAGGCGAGACCGCTCGCGTCGTTCCACAGGTTCTTGACGAAAGTGATCCAGATGAACCAGCTCCACACCCCGAACGCGAGCAGGAACCAGGAGACCGGCCGACTGAGCTTCATGGTCCCAGTATCCCCACCCGCCCCACGGTCCCTGCCGACGGGCCCGCGCGGGGACCTGCGGACGGGTGGACGAGCGGGGACGAACCGCCCCGCGGGGTTCGGCGGCAGGTTCCGGCGATGTACGTTCTCGACCGTGTCCGCTTCGAAAAAGACCGTGAAGACCGCATTGACGGTCACCGCCGCCGCGCTGCTCCCCCTCCTCGCCGTGCATCCCGCCCAGGCGGACGGCAAGGACAAGCAGCCCAAGCCGCCCTCCGGCATGTCGTCCGTCGGCGGCAGGCTGCTCAGCCTCCCCGGCACCCAGGTGCGGCTCGGCCCCGGCGCCCCGGTGCTGCCGAAGGAGCTCAGCGCGCGCTCCTGGATCGTCGCGGACGCGGAGAGCGGCCAGGTCCTCGCCGCGCACAACGCGCACTGGAAGCTCGCCCCGGCCTCCACGCTGAAGATGCTCTTCGCGGACACCCTGCTGCCGAAGTTCCCCCGGACGCAGAACTACACCGTCAAGCCCGAGGACCTGGCCGGCGTCGGCGCCGGATCCAGCCTGGTCGGCATCAAGGAGAAGCAGACCTACAGCGTCCACGACCTGTGGCTGGGCGTCTTCCTGCGCTCCGGCAACGACGCCGTCCACGTCCTCACCGCGATGAACAACGGCAAGGAGCAGACCGTCCGGGACATGCAGGCGCGTGCGGACGAGCTCCAGGCCCTGGACACCGTCGTGAAGTCCCCGGACGGCTACGACGACCCGCACCAGGTCTCCTCCGCGTACGACCTCACCCTCATCGCCCGCAGCGGCATGCAGAACCCGGACTTCCGCGAGTACGCCGCGACCCCGCGCGCACAGTTCCCCGGTGAGCTCAAGCCCGGCAAGAAGCGCGAGACCTTCGAGATCCAGAACACCAACCGGCTGCTCACCGGCGACCTCGGCGTCCCCGCGTACCAGGGCATCGCCGGCGTCAAGAACGGCAACACCACGCACGCCGGCGCGACCTTCACGGGTGTCGCCGAGCGCAACGGCCGGGTGCTGCTCGTCACCGTCATGAACCCCTCGTCGAAGGAGCAGCACGCCGTCTACAAGGAGACCGCGCGGCTGCTCGACTGGGGCTTCGCGGCGGCCGGCAAGGTGACGCCGGTGGGCGAGCTGGTGCCGCCGAAGTCGGTGCGGACGACGCCGGGCTCCGACTCGGGCACGTCGGACGACGGCTCCACGCCCGCACCGGGCAAGAACGCGCCGGCCGGCACCGACCAGGCGGCCGTGGCGCAGGAGAAGTCGGGCGGCGCGGGCATCGCGCTCGCCGTGGCGGGCGGCATGCTCGTGCTGATCGCGGGCGCCGTCTTCCTGGTCAACCGGCGCTGGCCGCAGGCGGCTTCCGCTCGGACGGCCCCTCCGGTCGACGAGAGCGTGAATCCCTGAGGTCGGAGTCCGCGTCGCCGGGTGCGTCACCGTCGCGGGAATCCCTGGCGCCGGTGGCCGTCCAGGCCGCGCAGAACAGCAGCAGTTTCGCCATGAAGTTGATCCACAGGAGCAGGGCGACCGGGACGCCGAACGCCCCGTACATCGACTTCGCCGCGACGCCCTTCATGTAGCCGCCGAGCAGCAGCTTGAGCAGCTCGAAGCCGACCGCCCCGAGCAGCGCCGCGACCACCAGGTCGCGGCGCCGCGGCTCGACGCCGGGCAGCAGCGTCAGGACGTACGACAGGATCAGGAAGTCGGCGACGACCGCCACCAGGACGGCGGCGACCTCCAGCAGGATCCCGCCGGCGCCCTCGTGCGAGACGCCGACCCGTTCGGCGGACCAGCCGACGGCGGTGGAGCCGAGCCAGGACGCGGCGAGCGAGCCGAGCATGACCCCGCCGAGTCCGAGCAGCACGACCGCGTCCTTGCCCTTGCGCAGGATCGGGTTGTCCTCGTCGGCGTCGTCCAGGCCCCACACCGCCCGCAGGCACTCGCGCATCGAGCCGACCCAGCCGATGCCCGTGAAGAGCAGCACGGCACCGGCGACGAGGCCGACGGTGCCGGCGTTGTCGACGAGGCCGCCGATGTCGAGCTGTTCGGAGATGCCGGGGACCTGGTCGGCGATCTTCGCCTCGATCCGGTCGAGCTGTTCGGCGGACAGCAGCGCGGCGCCGATCGCGGCACCGACGGTGATCAGCGGGAACAGCGACAGGAAGCTGATGAAGGTGAGCGCGGCGGCGAGCCGGGTCCAGTGGACCTGGTCGAGGGTCTCGTACGAGCGCCAGGCGTGGGTCTTCATGAGGCGGGCGGCCCAGGGGCCGACGACGGGGAGCTTGGTCAGCCAGTCCATGTCGTACGCGTCTCCCTCAGGCGGCGGGGTTCTTCCGGAACACAAGGGTCCGCGTACCCCAGAATCGCAGACAGGTCGCCAGGAACATGCCCACGCCGAGTCCTGACACCGTGTCGGCGCGGGCGGAGGTGAGCCCGAGGCCGTGATGGGAGACGGCGAGGCAGAGCAGCTGGACGGCGGCGCCCGCGAGGTTCACGGCGAAGAAGGCGGCGTACTCGCGCAGGGCGGGCGTGGCGCGGCGGCGGTAGGTGCCGAGGGCGTTGCCGAGGTACGCGACGGTGCAGCCGGCCACGAAGGAGCAGACCTTGGCGGCGATCGGGTCCTGCCCGAGGGCGGCCCGCAGCCACAGGAAGACGCCCAGGTCGACGGCGTAGGCCACGGCCCCGACGGCGAGGAAGCCGAGCACCTCGCGCGGACCGGGGCGGGTGCCGGGGCGGCCGGCGGGACGGCCGGCGGGGCGGTCACCGGGACGGCCGGCGGTGGGGTCGGCGGGACGGTCACCGGGACGGTCGGCGGTGGGATCGGCGGGACGGCTGCCGATGCGGCCATCGGGGCGGCCGTCGGTGCGCCGTGTGTCCGGGGAACGCCCGGTCACAGGTCCGCGACCGCCATGCCGTACATCGCCGCCCACACCAGCCCGATGACGGCGAGGGGGCGGTCGCGCAGGACGACGTCCTCGGGTTCGCCCGCCGTGCCGCGGTCGGCGAAGACGGCGTAGCGCAGCACGGCGAGGACGAAGGCGACGACGGAGAGCTGACGCCACGGCAGCAGCGAGCCGGCGGCCACGCCACCGCTCTCCAGGGCCCACAGGCAGTAGCCGAGGACGGCGACCCCGGCCGCCAGCTGCCAGACGAAGCGGAGGTAGCCGGTCGTGTACTGCGTGAGCAGCGCCCGGGTCGCGCCGTCGGCGGTCTCCATCTGCACGGCCTCGGAGTAGCGCTTGGCCGCGACCATGAAGAGCGCGCCGAAGCCCGTGGTGATGAGGAACCAGCGCGAGAGCGGGATCCCGAGCGCGATCCCGCCGATCATCGCGCGCATGAGGAAGCCGGTGGTGACGACGGTGAGGTCGACGACGAGGACGTGCTTGAGGCGGACGCAGTAGGCGAGTTGCATCGCGAGGTACGCGGTCAGGAGCAGCGCCGTCATCGCGTTGCACAGCACGGCGCTCGCGACCGCCGCCCCGAGGCCGAGCACGGTGCCGGTGACGTACGCGAGGGGTACGGGGACGAGCCCCGCGGCGACGGGGCGGTGCCGTTTCACGGGGTGGGCGCGGTCGGCCTCGGCGTCGCGGGCGTCGTTGACCAGGTAGACGGCGGAGGCGGCGGCCGTGAACAGGGCGAAGACGAGGCCGAGTCGGGCCGCGCCGGACCAGGAGGCGAGCTGGCCCGCGGCGAGGGGCGCCGCGAGGACGAGGGTGTTCTTCACCCACTGGCGCGGCCGGGCGGTCCGCACGAGCCCCCGGGCGACGGCGAGGGCTCCTGGGCGCCCCGGCGCCTGGCGCGCGACGGCGGGCTCCGGGGCGAGGACGGCGAGCCCGGTGGTGCGCTCAGCCACGGCGGCCTCCGGTGCGAGCGGGGGGTGTCGGTGGCGGGGGCGGGGGCGTCGGGACCGCGTGCGGGGCTGTCGGAGCCGGGGCCGTCAAGGCCGACGCCGACGGGGCCGTCACGGTCAGGGGCTGGCCTGGCGTCGGGTGCGGGGCCGCCAAGGCCCGCCGGGCCGAGACGGCCCAGGCGGCCCAGATGGACTCGGTGCCCCCAGCGGGCCGGGCCGGCGCGGCCCCCGCCCGTACCCACGCGCGGCCCGCCGCCGCCGTGACGGCGCCCAGCAGCGCGCCCGCGGCGACGTCCGTCGGGTAGTGCACGCCGACGACGAGGCGGGAGAGGCACATCGCGGCGGCGGCCGGGACGGCGACGTGCCGGGCGGGCGGGTACAGGGCGCCGAAGGCGACGGCGGCCGCCGCGGCGGAGCCGGCGTGCGCGCTGGGAAAGGAATGCCGGCCGAGGGTGCGCACCAGCGGCGCGTACGTCTCGGCGCACGGCCGGGGCCTTCGTACGACCCGCTTGACGACCGATCCGGCCAGGTGCGCGCCGCCGACCAGGGCGGTGGCGCGCAGCCAGCCGGCGCGGCGCGGCGGGTCAAGGGCGGCGGCGGTGAGCCCGGCGGCGAGCCAGAGCGCCGCGTGTTCGCCGCCGTGCGAGAGCGCGCGGGCGGCGGCGGCCACGGCGGGGCGCCGCCCGCAGGCCCGCAGCGCGGCCAGGGTCCGATGGTCGGCCACGGTCCAGTCCCGGTGCCGCATGAGTGTCGCCCGCCTCCCCGTACTGCCGTGTGCTGCCGTTGCGCTGCGTCAACCACGGGCGACTCTGACGCCCTCAGGTGTCGTACGGCTCGGGACTCTTTCCTGACACTCGTTTAATCACCCATTTCGACGAACCGCCCACCAATCCCGGCATAACCGACAGTCGCGACGATACGGTCAGCTCATGGCAGCCGACACACACGTCGACGAGGACTTCGACACCCTCACCGGCTGGGGCCGCACCGCCCCCACCCTCGCCCGCGTGATCCGCCCCCGCACGTACGAGGAGGCCGCCGCCGCCGTCCGCGCGTGCGGTGCCCGCGGGTCGATCGCGCGCGGGCTCGGCCGGGCCTACGGCGACGCCGCCCAGAACGCCGGCGGCGCCGTGCTCGACATGACCGGGCTCGCCCGGATCCGCGCCGTCGACGCCGAGGCCGGGCTCGTCGTCTGCGACGCGGGCGTCAGCCTGCACCACCTGATGGAGGCGCTGCTGCCGCTCGGCTGGTTCGTGCCCGTCACCCCCGGCACGCGGTACGTGACCGTCGGCGGAGCGCTCGGCGCCGACATCCACGGCAAGAACCACCACGTCTCCGGCTCCTTCTCGCGGCACGTCGTCTCCCTGGACCTGCTCACCGCCGACGGGGAGCTGCGGACGGTCGTCCCCGGCACGCCGCTGTTCGAGGCGACCGCCGGCGGCATGGGCCTGACCGGGGTGATCCTGTCGGTCACCCTGCGGCTGCTGCCCGTCGAGACCTCCCTGATGAGCGTCGACACCGAACGCGCCAGCGATCTCGACGACCTGATGGCCCGTCTCACCGAGGGCGACCACCGCTACCGCTACTCCGTCGCCTGGATCGACCTGCTCGCGCGCGGCGCCTCGACCGGCCGCGCCGTCCTCACCCGCGGCGACCACGCCCCGTACGACGCCCTGCCGGTGCGCGCCCGCCGGGCCCGCCGCGCGCCGCTCGCCTTCCGGCCGGGGCAGCTGCCGGCGGCCCCCGCGTACGTCCCCGAGGGGCTGCTCGGCCGCACGGGCGTGAGCCTGTTCAACGAGCTCTGGTACCGCAAGGCCCCCCGCCGCTCCACCGGCCGCCTCCAGCGGCTCTCGTCCTTCTTCCACCCCCTCGACGGGGTGCCGCACTGGAACCGGCTGTACGGGCGCGGTGGCTTCGTGCAGTACCAGTTCGTCGTCGGGTACGGGCAGGAGGAGACCCTGCGCCGGGTCGTACGGCGGATCGCGACCCGGGGCTGCCCGTCCTTCCTCGCCGTACTGAAGCGCTTCGGCGAGGCCGATCCCGGCTGGCTGTCCTTCCCGCTGCCCGGCTGGACCCTCGCCCTCGACATCCCGGCCTCGCTCAGCGGCCTCGGCGCCTTCCTGGACGAGCTGGACGAGGAGGTCGTCGCCGCCGGCGGCCGGGTGTACCTCGCCAAGGACTCGCGGCTGCGGCCGGAGCTGCTCGCCGCGATGTACCCGCGGCTCGCCGACTTCCGCGAGCTGCGCGCCGCCCTCGACCCGCGGTCCGTCTTCGTCTCGGACCTGGCCCGCCGTCTCGACCTCTAGGAGATCGCCGTGAAGGACGCCTTCGGCGCCCCCCAGTCCCTGCTCGTTCTCGGCGGCACCTCCGAGATCGGGCTCGCCACCGCCCGCCGGCTGATCGCCCGCCGCACCCGCACGGTGTGGCTGGCCGGCCGCCCCTCCCCCGCCCTGACCGCCGCCGCGGAGTCGCTGCGCGCGCTCGGCGCGGACGTGCGGACCGTGCCGTTCGACGCCCTGGACACCGAGTCCCACGAGGAACGGCTCGGCAAGCTCTTCGCGGAGGGCGACATCGACATGGTGCTGCTCGCCTTCGGCGTCCTCGGCGACCAGGCGCGCGACGAGGCCGACCCGCTCGCCGCCGTCCGGGTCGCCCAGACCAACTACACGGGCGCCGTCTCGGCCGGTCTGGTCTGCGCGCAGGCCCTCCAGGCGCAGGGGCACGGCTCGCTCGTGGTGCTGTCGTCGGTGGCGGGCGAGCGGGCCCGGCGGGCGAACTTCATCTACGGCTCCTCGAAGGCCGGCCTGGACGCCTTCGCGCAGGGCCTCGGGGACGCGCTGCACGGCACCGGGGTGCACGTGATGGTGGTGCGGCCCGGCTTCGTCCGCTCGAAGATGACCGAGGGGTTGGAGGAGGCGCCGCTCGCGACCACCCCGGAGGCGGTCGCGACGGCGATCGAGCTGGGGCTGCGGCGCCGCTCGGAGACGGTGTGGGTGCCGGGCGCGCTACGGATGGTGATGTCGGCCCTGCGCCACGTGCCGAGGCCGCTGTTCCGCCGCCTGCCGGTGTAGGCCGCCGCGCCTGCCGGGTGCGGTCCGCCCGCCGGGCGGGGCGACACCTCCCGTACGGCCTCGTCAGCCGGGCCGGCCGGGCCCTTCCGTACAGCCTCGCCAGCCGGCCGACCGGACCGTCCCGTACGGCCTCGTCAGCCGGCGGGAGAGGCGGCGGGGCTCTCGACCGGGCTGCCGCCCTGCGCCGGGACGGCCGAGGCGGGGCGGCCGCTGCCGAACTCGTAGTCGTACAGTTTGCGCCACACCGCGTCGGCGCCCTGCTCGTACAGCGCGAAGGAGCGGCAGGTCCACTGCGCCGTGTAACCGGCCAGTTCCTCGAAGGCGCGGTCCATCGCCTCGTCGGGGATGCCGTGGGCGACGGTGACGTGCGGGTGGTACGGGAACTGCAGCTCGCGCGGGACCGGGCCCGCCTCGTCGCGGATGCGCTGCTGGAGCCGGTCGCAGCCGAGGGCGCCCTCGGCGAGCTTCACGAAGACGACCGGGGACAGCGGCCGGAACGTTCCGGTGCCTTCCAGACGCATCGCGAAGGGGTCGCTGACCGCGGCGATCGCGGCGAGGTGCTCCCCGATCTCGGGCAGCCGCTCCTGGTCGACCTCGGTCGGCGGGAGCAGCGTGACGTGCGTGGGAATGCCGTGCGCGGCGGGATCCCCGAAGCCCGCGCGCCGCTCCTGGAGCAGGCTGCCGTGAGGCTCCGGGACCGCGATCGAGACGCCGATCGTTACGGTCCCCACTCGTTCTCCTCCATCGTCCGTCGTGCGTCGTCGTCCGTCGTGCGTCGTCGTCCGTCGAAACCCGTGTGGTGGTGCAGCCGCCAGTGTGCGGCCTGCACCACCTTTTCGGCCAGGGTCCTCGGACTCAGTGCTTGGCGGGCAGGAAGCCCACCTTCTCGTACGTCTGCGCCAGGGTCTCCGCGGCGACCGCCCGCGCCTTCTCGGCGCCCTTGGCCAGGACCGAGTCCAGCGTCTCGGGGTCGTCCAGGTATTCCTGGGTGCGGGTCCGGAACGGCGTGACGAAGTCCACCATGACCTCGGCCAGGTCGGTCTTGAGGGCGCCGTACATCTTGCCCTCGTAGCTCTTCTCCAGGTCGGCGATCGACGTGTCGGTGAGCACGGACATGATCGTCAGGAGGTTGGAGACGCCGGCCTTGTTCTCCGGGTCGAAGCGGATGACCGTGTCGGTGTCCGTGACCGCGCTCTTGACCTTCTTCGCGGTCGTCTTCGGGTCGTCGAGCAGGTTGATGAGGCCCTTCGGCGTGGACGCCGACTTGCTCATCTTGATCGCCGGGTCCTGGAGGTCGTAGATCTTCGCCGTCTCCTTGAGGATGTACGGCGCCGGGATCGTGAACGTGTCGCCGAAGCGGCCGTTGAACCGCTCCGCGAGGTCGCGGGTCAGCTCGATGTGCTGGCGCTGGTCCTCGCCGACCGGGACCTCGTTCGCCTGGTAGAGCAGGATGTCGGCGACCTGGAGGATCGGGTACGTGAAGAGGCCGACGGTGGCGCGGTCGGCGCCCTGCTTGGCGGACTTGTCCTTGAACTGGGTCATGCGGGAGGCCTCGCCGAAGCCGGTGAGGCAGTTCATGACCCAGCCGAGCTGCGCGTGCTCGGGGACGTGGCTCTGGACGAAGAGGGTGCAGCGCTCCGGGTCGAGGCCGGCGGCGAGCAGCTGGGCGGCCGCGAGCCGGGTGTTGGCGCGCAGCTCCGCGGGGTCCTGCGGGACCGTGATCGCGTGCAGGTCCACCACCATGTAGAAGGCGTCGTGGGACTCCTGCAGCGCGACCCACTGACGCACCGCACCGAGGTAGTTGCCGAGGTGGAACGAGCCTGCCGTGGGCTGGATTCCGGAGAGCACGCGAGGACGTTCAGAGGCCATGCCCATCATTCTCTCAGGTGTGGGAACCGATCCCGGACTGCCGGTGTATCAGAGGTGTGAGGACGCGGGAGGGGACCCGGGAGGGGGGCCTGGTCGTCGACGAGGCCGAGGCCGTGGTGATCGCACGCGTGCGCGCCGGAGAGCCGGAGGCGTACGCGGAGCTGGTCCGCGCCCACACCGGGGTCGCGCTGCGGGCGGCGGTGGCCTGTGGGGCGGGCGCGGACGCGGAGGACGTGGTGCAGCAGGCCTTCTTCAAGGCGTACCGCTCGCTGGGGCGCTTCAAGGAAGGGGCGTCGTTCCGGCCGTGGCTGCTGAGCATCGTGGCCAATGAGACGAGGAACACACTGCGCTCGGCGGGCCGGCAGCGGGCGGTGGCGGGCCGGGAGGCGGAGCTGCTGGCGGGCGAGCCGCTGATACCGGAGGGCGCCGACCCCGCGGTGGCGGCGGAGGAGCACGAGCGGCGGCGGCAGCTGCTTGCGGCGCTCGACGGGCTCGGCGAGGAGCACCGCCTGGTGGTGGTCCACCGCTATCTGCTGGAGATGGACGAGGGGGAGACGGCCGCGGCGCTGGGCTGGCCGCGGGGGACGGTGAAGTCCCGGCTGAGCCGGGCGCTGAAGAAGCTGGGAGCGCGGCTTCCGGAGGAAGGGGGTGAGGAGCATGGGTGACCGGGACGGCGGGCTGCCGGAGGAGCTGCGGGAACTGGGGCGCCGGCTGCGGGTGCCGGACGTGGACGGCGAGACGATGGCCGAGCGGGTGCTGGCCCAGCTGCTCGCCGAGCAGGTGCCCCCGCCCGCTCCGCCCCCGCGCCGCTTCGCCTGGCTGCGGGACCGCTGGAAGCGGCTGCTCGCCGCGCTGTCCGGGCTGCTGGTGGTGCTGGTGCTGACGCCGCCGGTGCGGGCCGGGGTGGTCGAGTGGCTGGGCTTCGGCGGGGTCGACGTGCGGTACGAGCCGGGTGCGCGGCCCGCGCCGGGGGCCGCGGTGCCGGGCTGCCCGGACCGGGGCGCGGGGACGGGGCTCGCGGAGGCCGGGCGGAGGGCCGGGTTCGCGCCGGTGCTGCCGGGGGCGCTCGGCGCGCCGGACGGGGTGGCGGTCACGGGGGTCAGACCGCGCGCGGTGGTCGGCCTGTGCTGGCGGGCCGGCGAGGGGAAGGAGAAGGGGAGCGCGGTGCGGCTCGACGTGTTCCCGGGCCGGCTCGACCTGGGCTTCGCGAAGTCGGTGCGATCGCCTCCGGAGTGGGTGGCGCTGCCGGACGGGACGGAGGCGTACTGGTTCGCCCGGCCGCATCTGCTGACCTTCCCGATGACGGACGCGGCCGGCGGGAGCTGGACCGCTTCGACCCGCACGGCGGGCCCCACGCTCCTGTGGACGAGGAGCGGAGGTGCGCTGACCTTCCGCCTGGAGGGGGTGACGGACCGGGAGGAGGCGATACGGATCGCGGGCTCGGTGCGGTAGGGCCGGGTCGTTCCGGGCGGTGCCGTCGCCCCTGGCGTTCCGCCCTCCGGGACGGGGCCGCGGCCCGTACGCCGGTCGCCGTGGTGCTGTCACCTCGGCCGTGGGTCACCGCGGCCGTGCGTCACCGTCGCCGTGTTGTCACCTCGGCCGTGTTGTCACCGTCCTCGTGTTTTCACCGTGTCGGGCGCGCCGTCGCGCAGGTTTCCCCGTCCGGTATCCGAGCGACGATAAGAAAGGGAGCCACACCCGCTCCTGCCGCAGGACGAACGGAGATCCCGTGTCGAGGACGCAAGACGAGATCGCTGCCGCGGACGCGCACAGCGCCCACAACTACCACCCGCTGCCCGTGGTGGTCGCCACCGCCGAAGGGGCGTGGATGACCGATGTCGAGGGACGCCGCTTCCTCGACATGCTCGCCGGGTACTCGGCGCTGAACTTCGGCCATGGCAACCGGCGTCTCATCGACGCCGCCAGAGCCCAGCTGGAGCGGGTGACGCTCACCTCGCGCGCCTTCCAGCACGACCGGTTCGCCGAGTTCTGCGCGCGCCTGGCCGAGCTGTGCGGCAAGGAGATGGTGCTGCCGATGAACACGGGGGCGGAGGCCGTGGAGACGGCGGTGAAGACCGCCCGCAAGTGGGGGTACGAGGTGAAGGGCGTGCCCGACGGGCACGCGAAGATCGTGGTGGCGGCCAACAACTTCCACGGCCGGACCACGACGATCGTCAGCTTCTCCACGGACCACGAGGCGCGGGACCACTACGGCCCCTACACGCCGGGGTTCGAGATCGTGCCGTACGGGGACCTGACCGCGCTGGAGAGGGCGGTCACGGAGAACACGGTGGCGGTGCTGCTCGAACCGATCCAGGGCGAGGCCGGGGTCCTGGTCCCGCCGGCCGGATATCTGCGCGGGGTGCGGGAGCTGACGGCCCGGCGGAACGTGCTGTTCATGGCGGACGAGATCCAGTCGGGCCTGGGCCGTACGGGGAAGACCTTCGCCTGCGAGCACGAGGACGTGGTGCCGGACGTCTACATCCTGGGCAAGGCGCTCGGCGGCGGCGTCGTGCCGGTGTCGGCGGTGGTCGCGGACGCGGACGTGCTCGGTGTGTTCCGGCCCGGGGAGCACGGGTCGACGTTCGGCGGCAATCCGCTGGCCTGCGCGGTGGGCCTGGAGGTGATCGCGATGCTGCGCACCGGCGAGTACCAGCAGCGGGCGACCGAGCTGGGCGAGCACCTGCACGCGGAGCTGGGCCTGCTGGTGGGCGGCGGGGCCGTGGAGGCGGTCCGTGGGCGCGGCCTGTGGGCGGGCGTGGACATCACCCCCGCGAAGGGCACGGGACGGGAGATCTCGGAGCGGCTGATGGAGCGGGGCGTGCTGGTGAAGGACACCCACGGCTCGACGATCCGCATCGCTCCACCCCTGGTGATCGGCAAGGAGGACCTGGACTGGGGCCTGGAGCAACTGCGCGCGGTTCTGTCGGCCTGAGGCCGGGCGCCCGCCGTTCGACGGGACGCCGTCCGAGCCGGGCGGCGGGCGCGGATGCGCGGCGTCCGGTTCGGGTGGCGGGCGGCGGATGCGCGGCGTCCGGTTCGGGTGGCTCAACTCGGCCCATTGACACCCCAGTTGGTCTAGGCCAATGTTGCGGCCATGTCGAGCCCCCGCCCGCCGAGGCCCCGTCCGCGCCGCCGCGCCCTGCGCGCCGCGCTCGCCGCCCTCGTGCCCGTCTCGCTGCTGGGCACGTGCGCCGGCTCCGCGCACGCCGTGCCGAAGGCGGCCTGGCCCGAGCCCGTGGCGGTCGTCTCCCGCGTGGAGACGACCGACCCGGTCGTCTTCGTCACCCTCGACGACGGCTGGAACCACGACCCGGCCGCCGCGAAGCTGCTGCTCGACCGCCGGGTCCCCGCCTCGCTGTTCCTGCTGCCGGGCGCGTACGCGTACGACTCCGGCTACTTCCACACCCTGCTCGACCAGGGCCCCTCCCGCGTCGAGAACCACACCGTGAGCCACCCGGACCTCACCGCCCTCGACGCCGCCGGACAGAAGGCCGAGGTCTGCGGGGCGCGCGAGGCGCACCTGGCAGAGTTCGGCGACGGCCCGCGCCTGCTGCGGCCGCCCTACGGCGCGTACGACGCCACGACCCGGACGACCGCCCGCGCCTGTGGCGCGAAGGCCGTGGTGACCTGGACCCACGACCTGACGACCTGGGGCACCGACCCCGTACCGATGCCCCGGCTGAAGGCGGGCGACATCGTCCTGCTGCACTTCAACGGCACCGTCGAGCAGGACCTCCGCCGTGTCCTGGACGCGGCGGAGGCGGCCGGTCTGAGGCCGGCCCCGCTGCGGGGCTACGTCGGCGAGTAGGCCCCGCGCCGTACCCCCGGGTCAGAGGATGACGTGCGGGACGAAGCGGGCGTACTCGTCCGTGACGAGCCCCGCCGACTCGCGGATGCCGAGCCCGGCCGCCTCGTCGCCGACCGTCCACGCGCCGAGCACCACCCGGTTTCCGTCGAAGTCGGGCAGTGGGGCCAGCTCCTGGTAGCAGCAGGGCTCCTCGCGCCGTACCGGCTCGGCGCCCGGCTCGTGGAGGGTGACGCCGGCGCCCTCGCGGCCGAGCAGCGGCTTGGCGACATAGCCGGGGCCGCCGGCGGCGGCGAGATCGCGCGGCCCGTCGAGGTAGGCGGGCAGCAGGTTGGGGTGGCCCGGGTTCAGCTCCCACAGGATCGCGAGCAGCGCCTTGTTGGACAGGAGCATCTTCCAGGCGGGCTCGATCCAGCAGGTGGTGCCGGTGCCGCCGCCGTTGTCGAGGGTGTCGAGGACGTACGGGCCGAAGCGGTCCGTGGTCAGCCACTCCCACGGATAGAGCTTGAAGCAGGCCCGGATGAACCGCAGCCGGTCGTCGACGAAACGGCCGGAGATCCGGTCCCAGCCGATCCGCTCGACGGAGAGCGCCTCCGTGTCGAGACCGGCCTGCTGGGCGGTCTCGCGCAGATACGCGACGGTCATCAGGTCCTCGCCGAGCTCGTCGCCCTCGGAGTGCACGAAGTGCACCGGGCTGCCGGGCGGCAGCAGGTGCGCCTGCCGCTTCCAGGCGTCGACGAGCCGTTCGTGGAGGGAGTTCCACTGGTCGGCGCCGGGGAAGCGCTCCTCCATCCAGAACCACTGCGGGCTCGCGGCCTCCACCAGGGAGGTGGGCGTGTCGGCGTTGTACTCCAGCATCTTGGCCGGGCCCGTACCGTCGTAGCGGAGGTCGAAGCGGCCGTAGAGGGTGGGGAGTTCGGCCCGGCGGCGCCATGCCTCGGCGACCTTGGCGGCGAGACGGGGATCGGTGATGCCGAGCTCGGCGAAACGATCCTTCTCGACGATGTGGGCCGCCGCCGCCAGACACAGGGCGTGCAGCTCCTCGACGACCTCCTCCAGGGCCTCGACCTCGGGCAGGCTGAAGGAGTAGTAGGCGCTCTCGTCCCAGTAGGGGCGCAGCGAGCCGTCGGGGTAGCGGGTCAGCGGATAGATCAGCCCCTGCTCCTCGACCGTCTGCTGCCAGCCGGGGCGGGGCTCGATGGTGTGGCGCTCCATGGCGGGGATCAGCCGCCGGAGGAGGAGGATCCGCCGCCGAAGCCGCCGCTGTCGACGGCCGACTTGTCGAAGCTGCCGCCGCTGGCGCGCCCGCCGCTGACCGAGCCGCCGTAGTAGTAGCGGCCGGACGTGGACGAGCCGTCGCCGTCGGACTCGCACTTGTAGTCCGGGAGTTCCTTGTAGGTCACCGGGTCGACGCAGCGGCGGTCGGGTTCCGAGCCGCACGCGGTGAGCGTGGCCGCGAGCACGCTCACGCCGCCGAGCACCACCGTGCCGGACCTCAGTCTGCGCATGTCCCGTTCTCCCCTGTCCGCCCTGTCCGCCCGGCGACGCCGCGCGTGCCTGGTTGCGATCGCACAGTGTAGGCCCGGTGTGAAGGGGCGCCCGCGCCCCGTCGCACTAGAGTCCCTTTCGTGCTTCTTGGGATGGTGTGCGCACTGGCCTCCGCGCTCTGCTTCGGCGCCGCGTCGGTGTTCCAGGCGCTCGGCGCCCGTGCCGCCGTGCCGGGCACGGGCGGCGGGGTCGACGTCGCCCTGATGTGGCGGGCGCTGCGGCAGTGGCGGTACGTGGCCGGGCTCGGCATGGACGGTCTGGGCTTCCTGCTCCAGATCGTCGCCCTGCGGACGCTGCCCATCTACGTGGTGGGGGCGTCGCTCGCGGCCAGTCTCGCCGTGACGGCGGTCATCGCCTCCCGGCTGCTCGGGGTGCGGCTTCGCCGGGTCGAGTGGGCGGCGGTCGTGGTGGTGTGCCTCGGGCTCGCGATGCTGGCGCTCGCCTCCGGCAAGGAGGGGCACGAGCACCCCGGTGCCGCGCTGGAGTGGGGGCTGCTGGCGGCGGCCTTCGGCGTGCTGCTCGCCGGCGCGGCGGCGGGGCGCCTGCCGGGACGGCCGCGCGCGCTGACGCTGGGGCTCGCGGGTGGCTTCGGCTTCGGCGTGGTCGAGGTCGCGGTCCGCCTGATCGACGGAGCCGACCTGGCCGACCCCGCCCTCTTCGCCCTCCTCCTCGGCGGCGGCGCGGCCTACCTGCTCTACACCTCCGCCCTCCACAGCGGCTCGGTCACCACCGCGACGGCGGGCCTCGTCCTCGGCGAAACGATCGGCCCCGCCCTCGCCGGCGTCGCCTGGCTCGGCGACCGCACCCGCCCCGGCCTCACCTGGCTCGCCGTCCTCGGCTTCATCCTCGCGGTCACGGGCTCTCTGACCCTGGCCCGCTTCGGCGAGCCCCCGACGGGGGGACGGGCGGCGGGGGCGGGCGGCGGCCGGTGACGGGCCCGTCGGCGTGCCGCCGCACGACAAAGCCCCGCCCGGCTCCCGAACGAGGAGGGGCGGGCCCTCGGAGCTTCAGACGTCGAGCTCGCCGTCCTTGACGCCCGCGATGAACGAGGAGAACACGGCGGCGGGCGGGGCGCTTTCGCGTCACGGCTCCGGCAGGGCCCGCATCAGCGCGTCCAGTGCCCCCGACCACGCGCTGTCCGGCGGTGTCGCGTAGCCGACGACCAGGGCGTCGATCGTCGGCGGGACGGTGGGGTGGCGGAAGCGGTTGACGCCCAGGAGGGCGAGGCCCTGGAAGGCGGCGGAGGTGAGGACCGAGGACTCGGTGCCGGCCGGGAGGCGGAGGACCGCGTGGAGCCCGGCGGCGATCCCGCTGACGCGGGTCGCGGGCGAACGGGCGGCGACCGCCTCCACCAGCTGGTCGCGGCGGCGCCGGTAGCGCAGCCGCATCGCGCGGACGTGCCGGTCGTAGGCCCCCGAGGCGAGGAACTCCGCGAAGGTCAGCTGGTCCGTCGCGCTGGACATCCAGTCGACCGTCCCCTTCGCCGCCGCCACCTCCTCGACGAGGTGCTCCGGCAGCACCATCCACGCCAGCCGGAGCCCCGGCGCGAGCGACTTGCTCGCGGTGCCCAGGTAGACCACCCGCTCCGGGTCGAGGCCCTGGAGCACGCCCACCGGCTGCCGGTCGTATCGGAACTCCCCGTCGTAGTCGTCCTCCAGGATCAGACCGCCCGCCGCCCGCGCCCAGTCGACCGCCGCCGCCCGCCGGTCGGGCAGCAGCGCACCGCCCAGCGGGAACTGGTGGGCGGGCGTCATCAGGACCGCCCCCACACCGGCCAGCTCCCCGGAGCCCAACTCCTCGGTGCGGGTGCCGTGTTCGTCCAGGGGCAGGGCGGGCATCCGGATGCCCGCGCGGCCCAGCAGGTCCCAGTGGATGTCGAGCCCGTACGACTCGACGGCCACCTCCCGCACGCCACGGGCCCGCAACACCTGCCCGATGAGCATCAGCCCGTGCACGAACCCCGAGCAGACGACGATCCGTTCCGGCGTCGCGTACACGCCCCGCGCCCTGGCCAGGTACTCGGCGAGCACGGTGCGCAGTTCGATCCGGCCGCGCGGGTCGCCATAGCCGAAGGCCTCGTGGGGCGCGGCCATGAGGGCCTTGCGGGAGGCCCTGAGCCATTCGGCGCGCGGGAAGGAGGCGAGGTCGGGGGTGCCGGGCCGCAGGTTGTACGTGGGCCTCCCGGTCGGCGGGGGCGAGGCGGGGGCCCGGTGCGGGGGTGTGGGAGAGCGTGGGACGGACCGCTGGGCCACCCGGGTCCCCGAGCCCTGCCGGGCCGTGAGCCACCCTTCGGCGACCAGCTCCGCGTACGCGTCGGCGACGGTGTTGCGGGCCACGCCCAGGTCGGCGGCGAGGGAACGCGAGGACGGCAGCCGTACGCCCGCCGCGAGCCGACCGCTGCGCACGGCCTCCCGCAGCGCGTCCATGAGCCCGTTGCGCAGCCCCTTCCCGGACAGCTCCAGATGCAGGTCGGAGCCGAAAGTGGCCCAGTCGTTCCCCATGGAAGTGGACCATACCCGGGCGCCACTCGGCCCGTACGGTCATCGTCATGACGAGCATCGCCCACGCACACCACCGGCCGCGGACCTCTGCCCCGTACGCCGCCGAACACCCGCCCCGGCTCGCCTTCGCCGAGCGGCACCCGGAGTTCTACAAGGCCATGGTCGGCCTGGAGATCGCCGCGTCGAGGCACATCGACCCGACGCTCTACGAGCTGATCAAGATCCGCGCCTCGCAGATCAACAACTGCGCGTTCTGCCTGGACATGCACAGCAAGGACGCGCTGGCGGCCGGGGAGAGCGTGCAGCGGATCGTCCAGCTGTCCGCCTGGCGCGAGTCGCGGCACTTCTACACCGAGCGCGAACTGGCCGCCCTCGCCCTGACCGAGGCCGTCACCGTCCTCACCGACGGCTTCGTCCCCGACGAGGTGTACGGGGAGGCCGCCGCGCACTTCGACGAGACCGAGCTCGCGCAGGTCATCGGCGCGATCACGGTCATCAACGCCTGGAACCGGATCGGCGTCACGACCCGTACGACGCCGGGTCACTACACCCCGGGCGCGTACAAGCGGTGAGCGACGCGGAGGCACCAAGGGCGGAGGGGGCAGGCGTCCAGGTGCTGCGGGCGCTGCACCTCGGCCGGGACGCCGACCGCCCGCTGGTCCTGCCCGGCCCGTGGGACGCGGCCTCCGCGCGGGTCCTCGAGCGGGCCGGGTTCCCGGCCCTGGCGGTCCCGAGCGCGGGCGTGGCGGCCGCGCTGGGCCACGAGGACGGCGAGATGCCGGCCGCGGAGATGTTCGCGGCCGTGGCGCGCATCGCCCGGGCCGTCTCCGTACCGGTCACCGCCGACGTCGAAGGCGGCTACGGCCTGCCCCCGAAGGAGCTGGTGCACCGGGTCCTGGAGACCGGCGCGGTCGGGGTGAACCTGGAGGACTCCGACCGTGCGCATGGGCTCAGGGACCCGGCCGCGCACGCGGACTTCCTCGCGGCGGTACGGGCGGAGGCCGGACCGGAGCTCTTCGTCAACGCGCGCGTGGACACGTATCTGTACGCGGACACCGCTGCGTCCGGGGACACCGCTGTGTACGGGGACACCGCTGTGCACGGGGACCCGGTGACCGCGGCGGTCGAGCGGGCCCTGCTCTACGAGGCGGCCGGCGCCGACTGCGTCTATCCGATCACGGCCCCGGCCGAGGACCTGCGGAGATCCGGGCGGCGGTCTCCGGACCGCTCAACTTCCTCTTCCGGCCCGGGGATCCGCCGTTCGCGGAGCTCGGGCGGCTCGGCGCGACCCGGATCACCTTCGGGCCGGGACTGCTGCTGCGCACCCTCGCGCACCTCGGTGAGCTGGCCGAGGACGTGCTCACGCCCTGACGGAGCGGACAGGGCCGGCGGACCGAAAGGAAGCCGGAAGGAAGCCGGAAGGAAGCCGAAAAGCCGAGAGGGAACGGACAGGAACGGCTTTTCGAAGCGGTAATCCGGCCGCGGCCGCGGGAAACGCACGGCGCCCCCGGCCGCTTGGGCCGGGGGCGCCGCGTACGGATCGAAGACCCGGTGAGCTCAGCGGCCTCCGCGGGTCGGCGGGGCCGGCGGGCTCAGATGAGGCCGAGCTCGCGCACCGCGTCGCGCTCCTCGGCGAGCTCCTTGACGGAGGCGTCGATGCGGGCGCGGGAGAACTCGTTGATGTCCAGGCCCTGGACGATCTCGTACTTGCCGTCCTTGCAGACGACCGGGAAGGAGGAGATCAGGCCCTCCGGGACGCCGTAGGAGCCGTCCGACGGAATGCCCATGGAGGTCCAGTCGCCCTCGCGGGTGCCGTTCACCCAGGTGTGGACGTGGTCGATGGCGGCGTTGGCGGCGGAGGCGGCGGAGGACGCGCCACGGGCCTCGATGATCGCGGCGCCGCGCTTGGCGACGGTCGGGATGAAGGTGTCGGCCAGCCACGCCTCGTCGTTCACGACCTCGGCGGCGTTCTTGCCGGCGATCTCCGCGTGGAAGATGTCCGGGTACTGGGTGGCGGAGTGGTTGCCCCAGATGGTGAGGCGCTTGATGTCCTCGACGGAGGCGCCGGTCTTCCGGGCCAGCTGCGACAGGGCGCGGTTGTGGTCCAGGCGGGTCATCGCGGTGAAGCGCTCGGCCGGGACGTCCGGGGCCGACTGCTGGGCGATGAGGGCGTTGGTGTTGGCCGGGTTGCCGACGACGAGGACCTTGATGTCGTCCGCGGCGTGGTCGTTGATGGCCTTGCCCTGCGGCTTGAAGATGCCGCCGTTCGCGGAGAGCAGGTCGCCGCGCTCCATGCCGGCGGTGCGCGGGCGGGCGCCGACGAGCAGGGCGATGTTGGCGCCCTCGAAGCCCTGGTTCGGGTCGTCGAAGATGTCGATGCCCTTGAGCAGCGGGAACGCGCAGTCGTCGAGCTCCATGGCGGTGCCCTCGGCGGCCTTGACGCCCTGCGGGATCTCGAGGAGGCGCAGCTTGACCGGCACGTCGGCGCCGAGCAGGTGGCCGGAGGCGATGCGGAAGAGCAGCGCGTAGCCGATCTGGCCGGCCGCGCCGGTCACGGTGACATTCACGGGAGTGCGGGTCATGGCGATCTCCGTAAGACAGCTGGCGGTGGGGGTCCCTGCCCCTGGTGGTGGGATAACCCCTCTTGATCGATCGGTGTCTCGACGTGAAGAGATATCCGGCGGTCAGGCTATCCGACCCGGGGCCCGCCCAATCCCCGCCCCCTTGTGGGACGGCTCACTGCCACCCGGCTACCGGACAGGCACGTACCGGAATGGTCACCTCCGTGCCACAGCGGTCCCGCAGCCCTTGAACCACCCTTGGCACGTACATGACCCTTGATCGCGGGGCGCCCGTCCTCCCTCGGGGGAGGGGACGGGCGCCCCGTCCTCCCGTCCGCTACGTCACCGTGAGGTGGAGGATGTCCTCCAGGAACGGGATCCGCAGCCACGGTTCGGGCTGCACCATGAGCGCGAGCAGCACGATCAGGCCGCCCATCACCCCGTACGTGATCATGTCGGTGAACCGGGAGCGCACCGCCAGCATGCCGACGGAAGGCAGGGCGCGCCGCAGCACCGCCCCGGTCAGGAGCGCGATCCCGACCAGCAGGGTGCCGACCCGGAACGACTGCGGGAACAGGTCGGTGCCGGTGACGAGCAGCCCGAGCGCGGTCATCCCGAGCACGGTGAGCAGCGGCCACTGACGGGCCGGCGCCGGGGCGTCCCCGGGTGCCGCCCGGCCGCCGCCCTCGGGGCGTGCGGTCGTGGTGGTCAGCTTCGCGCGGGGGTGCCGGCGCGAGACGGGCGCCTCGTCGGCACCAGCGGCGGCGCCACCGGCCCCGCCCGTACCACCGGAACCGCCCGCACCGCCCGTCGCGCCGGAACCGCTCGCACCGTCCGTCGCGTCGGCAGCGCTCGCACCGCTCGCACCGTCCGTACGGCCCGGCTCCTCCGGCGTGGCGGCGGAGGACACGGAGGAGGACACGGTCAGCGGATCCCGGCCGCGCGCTCCGCGGCCTCGACGACGTTCACCAGGAGCTGGGCGCGGGTCATCGGGCCGACGCCGCCGGGGTTCGGCGAGATCCAGCCGGCGACCTCGGCGACGCCCGGGTGCACATCCCCGACGATCTTGCCCTCGTCGTTGCGGGAGACGCCGACGTCGAGCACGGCCGCGCCCGGCTTCACGTCCTCCGGCTTGATCAGGTGCGGCACACCGGCCGCCGCGACGATGATGTCGGCGCGCCGCAGGTGCGCAGCGAGGTCCTTGGTGCCGGTGTGGCACTGCGTCACGGTGGCGTTCTCGGAGCGGCGGGTCAGCAGCAGCGGCATCGGGCGCCCGATGGTGACACCGCGGCCGACGACCACGACCTCCGCGCCCTTGATCTCCACACCGTGCCGGCGCAGCAGCGTGATCACGCCGTTCGGCGTGCACGGCAGCGGCGCGGGCTCGTTGAGGACCAGCCGGCCGAGGTTCATCGGGTGCAGGCCGTCGGCGTCCTTGGCCGGGTCCATCAGCTCCAGGATGCGGTTCTCGTCGATGCCCTTGGGCAGCGGCAGCTGCACGATGTACCCGGTGCAGGCCGGGTCCTCGTTGAGCTCCCGTACGACCGCCTCGATCTCCTCCTGGGTGGCGGAGGCGGGCAGCTCGCGCTGGATGGAGGCGATGCCGACCTGGGCGCAGTCGCGGTGCTTGCCCGCGACGTACTTCTGGCTGCCCGGGTCGTCGCCGACCAGGACGGTGCCGAGACCGGGCGTCACGCCCCGCTCTTTGAGGGCCGCCACACGGGCGGTCAGGTCGGACTTGATCGCGGCTGCGGTGGCCTTGCCATCGAGAATCTGGGCGCTCATGCGGGCCATCCTCCCGGATGACCCCCGCCGGTTTCCAATTCGGAAGCGGAGATTGCAGATGCACAACCGCACTGCGTATCGACTGGACAAGGGGTCCGCACTTTGACCACGATGATCTGCGCAGTGCCGCGGGCAGTGCTGGGGGGACAGACCGCTCTTCGTGTTCGCTGGCTTTCCTCGGTGCGGGCCGCGTCGTCCCCGCGAGATACCCCACGGAGGAACCCCTCGATGAGCTTCGGCGACCCGAACAACCCCTACGGGCAGCAGCCCGGTTACGGCCAGCCCCAGGGACAGCCCGGATACGGCCAGCCCCAGGGTCAGCCCGGATACGGCTACCCCCAGCAGGCCCCCCAGGGCGTGCCGCAGCAGTACGGCTACCCGCAGGCGCCGCCGGTCCAGCAGCCGTACGGCGGTGGCTACCCGCAGGCCCCGATGGGCTACGGGGCCCAGCCGCCGCTGGCCCACTGGGGCTGGCGCTTCCTGTCCCGCCTGATCGACACGGTCATCATGATGGGCCCGTACTACCTGCTGGTCGGCATCGGCGTGGCGGTCGACAACGAGGGCGGCGGTGTGGGCGGCGTCCTGGCCCTGGTCGCGTTCCTCTACATGGTCGGCATGTTCTTCTTCCAGGTCTACAAGGAGGGCGCCACCGGCCAGACCATCGGCAAGAAGATCGTCGGCACGCGCACGCTGCGCGAGGCGACCGGTGCCCCGCTCGGCTTCGGCATGGCCTTCCTGCGCCAGCTGGCCCACTTCGTCGACAGCATCGCCTGCTACCTCGGCTACCTGTGGCCCATCTGGGACGCCAAGAAGCAGACCTTCTCCGACAAGATCTGCAGCACCGTCGTCGTCAAGGAGAACCGCTGACCGCGGCACCCTGACGGACGGATGCGGGCGGGCCCCCGGTTCGAGGAGAACCGGGGGCCCGCCCGCGTGCGTGCGCGTGTCGTTCCGTACGCGCCTCTCGCGTACGCGGCTCCGCTCGTACGGGGCCTCTTGCGTATGCGTCTCCGTCCGTACGCGCCTCGTGCGCGTACGCGCCTATTTCCGCTTCAGCACCACGAACTGCCCCGCCTGCGCCGAGAGCTCGTAGCGCGCCTCCGGGTGGAGCTGGGCGGCCAGGCCGACCGGGTCGGTGACCGGCTGGGACCAGCCGGAGGCGAGGTCGAGGGCGAGATAGTCGGGGCTGACACCCTGGGCCCCGCCGACCCAGTAGACCTTGCGGTCCCCGGTCAGATGGGCCATCAGCGTCACGTTGGTCTCCACGCTCGTGCCCTCCGGCACCGCGGCCACCGCCCGCCGCGCGTCCAGGGTGCGGGCGTCGGTGCGGTAGGTCTCGGAGCGCAGCAGCTCGCGCAGCGGCATGTCCAGGGCGTGCACGATCGCGATCGCCGTGACGACGGGGACGACGACCTTCCCGTACGCCGAGAGCCAGGGGCGCGGCGAGCTGCGGACGGCGCGGACCGCGTCGACCAGGGCGAGGAAGACGACCGGCATGAGGATGGCGCTGTAGTGCCAGAGCATGCCCCAGTGGTTGGGGTCGTGGGAGAGGAAGCGCCAGCCGAGCGTCGGCAGCACGAGCAGCATCAGCGGCGACCGCAGGCACAGGAAGCCGGTGATGCCGACGAGGAAGAGGAGCATCTCCCACTTCTCGCCGTGCGCGAAGGCCCCGAGGACGGAGTCGAGGAAGGAGACCTCGGCGCCGTCGCCGGTCTTCTCGATCTTGGCCCAGTAGTCGTACTGGCCCACCCGGCTCGCGGCCGGGATGAGGACCAGCACGGTCAGCGCGAAGAACGCCGCGCCGAATCCGGCGAGGGCGGCGCCGAGCCGCTTCTGGCCCTTGACGACGAGGACGGCGCCGACCATGGCGACGGTCAGGCCCATGTCCTCCTTGACGAGGACGAGCGGCACGGACCAGGCGACGGCCGCGTTCCAGCGGCCCAGGAGCAGGGCCCGGCAGGTCAGGGCGAGCAGCGGGACGGCGAAGGCGATCTCGTGGAAGTCGGACTTGACCGCTTCCTGGAGCCCCCAGGACAGCCCGTACGCCACGGTGAGGCCGATCCCGGCCGCCCGGCTGCCGAGCACCTGCTGGGCGGTGCGGCCGACGACGACGGCGGAGGCGGCGAACAGCGCCGCCTGGGCGAGCAGCAGGACGAGCGGGGAGGACCAGACCCAGTAGAGCGGCGCGAGGAGCGCGGTCACCGGGCTGAAATGGTCCCCGAGTATGAGGAAGCCGGGGCCCTTGATGTCGACGATCGGCGCGCGCAGCTCGGCGTAGGCCCGGACGGACTGCTCGAAGATCCCGAGGTCCCAGGAGGGCGTGCGGAAGCGCTCGTACTGGACCCACGAGTAGAGGAAGTAGAGCCCGCAGAGGACGGTCGCGATCAGCGCGTACGGGAGGAGGGGCGCGGGCGCGGGCTCCGGCGGCGCCGCGGGAACGTCCTCGCCGGACGGCCGCCGGCCGTCCGCCGGGGCGGAGGGCTCCGCCGCGGAACCGTCGTGCACATCCAACACCGTGCCCCCATGGACCAGCCGCCGACAAAGAGCAACCCATTAGAACAGAGTCCACTCGACCGGCGGAATCGACGGCGGGGGGCGGGGGCAGGGGACGCGGGTGTCCGGGAGCCGGGGGCGGGGGCAGGGGACGCGGGTGTCCGGGAGCCGGGGGCGGGGGCCGGGAGCCGGTGACGGCGCGGCGGTCCGCCGGCAGGCGGTGGCGGAGGGCCGGCGGATCGGTGGCCGGCGTTCCGCGGTCGTTTATCGCGGCTCCCTACCCTCGCCTCGGCAGACCTCGGGGAAAGGAAGCGCCATGTCCACCGACATGTCCGGCTCCACACACAGCACCCTGCACAGCACGCCGTACGACACCCGGTACAGCATCATCGTGGTGCCCGCCCACTCCGCGGGGACCACCGACCAGATCAGGCTGGCCCCCGGCGACCGGCTCCACTTCGGCCGGACGGCCCCCCGCCCGGCCACCGGCCCCGCGGGAGCCGTCATCGGCCCGCGGCGGCATCTGGACATCCCGCATCCCGGGGTGTCCCGCTCGGCGGGCGAGATCGGCGCCACCGGCGACCACTGGGTCCTCAGCAACTTCAGCCGCGCCGCCACCTACGTCGTGGAGAACCCGGAGGGCGCCGGAGAACACATCAAGATCGCGCCGGGGCGGGTCGGCGCGCCCGTACCGTTCGAGTTCTCCCGGGTCGTGCTGCCGGCCGGCGGGGAGCTGATCGACTTCTCGGTGTGGGCGCCGCGCCACGACTACGTGGAGCACCTGCCCGGCGCCGACGGCGGCGAGCCGACCGCGCTCGCCTTCCCGCTCGACCGGACCAAGCGGTACTTCCTGGTCCTGGCCGCGCTGTGCGAGCCACGGCTGCGGGGCAACCCGCACGCCCCGCTGCCCACCGTCGACGCGGTGGCCACCCGCCTGAAGCCGGTGTGGCCGGGCGCCAACCGGGCGGCGGTGCAGTGGAACATCGACTACCTGGCCGTGAAACTGCGGCTCAAACCCGGCCCCGAGCACGCGGACGCGGGGCCCCGCCTCAACGGCAAGAAGGAGACGCTGGTCTCCCTCGCCCTCCGCTTCGACCTCGTCCGCGAGGACGACCTGACGGCCCTGGCGGTGGCCCGGTGACCGCTCTGCCCCGCGACTCCTCCGCCCTCGACGGCTTCCCGCTGGTCGTGGAGCCGGGCTACCGGGTCGGCGCCTGGACGGTCGAGCGGCCGCTCGGCGCGGGCGCCTTCGCCAGCGTGTACGCGGCACACCGGACCACGGCCCCCGCCACGACACCCCGGACCCCCGGCACCGGCCACCGCGTCCCCGCCACGGACCACCGTGCCCCCGCGACCGACGACCGCGCCCCCGGCACCGGCACCGGCACCGGCCACCGCGTCCCCGGCACCGACCTCCCGGAGACCGTGGCACTGAAATTCCTGCCGACCGGCACCCGCACCCCGCGTGGGCTGCGCCATCTCAAGGATCTCGCCGAGCGCGAGATCGAGCTCCTGAGCCGGTTGCGGGCGCCCCGGCTCATCCGGCTGTACGAGACGCTCACCGTCGACGACCCCGCCGACCCGGAACTGGACGGCGCCACCGTCCTCGTACTCGAACAGGCCGAACGGTCCCTGCAGTCCGTTCTCGACGCGGCCGGCCCCACGCCCCTGCCCGACGGGCCCGCCCTGCTCGTGCAGATCTGCGAGGGCCTCCACCAGCTCCACGACGCCGGCTGGGTCCACGGCGACCTCAAACCCGGCAACGTGCTCCTGATGGCCGACGGCGGCGTACGGCTCGGCGACTTCAGCACCGCCTGCGAGCTGGAGGGCACCCACGCCTATGGTCCCGGCTTCGCCACGCCCGACTACACCCCGCCCGAGCTGCTCTGGCCGGAGACCGGCGTCCGCGGTGTCCGGGTCCGGCCCAGCGGCGACATCTGGGCCTTCGGCGTCCTCGCCCACCTCGTCCTCACCGGCACCCACCCGCTGCCCGGCGGCACCCCGGCCGCCCGCCGCGACGCCGCCCTCGGCTACGCCCGCGGCACCGAGGACCTGCGCCTCTCCCCCGCCCTGCCCGAACCCTGGCGCCGGATCGTCGCCGACTGCCTCGGACGCACCCACGAGACCCGTTACCCGCACGACGCCACCCTGCTCCTGGAGCGGGTGCGGGAGGCGGCGCGGGGGCGGGTGCCGCGGCGGCGCGGCCGGGCCCGGGCGCTGGTACGCGGGACGGTGCTGGTCGCGGCCGGGGCCGTGCTCGGTCTCGGGGCGGGTCCGGTCACCTCGGGCGGCGGGGCCCCGGAGCCGGGCTACGAACGGTGTACGCCCGGCGCCGTGTGCTTCTTCGGCAAGCGCGACGGCAAGGGCGAGATGTGCCTGTGGCAGGGCAGCGCGAAGGACTGGGCCGCGAGTGACGCCACGCGCTGCCCCTGGGCGATCACCGGCCCGGTCAGGTCGGTGTTCAACAACGGGTTCGGACCCGAGGAAGGGACCTCCCTCCCCGACGTCGACTACTACGCCGAGGGCGCGCACCAGCAGCACCTCGGCTGTCTGCGCCGGGGGACCCGGCTGAACTTCTCGGCGCCGGTGCGCCCGCGCTCACACGCGTGGGTCACCCGGTGCACCGCACCCTCTGAGTTGTGAGTACGCACGGGGCGGCGCGCGCGGTGACGGTGGTGACTCCTCGGAAGAAAGGGGTTCCCATGTCCTTCACATCACCGCGCGCCGCCCTCGCGCTGCTTCTGGCCCTCGCGGCCGTCGCCGCTGGTGTCCTCCTCACCGCCGGCACCGGCACCGCACGGGCCGCCGCCCCGCCGCCGGGCAAGCCGGCCTTCCAACTGCCCTTCGCCTGCGGGACGACGTGGCAGCTCGACACCTGGGGCCACGACCCCGCCCTCGACATCGTCGCCGAGGGGAACCCGGGCTCGGCCGGCCGCCCGGTGTACGCCTCCGCGCCCGGCACCGTCTCCGCCGCGTACTGGAACAACGGCTCCGGCAACACCCTCCAGATCAACCACGGCAACGGCTGGTTCACCGCCTACTACCACCTCCAGGAGGCCCCCGACGCCTTCGTGCGCGTGGGCCAGGCGGTCACCGGCGCGACCCGGATCGGCAGCGTCGGCACCACGGGTGCGTCCACCTGGGCCCACCTCCACTACGAGCAGCGCCACCGCGCCTCCGGGGACTTCACCGACGAGTCCCACCGCGTGCCGGTCCACTTCGACGGCGTCGAGTACAGCGGCCCCCACGCCGAGTGGCCGTCCGTCACCAGCCGGAACTGCTCCGCCCCGCAGCCGGCGCCGTGGGCGGGCTGCCCGGCCGGTCACGTCTGCTTCTACTCCGGCACCGGCGGCACGGGCACGGTCTGCACGACCGCCACGGACGCCCCCTCCGGCACCTGCGGTCTGCGCCGGTCCTTCTTCAACAACGGCAACCCCCAACCCGGTTACGACCACGTCTACGTCGGCTTCGCCGAGGGCGGCTCACAGTGCCTGCACTACGGCTGGGCGGAGGGACGCGGCGACTTCCCGCCCGGTGGCCGGACGATCGCGTCGGTGCGGTGGGGCGGGGAGTGCCCGTAGGGCTCCCTAGGAGTTACGAGGTACCCCCGGCCGGGCCGCGGCCTCATGGTGTGACTGCGCCGCGGAGGAACGGCGCGGCCACGAGGGGGACCGAGGATGAAACGCGTGTTCGTGCGGCTGTGCGCGGTCGTGGCGGTCGTCGCGGCCGTCACGACCGGATGCGCCGAGGAGACCTCCCGGCCCGGACCGGGGTCCGGGTCCGGGTCCGGGGCGCGGCCCGCGGCCGGTCCGGGGCCCGAGCTGACCGAGGCCGAGAAGCTGCGGATCTCCGACGCCCACGAGGTGCTGATCAAGCGGTGCATGAACCGGGCCGGCTTCTCGTACTGGACCGGTCCGCGCCTGAGCCTGGCCGAGAGCCGCACGCCGGGATACGTCAGCGACGACCTCGCCTGGGCCCGGACGCACGGCTACGGCAGCCGGATCCAGGGGAAAGTGGACCGGGCCCGGCAGGCGAACCCGAACGGCACCTACCGGGCCCGGCTCTCCGCCGAGCGCCGCCGGGCGTACGACCAGGCGCTCGACGGCGGCTCGGAGGCGACCGTGCTCACCGCCCGGCTCCCGGACGGGCGCGGCTCCATCCGAAAACGCCTCGGCGGCTGCTCCCTGGAGGCCGAGAAGACGCTGTACGGCGCCCCGGAGGCCTGGTTCCGGGCCGACAAGGCGGCCGGCAACCTCCAGCCGCTGTACGTCCCCCGGATCCTGCGCGACGAGCGGTTCACCGCCGCCCTCGCGTCGTGGGCCGCGTGCATGAAGCGGTCCGGGTTCCCGTATCCCGATCCGACGGCCGCCCGCGAGGCGGCGGGCCGGGCCGGAGACTTCGCCACCGAGGTCCGCACCGCGGTCGCGGAGGCGGAGTGCGCCCGGACGACCGGCCTCGCCTCGGTCGCCCGTGAGCGCCAGACCCACTACCTGAACGCCCTGCGCCCCGAGTACGGCGAGACGCTCGACACCCATCGGCGGCTGCAGCGCCAGGCCCTCGAGCGCGCGGCCCGGATCACCGGCCCCCGCGTCTGACGCCCCACCACGGCCATGCCCCGAGTTGTCCCACCGCGCAATGACCCGGATATCCCGAGGTACCCCACCACGCGATATCCCGAATGTTCCGAAATGCTCCACTACCGATGGGAGTGCTCCATGCGCACGTTCGGCAAGTCCCTCGCCGCGCTCGGCCTGGCCGTCGCCGGCCTGGTGGCCCCCGCGGCCTCCGCCCAGGCCGCCGGCACCGGCGCGACCGGCAACTGCGACAGCGTCTGGCCGGGTCGCAACGGCAATGTGTACGCGTACGACCAGACGCACTGTTCCGGCTACCTCGGCGGTACGCCGGGCGACGACGCCGACTGGAACGCGGCGGGCGGCGGCTTCACCAACGCGGCCAACAGGGCCTCGTCCGTGATGAACGCCGGCTACACGGGCAGCTACGCCATCGTGGCGTTCTACTACTACGCGGGCTACGGCGGCGGCTACAGCTGCCTGTCGCCGTACGAGTACTACGTCGACGACCTGTCCCGCAACACCTTCAGCAACGGCCGCAACATGAACGACAACATCGTGTCCCACAAGTGGGTCAACACCTGCGACCGCTGGATGAGCTGACCACGGACGCACGCCAGGGCCCGCCGGTACGCGGCTCGTACCGGCGGGCCCCGGCGTCGCTCGACGCGGGGATCAGTGGAAGAAGTGGCGCGTGCCCGTGAAGTACATCGTCACGCCCGCCTTCTTCGCGGCCTCGATCACCTGCTCGTCCCGCACCGAACCGCCCGGCTGGACGACCGCCTTCACGCCGGCGGCGGTCAGGATCTCCAGGCCGTCGGGGAAGGGGAAGAACGCGTCGGAGGCGGCGTACGAGCCGCGGGCCCGCTCCTCGCCGGCCCGCTCGACGGCCAGCTTCGCGGAGTCGACGCGGTTGACCTGGCCCATGCCGACGCCGACCGAGGCGCCGTCCTTGGCGAGCAGGATCGCGTTGGACTTGACCGCGCGGCACGCCTTCCAGGCGAAGGACAGCTCGGCCAGCTCCTCGGCCGAGAGGGCCTCGCCGGTGGCGAGGGTCCAGTGGGCCGGGTCGTCGCCGTCGGCCTGGAGGCGGTCGGTGACCTGGAGGAGGGCGCCGCCGTCGATGGGCTTGACCTCGACCGGGTTCGCCGGGGCGCCCTCGGCGCGCAGCACGCGGATGTTCTTCTTGCGGGCGAGGATCTCCACCGCGCCGTCCTCGTAGCCGGGGGCCACGATGACCTCGGTGAAGATCTCGGCGACCTGCTCGGCCATCTCGACCGACACCGGGCGGTTGACGGCGATCACGCCGCCGAACGCGGACAGCGGGTCGCAGGCGTGGGCCTTGCGGTGCGCCTCGGCGACGTCGGCGCCGACCGCGATGCCGCACGGGTTGGCGTGCTTGATGATCGCGACGCACGGCTCGTCGTGGTCGTACGCGGCCCGGCGCGCGGCGTCGGTGTCCGTGAAGTTGTTGTACGACATCTCCTTGCCGTGCAGCTGCTCTGCCTCGGCGAGGCCGCCCGTGCCGTCGACGTACAGCGCGGCGCCCTGGTGGGGGTTCTCGCCGTAGCGGAGCACGTTCTTGCGCTCGTAGGTGGCGCCGAGGAAGCCGGGGAAGCCGCTGTCGTCGGCCGCCGCGTAGTCGTCGGCGAACCAGCCGGCGACGGCCACGTCGTACGCGGCGGTGTGCCGGAAGGCCTCGGCGGCCAGCCGCTTGCGGGCGGCCAGGTCGAAGCCGCCGGCCTTGACCGCGCCGAGGACGTCGGCGTAGCGCTCGGGGCTGGTGACGATGGCCACCGACGGGTGGTTCTTGGCGGCGGCGCGGACCATGGACGGGCCGCCGATGTCGATCTGCTCGACGCACTCGTCGGGGGTGGCGCCGGAGGCGACGGTCTCCCGGAACGGGTAGAGGTTCACGACGACCAGGTCGAAGGGCTCGACGCCCAGCTCGGCCAGCTGCTCGCGGTGGGACTCCAGGCGCAGGTCGGCGAGGATGCCGGCGTGCACGCGCGGGTGGAGGGTCTTGACCCGGCCGTCCAGGCACTCGGGGAAGCCGGTCAGCTCCTCGACCTTGGTGACCGGAACGCCGGCCGCGGCGATCTTCGACGCGGTGGAGCCGGTGGAGACCAGCTCGACCCCGGCCTCGTGCAGACCGCGGGCCAGCTCCTCGAGCCCCGTCTTGTCGTAGACGCTGACCAGCGCGCGGCGGATGGGCTTAACGGTGTCCGTGTTCACCGACATGAACCTTTCGTCCCTCAATGCTGTAGCCGTTGCGGGCGAGGCGCCCCACGACCTCGACGAGCAGCGAGCGCTCGACTTCCTTGATGCGCTCGTGGAGCGCGGCTTCATCGTCCTCGTCCCGCACCTCGACCACGCCCTGCGCGATGATCGGGCCGGTGTCGACACCGTCGTCGACGAAGTGGACGGTGCATCCGGTGACCTTCGCCCCGTAGGCGAGCGCGTCGCGCACGCCGTGGGCACCGGGAAAACTGGGGAGCAGCGCCGGGTGGGTGTTGACGAACCGGCCTCCGAAGCGGGCGAGGAACTCCTTGCCGACGATCTTCATGAAGCCGGCCGAGACGACGAGGTCCGGCTCGTACGCGGCGGTGGCCTCGGCCAGGGAGCGGTCCCACAGCTCGCGCGTCGCGTAGTCCTTGACGCGGCACACGAAGGTGGGGAGCCCGGCGCGTTCGGCCCGGTCGAGTCCGGCGATGCCGTCGCGGTCGGCGCCGACGGCGACGATCTCGGCGCCGTAGCCCTCGGGGTCGGCGGCGATCGCGTCGAGCAGTGCCTGGAGGTTCGTGCCGGAACCGGAGACCAGGACGACGAGGCGGGCGGCAGCCACTGGGTCACTCTTTCCGTGGTGTTTGTGCGGTCGTACGAACGAATCGCGTCCCTCGATACGGGGAACCCTACGAAGGGGCCGACCGTCAGCAACGATACCGGCACTCCGGACGGCCCCCACGGGACGGGGGCGGGGCCGGGCGGTAGCGTCTGGGTCCGACGACACGCCACACCCGCGCACGACAGACAGAGGGAAGACATCCAGCACATGCCGGATCGCCAGTCCACGAACGACGACAACCCGTTCGCACCGCCCCCGGAGGGGCAGCCGGACCAGCCGTGGCAGCCGCGGCGCCCGGAGGGTCAGGAAGGGCAGCAGGGACAGGGGGGACAGGGGGAGCAGGGTTCCCAGGGGGACGGTTCGGCGTCCGGTCCGGGCTGGAGCAGCAGCCAGCCCGGACGTTCCTCCGACGGTTTCGGCCGCCGTCCCGAGCAGCCCTCGGGCGGCGGCCAGGGCGGCCCCGAGGGCGGTCAGGGTCCGGGCCTCCGCTGGGACCCGACCGACCCGGCCCAGCGGCGGGCGCGGTACGCGGTGCTCTCGGGCATGTGGGCGTTCTTCTTCGCGATCTTCGCCATCCCCGAACTGGCGCTGCTGCTCGGCGCGCTCGGCGTGTACTGGGCGATCAGCGGCCTGCGCGCCGCCCCGAAGAGCCCGGAGGGCCCGCAGTCCCCCGCCCAGACGGCCGCCGCCTCGGGCGCGGCCCGCTCCCAGCGCACGGCCGCGATCAGCGGCCTGGTCGCCTCCGCGGTGGCGCTGCTGATCGTCGCGAGCGGCTTCGCGATGCACCTGGTCTACCGGGACTTCTACGAGTGCCGCGCCGACGCCCTGACCAAGCAGAGCCAGCTGGCCTGCAACGACCTGCTGCCGAAGCCGCTGCAGGACACGTTCGGGGTGCGGGAGTAGGACGGCGGGGCGGCGGCGGACGACGGCGGGCGGGAGCGGGTCGGCCCCGCGCGGGCGGTGCCATGCCGTGCGGGCGGTGCCCATGCCGTGCTCGCGGTGCCACGTCGTGCGATGGCACGCGTACGGCGGTGCGCGGACCGGGACCGAGTACGGCGGAGGTCAGCTCTCCGCAGCTGGGGGCGGCGGCGGTGTGGCGGGCTCGGCCGAGGGCTCCCACGCCGCGGGGAGGAAGCCGTAGGCCTCGTCGGACGCGTCGTCGTCCAGGGCGTCCAGGGCATCGAGGGCGGCGAGGGCGCCGGCGGTCGCGAGGGAAGCGTGCGGGGAGCCGGTCCCCTGTCGGTTCTTGCCGGCGGAGGCGCCCGGCCCCGTTCCGGAGCCCGTTCCAGCACCCGGACGTGAGGCGGAGGGCGCCGGTGCGGCCGGGGACGCGGCCGAGGCGGCCACCCGGTCGGACGCCCGTTCGGACGCGCGGCGCAGGCGGCGGCGCCCCCAGGCCCGTACCGCCAGGGCCGTCGGCGCGCCCAGGGCCGTGCACCACAGCACCGCCGCCGCGCCCGTCTGCCACCACACCGGGCCGAAGGCCGCGAGCCGGTCCGATCCCAGCGGGCCACCGGCCGCCGCCGCGAGGGCCGCGACGGCCGCGCCGCAGGCCCAGGACGCCCCGAGCACGGCCAGCACCGTCTCCCGGCCCGTCCAGGCGCGGGCCGCCCCGCCCACGCGGCGCCCGAGCGCCAGGGCGGCCACCGCCGGGATCACCGCCGCCGTCCAGTGCAGCCACCGGGTGGGGCCCTCGCCGGGGAGCGCGGCGAGCAGCGGGAAGTCGGGCACGGCCGGGGTGCCGGTGAAGCCGAGCGGGGTGACCAGGGCGTCGGTACCGAGCGAGAAACCGGGGCCGAGCTCGTACGAGACGCTCCAGACGACGGCGTTCGGCAGCAGCGCCAGCACCAGCAGGGCCAGGGACGCCCGCCCGGACCACTCCCCCGCCAGGCCGTGGAAGGACGCCTGTGCCGCGCCGACGTGCCAGAGCAGCGAGACGGCCGTGAGCAGGGAGGCGCCGCCGAGGAGGCCGGCCAGCGCCAGTCCGGCCGCGCGCAGGGCGACCGCGCTCTGCTCCCGGCCGGGCAGCGGGCGGCCGTGCGCCGTCCAGGCGCCCGCCGCCGCGGCGGCGAGGACGGTGGCCGGGGTCCAGGCGCCGGCGGTGGGCAGGTCCGCGGGCAGCGTCCCGGCCTCCGTGTAGACCAGGACCACGGCCGCGACCAGCAGGTATCCCCCGGCGACGGCGGCGACGGCACCGGCCGTCGAGGGCGCGGGAGCGCCGTCGTCCGGATCGAGGGTGTCGCGGACCGCCCGGTGCGCGAGCCACAGCGGCAGGACGCTGAGCAGCAGCGGGGTGACGCCGAGGGGCGCGGGGACACCGGACACGGTGTCGGTGCGGATCAGGTCCGCGCCGTGGGCGAGCAGCCACAGGCCGGCGGCGGTGTGCAGGGCGCCGCCGGGGCCGCTGCCGGAGAAGGGCGAGGCGATCCAGGCGGCGATCACGAGGACGGAGAGCGCGCCGAGTCCGAGGCCGGCCGCGACGCCGCCGCGCACGACGGCGGTGGCCAGGGCCGCGGAACGGAGACCCCGGGTCGCGGCGGTGTCGGGCGCCAGCGGCGGGCGCTGCTCGGTCGCGTACGTCACGGGGCCATGCTGCCAGCGACACGCTGTTCGTCCTCGTAACAGGCGAATGACCGTTGTGTCGATCAATATACGTTTATGTACTTTTCCGCCCAGAGCTGCGCCGCGGGAGGTCGACGCCGATGAGTCCGACGAGTCCGTCCGTCTCGCTGCCTTCGCCCAAGGAGAGGCGCCGGTTGCGTGAGGTGCTCTCGCTGAGCGAGGAGCAGGTCGCGGAGGCTCTGGGGGTCACCCGTGCCACCGTCCGCGCCTGGGAGACCGGCCGCAGTTCCCCGAGGGGGCGCAAGCGGGAGGCGTACGCGAAGCTGCTCGGCGTGTACGAGGAGCCGACGGCGCCCCGCACGGAGAAGCCCGCCCGCCCGGCACCCGCCGCCACCCGACCGCGCCCGGCCGCCAAGGGCACGGCCCGGCCCCCGAAGGCCGTGGTGCCCTCCGGAGCTCGGGACGCCTCCCGCCCGCCGCGGGAGCGTCTGGAACCGGCCCCTGTGGACCCGACCACCGCGGAGTCGTCCGAGGAGGGCCCGGAGGGCTCCCCCGCGCCGCGGACCGTGGTGCGGGGCGAACGGGGCGCCGAGGCGGCGGAGCGCGCGTCCGGAGAGCTCACCGCCGAGCCGGTCGCGGCCGGGGACGCCGTCGGGCGCCACGAGTCGGCCGCGTTCGCGGACACCATCGCGCCCGCCAAGGCGGACGAGGCCGATGCGGCCGATGAGGCCGACGAGCCGGATCGGCCCGCGCTCACCCCGGAGGCGGCCTTCGACGCGCTGTACGCGTACGCGGCCCCCGGGCTCGTCCACCAGACCTATTTGCTCACGGGCCGCCGCCGGCTCTCCCGCGAGTCGGTCGAGCACGCCTTCCACCACGCCTGGCAGCACTGGCCCGAGGTCGCCGTCGACCGCGATCCGGTGGGCTGGGTGCGCGCGGCGGCGTACGAGTACGCGCTCTCGCCCTGGCACCGCTTCCGGCGCCGCCACCGGCACCCCGACTCGCCGCCGACCGACGCGTCCCGGCGCGCCCTGCTGGGGGCGCTCCTGGAGCTGCCGCCCCCGTACCGCCGTACCGTCCTGCTCTACGACGGCCTCGGCCTCGACCTGCCGGAGACGGCCGCGGAGACCGAGGCGAGCACACCGGCGGCCGGCAACCGGCTGCTGCACGCCCGCGCGGTCATCGGGCGGCGGGTGCCGGAGCTGGCGGACCCCGAGGCCCTGCAGCGCCGGCTGAGCGCGCTCGTCGCGGAGGCGCCGACGGCGACGCTGGCCCCGGCGAGCAGTGTGCGGACCGGCAGCGAGCGGCGGACCCGGTTGTTCACCCGGGCGGTGATGGGGGTGACGGCCGCGCTGATCGGCGTCACGGCCTTCACGGCGGCGACCGCGCCGACCCGGTACATCCCCGTCAACGTGCCCGGCCAGGTCGTCGACGGCGTCCCGGTCCGCGGCGGCCCGCAGAAGCTGCGCCCGGAGGACAGGGAACTCCGCGACAAGCTGCGCTCCGCCCCGAACCCGGGTCCTGAGCGGCTGGTCCCGCGCCCCGAGTGAGCGCGTCGGTGAGCGCGTGCATGGGCACATGAGGTGACGCGTACGTGAGTGGGCCCCGCCCCCGCCCGGTCTCCCGGGAGGGGCGGGGCCCACTCACGTACGGCCGTCAGCTTCGTGGCGACCTGTCAGGCTGCTGTGCGAGTCAGCCCGCGAGGATGGCGCGCGCCAGCTTGGCGGTCTCGGTCGGGGTCTTGCCGACCTTGACACCGGCGGCCTCCAGGGCCTCCTTCTTCGCCTGGGCGGTGCCGGAGGAGCCGGAGACGATGGCGCCGGCGTGGCCCATGGTCTTGCCCTCGGGGGCGGTGAAGCCCGCGACGTACCCGACGACCGGCTTGGTGACGTTGGCCTTGATGAAGTCGGCCGCACGCTCCTCGGCGTCGCCGCCGATCTCGCCGATCATGACGATCAGGTCGGTGTCCGGGTCGGCCTCGAAGGCCGCCAGGCAGTCGATGTGCGTGGTGCCGATGACCGGGTCGCCACCGATGCCGACGGCGGAGGAGAAGCCGATGTCACGGAGCTCGTACATCATCTGGTACGTCAGCGTGCCGGACTTCGAGACCAGGCCGATGCGGCCCGGCTTGGTGATGTCGCCCGGGATGATGCCGGCGTTGGACTGGCCCGGGGTGATGAGACCGGGGCAGTTCGGGCCGATGAGGCGGGTCTTGTTGCCCTTCTCCACCGCGTACGCGTAGAACGCGGCGGAGTCGTGGACCGCGATGCCCTCGGTGATGACCACGGCGAGCGGGATCTCGGCGTCGATCGCCTCGACCACGGCGGCCTTGGCGAAGGCCGGCGGGACGAAGAGGACCGAGACGTTGGCGCCGGTCTCCTTCATCGCCTCGGCGACGGTGCCGAAGACCGGGACCTCGGTGCCGTCGAAGTCGACCTTGGTGCCGGCCTTGCGCGGGTTCACGCCGCCGACGATGTTGGTGCCGTCACCCAGCATGAGCTTGGTGTGCTTCATGCCCGTGGCACCGGTCATGCCCTGGACGATGACCTTGCTGTCCTTGTTGAGGAAGATAGCCATGGCTGTTTGTCCTCGTCCCTTACTTCGCAGCCGCGAGCTCGGCGGCCTTGTCGGCCGCGCCGTCCATGGTGTCCACGCGCTGGACCAGCGGGTGGTTGGCGTCCGACAGGATCTTGCGACCCAGCTCCGCGTTGTTGCCGTCGAGGCGCACGACCAGCGGCTTGGTGACCTCGTCGCCACGGGAGGCGAGAAGCTCCAGGGCCTGCACGATGCCGTTGGCGACCTCGTCACAGGCGGTGATGCCGCCGAAGACGTTGACGAACACGGACTTGACGTCCGGGTCGCCGAGGATGATCTCCAGGCCGTTCGCCATGACCTCGGCGGAGGCGCCGCCGCCGATGTCGAGGAAGTTGGCGGGCTTCACGCCGCCGTGGTTCTCACCGGCGTACGCGACGACGTCCAGGGTCGACATGACCAGGCCGGCGCCGTTGCCGATGATGCCGACCTCGCCGTCGAGCTTGACGTAGTTGAGGCCCTTGGCCTTGGCAGCAGCCTCGAGCGGGTTGGCTGCGGCCTTGTCCTCGAGCGCCTCGTGCTCGGGCTGACGGAAGTCGGCGTTGGCGTCCAGGGACACCTTGCCGTCGAGGGCGATGACGTCGCCGGAGGCGACCTTCGCCAGCGGGTTGACCTCGACGAGGAGGGCGTCCTCGGCGACGAAGGTCTTCCACAGGGTCACGAGGATCTCGGCGACCTTCTCGGCCACGTCGGCCGGGAACTTCGCCTGCGCGACGATCTCGCGGGCCTTCTCGATGTCGACGCCGTTGTTGGCGTCGACCGGCACCTTCGCCAGCTTCTCGGGGGTCGTCGCGGCGACCTCCTCGATGTCCATGCCACCGGCGACGGAGGCCATGGCGAGGAAGGTGCGGTTGGTGCGGTCGAGGAGGTACGAGACGTAGTACTCCTCGAGGATCTCCGGAGCGGTCTCCGCGATCATCACCTTGTGGACCGTGTGGCCCTTGATGTCCATGCCCAGGATGTCCGTCGCGCGGGCGACGGCCTCGTCCGGGGTGGCGGCCAGCTTGACGCCGCCGGCCTTGCCGCGGCCGCCGACCTTCACCTGCGCCTTGACGACCGACTTGCCGCCAAGCCGCTCGGTGGCCTCGCGCGCCGCCTCAGGCGTGTCGATGACTTCACCGGCCAGCACCGGTACACCGTGCTTGGCGAAGAGGTCCCTCGCCTGGTACTCGAACAGGTCCACGCGCGTCCCTTTTCTAGATGATCGCGGTTCGTTGTCTGCGTGGGCGTGCCGCGAAGGGCAACGTGACTGCGCTGTCACTAGGGAGGCGTACACGGTGTCCGTGGACGCGGCATGTCCGTCTCGCAGGTTATCCCCGAGGGCCGTGGGTCCCTAAATCGCAGGTCACAACGGAGCGGTGATACGGGTCACAGATCGTAGGGGCGACGGGGCGTTCCGTAGGCCCTGCGACGGCGGCTCCCGGCGCCCTCGGGGCAGGCCGCGCGCGGGCGTCCGGCCCCTCACGGCGCGCCGTGCGGTGACGTGAGGGCCGCCGGGGCCGGAGTGTGATATGGCCCTCAGTGACAGGTCGGCCGCACATGGGGCACCCGTCCGGGTGGTGTCGCGGCAACGGATTCCGTACGGGTCCGGTGAACGGGGGTCGTGCGGATTCCGTACGGGTCCGGTGACGGATTCCGTAGGGGCCGGCCAGTGTCGTGCGGGTTTCCTCCTACGTGCGCCGGGGCGGGGCCGGGCGGGCGTCCGGGGGTGGGGGTCAAGCGGCGGGGGCCAGTGTCGGGGGGCAAGTGTCCGGGGCCAAGTGTCGGGGGGGCGCGTGTCGGGGGGCAGGCGCAAGGCGGCGGGGCTCACGCGTCGGCGGCGGGTATCGGCAGCGGGCGCTTCTCGAGGGCGGCGGCCATCACCTCGGGGAAGAGGTCGGGGGTGCAGGCGAAGGCGGGGGCGCCGAGGGCCGCGAGCGCGGCCGCGTGCTCCCGGTCGTAGGCGGGCGCGCCCTCGTCGGAGAGCGCCAGCAGCGCGACGAACTGCACGCCCGAGGCCTTCATCGCGGCGACCCGCTTGAGCATCTCGTCGCGGATGCCGCCCTCGTAGAGGTCGCTGATCAGGACGACGACGGTGTCGGCCGGGCGGGTGATCCTCGACTGGCAGTAGGCGAGCGCGCGGTTGATGTCCGTGCCGCCGCCGAGCCGGGTGCCGAAGAGCACGTCGACGGGGTCGTCGAGCCGGTCGGTGAGGTCGACGACGGAGGTGTCGAAGACGACGAGTCGGGTGGTGATCGCCCGCAGGGAGGCGAGGACGGCGCCGAAGACGGAGGCGTAGACGACGGAGGCGGCCATGGAGCCGGACTGGTCGATGCACAGGACGACCTCCTTCCTGACCGCTCTGGACGCCCTGCCGTAGCCGATCAGCCGCTCGGGGACGACCGTGCCGTACTCCGGCAGGTAGTGCGCGAGGTTGGCGCGGATGGTGCGGTCCCAGTCGATGTCCCGGTGGCGGGGGCGGCTGATGCGGGCCGAGCGGTCCAGGGCGCCGGTGAGGGTGGCCCGGGTGCGGGTGGCGAGCCGCCTCTCCAGGTCGTCGACGACCTTGCGGACGACGGCCCGAGCGGTCTCCTTGGTGGTCTCCGGCATGGCCTTGTTCAGGGACAGCAGGGTGCCGACGAGATGGACGTCCGGCTCGACGGCCTCCAGCGTCTCGGGCTCCAGGAGCAGGGTGGCGAGCCCGAGGCGGTCGATCGCGTCGCGCTGCATGACCTGGACGACGGTGCTGGGGAAGTACCTGCGGATGTCGCCGAGCCAGCGGGCCACGGAGGGCGCGGATCCGCCGAGCCCGGCCGAGCGCTCGCGGCCGCGCGGCGCCTTGTCGTACAGGGCGGCGAGGGCGCCGTCCATGGCGGCGTCGGTGCCGGTGAGGGCGCGGCCGGTGCCGTCGGCCTCACCGCCGCCGAGGACCAGCCGCCAGCGGCGCAGCCGCTCGTCGTCGGCGGTCACGAGGTCGGGGACGGGAACGGGGACATGGTCGGGGACGGGGACGGGCGGGTGCGGGGTCGCGTTCATGCGGGTGCCTCCGTGCCGAGGATGAGGTGGAGCAGGGGCAGGACGGCGTCGGCGCGCCGCTCGTCGGCGTCCGGCGCGAAGCCGGGGACGGCGGCGGCCTGGCCGGGGCCGCCGACGGCGGGGCCACGGGCGACGAGCTCGCCGAGGGCGCGGCGTACGCCGGACTCGTACGCGGCGAAGGTCCGGCGCAGCAGGGGCAGCACGTCGGTGAACGCCTCGGCCGGTACGGCGCCCAGCCAGTCGTCGACCAGACCGAGCAGCCGCTCGTCGTGGACGAGGAGCAGACCGCCTCCGGAGGCGCCGCCGACGAAGCCCTCGATCCACGCGGCGGCGTCGGCGGGCGGGGCACCGGGCGACAACGCGAGACCCATCAGCCGCGCGGCCTCCCCCTCGGCGATCCGCCCCTCGTCGAACAGCAACCGCGCGGCCCGCCCCCGCACCACCCCCGGCACCCGCTCCCGCCCGACCAGCCGCCCCAGCACGCCGCTCCACCGTGCGGCGAGCCCGGTGTCGTGGTCGGGGGCCTCCCCCCTGACGGGCGGCCCGTTGTGCCCTGGGGAGAGCCGGGCCGTGGCGGTCTCGATGTCGTCGACGGTCCGGGCGGCGGGACCGGCGCCCTGGACGGCCTGGACGGCCTGGGCGCCGGCGGGCAGGGCGGTGGCGGGCGGGGCTGCCTCGGCCCCGGCCGGTCCGCCGTCGTGGGCCTGGGCCGGCCCGTCGTCCTCCGGCGCGGGCCGTTCCTCGGGGCCGGTGGCGGGGGACGGGGGCAGCCCGTCGGGGCGGACCGCTGGGGGGCCGGCCAGGGGCGCGAGCAGGCCGATCGCCGTGTGGACGGCGTCGATTCGGTCGCGCATGTCGGCGGCGGCGTCCGGGTCGAGGCCCGTGCAAGCGGGTGGAAGGCCGACGCAGATGCGTTCGGCGAGGCCGGTGGCGACCTCGGCGAGGGCGGTCGTGTCGGTGGCGCGCACGTCGCCGTAGCGGAGGGAGCGGGCGAGCGCGGGCAGGGCCTGGGCGAGGTGGGCGACGTCCGCGTCGAGGGCGGCGCGGTCGGCGAGCGCGTGCAGCACGGCGGGCAGGGCGTCACCGAGCCCGGCGAGCAGGCACTGCTCGGCGAGGGCGGTGACGGTCGCGAGGTCCTCCGCCGCGGCGGCCTGCGCGGCTGCCTTGGCGGTGGCCGCGGCCTCGACGGTGGTGCCCCAGACGCCCGCCTCGGCGACCTGGACGTGGAGCTCGGGCTCCCAGCGAAGCCGCCAGCTCTCCCGGAAGGTGCCGGTGGAGCCGCGGCCCGCCACGGGTGTGCCCCAGCCGACGCCCAGCAGCCGGAGCCGATGGAGCAGCCGGCTGCGGGCCGCGTCGTTGTCCCTGCGCAGGTCGAGGTCGAGCTCGCGCTCGTGCGCCTCGGGCTTGAGGCGCAACGCTCGCTGGAGCCGTTCGAGGTCGCGCTGGAGCGGTACGGCGGGGGCGCCGGCCGGGACCGTGCCGAGGACGTCGCCGACGACGAGCCGGTCGCGGACCAGGTCGAGGGGCACGTCGGAGCCGTCGCCCATGACGGCCCGGACGGCGTCGATGGTCTCGCCCAGGCCGGGCAGCGGCCGGCCACGCAGCACGGCGAGGGTGTCGGCGAGCCGCACCGCCTCGATGACATGGGCGGAGGAGACGGGCAGGTCCTCGTCCCGGAAGAGCCCGGCGACCTTCGTCATCCACCGCTCCACGGGCCGGTCGGGGGCGGAGAACAGGTGCGCGTACCAGCCGGGGGCGTCGATGCCCGCGCCGTAACCGGAGCGGCGGGCGAGGCGGCGGTGGGTCCACGGCACCCAGGTCAGCTCGGTCTTCACCTTGGGCAGCCCCTTGAGCAGGGCCCGGTCGGCGGTGACCCGGCTCCTGCGGAGCAACGCGGGCACGTGCCAGGCACCGCAGACGACGGCCACGTCGTCGCCGAACTCCTTCTGCGCGGCCCGCAGCTGGATCCGCATGTACGCCTCGCGCACCAGGTCGCGCGGGTGGCCCCCGTCCCCGTACGCCTCGCGCAGCGCGCCCATGGCGTCGGCGAGGGCCTCGAAGGGGGCGAAGGGGTCGGCGGCGCCGCGCAGTTCCACGACGTCCTCCCACCAGCGCTCGGCGTCGTCGTAGCCCGCGGCGCCGGCGAGCTCGGCGACGGGGTCGACGCGCAGTCCCTGGCCGGCGACCTCGTCCTCGTCGCCCCAGGTGGGGTCCGTGGCGGCGAGGGTGTGGGCGGCGGGCAGGTCGATGAAGCGGACGGCGGCGCCGTGGGCGAGGGCCCAGCGGATGGCGACCCACTCGGGCGAGAACTCGGCCATGGGCCAGAACGCGGCCCGCCCCGGGTCGTCCGCGGCGTGCGCGAGCAGGGCGACGGGAGGCCGCATCTCCTCGTCCGCAGCGAGCGCGACCAGCGCGTCGCCTTCGGGCGGCCCCTCGATGAGCACGGCCTTGGGCCGCCCCGCCTCCAAGGCCGCGGCCACGGCCCGGGCCGAGCCGGGCCCGTGGTGCCGCACGCCGAGCACGAGTGGCCCGGGGCCGGTGGTGCCGGCACGGCGTGCACCGACGGGGGTACGCACGCCGACGGCACCGGCGACGGCGGTGCGGGCCTCGCCGAGGGGGCCCTCGCCCACGCGGGCGTCCACCGTGCCGGCACCGGCCTCGGTGGAGCGGGCCCCGCCGCCGACGCTCGTCCCAACGGCCCGGGCCCGGCCCTCTCCGCCCCGGCCGACGCCGGCACGTACCTCACGGCCGGCCGCCCGGCCGACGCGGACCTCCCCGGCACGTACCTCACCACCGGCCACCTCCCCGACGCGAGCCGCTCCGGCGCGGGCGACGGCCGCCGCACGGCCCTCACCACCCAGCGCCTCACCACCGGCCACCTCGCCGACGCGGGCCTCGCCGGCCCACGCACCGGCAGCACGCACCTCACCCCCCAGCGCCTCACCGCCGACGCGGAGCTCCCCGCCCCGCGCAACGGCAGCACGCACCTCGCCACCCAGCGCCTCACCCGCACCGATTCCCGCGCCCCTGACCCGCGCGGCCGGGCCGCCCATGCGCCGCGTCATGCGCTCACCTCGCGGCAGGCGCGGTAGAAGTCCTTCCAGCCGTCTCTCTCGCGGACCACCGTCTCCAGGTACTCCTGCCAGATCACCCGGTCGGCCGCCGGGTCACGGATCACCGCGCCGAGCAGACCGGCGGCGACGTCGGCGGAGCGCAGCACGCCGTCGCCGAAGTGGGCGGCGAGGGCGAGTCCGCCGGTGACGACGGAGATCGCCTCGGCCGTCGAGAGCGTCCCGGAGGGCGACTTGAGCTTGGTGCGGCCGTCGGTGGTCACGCCGTCGCGCAGCTCGCGGAAGACGGTGACGACCCGGCGGATCTCGTCCACGCCCTCCGGCACGGCGGGGAGGTCGAGCGAGCGCCCGATCTGGTCGACGCGCCGCGCGACGATGTCCACCTCGGCGTCCGGGGTGGCGGGCAGCGGCAGCACGACGGTGTTGAAGCGGCGGCGCAGCGCGCTGGAGAGCTCGTTGACGCCGCGGTCACGGTCGTTGGCCGTGGCGATGAGGTTGAAGCCGCCGACGGCCTGCACCTCCTCGCCCAGCTCCGGGATGGGCAGGGTCTTCTCGGACAGGATCGTGATGAGGGTGTCCTGCACGTCGGCGGGGATGCGGGTCAGCTCCTCGACGCGGGCGGTCATGCCGTGCGCCATGGCCCGCATGACGGGGCTGGGCACGAGGGCGTCGCGGCTGGGGCCGTGGGCGAGCAGCCGCGCGTAGTTCCAGCCGTAGCGGATGGCCTCCTCGGGGGTGCCGGCGGTGCCCTGGACGAGGAGCGTGGAGTCGCCGCTGACGGCGGCGGCCAGGTGCTCGGAGACCCAGGTCTTGGCGGTGCCGGGCACGCCGAGCAGGAGCAGGGCGCGGTCGGTGGCGAGGGTGGTGACGGCGACCTCGACGATGCGACGCGGACCGACGTACTTGGGTGTGATCACCGTGCCGTCGGGGAGCGTGCCGCCGAGGAGATAGGTGGCGACGGCCCAGGGCGAGAGGCGCCAGCGGGTGGGGCGCGGCCGGTCGTCGGCGGCGGCGAGTGCGGTGAGTTCGTGGGCGAAGGCGTCCTCGGCGTGCGGCCGCAGGACCGTCTCGCGGGAGGTGTGCGCGGCGGTCGCCGCGGTGGTCGCCGTGGCAGTCGCGGTGGTCGCCCCGGCAGTCGCGGTGGTGGTTTCGGGCAGGGTCATGGGTCCCCCTCCAGATCGTTCGACCTGCTGTGCGATCCACGGTGCCCCATGCCACTGACAATCGGCTCGCGGCCGGGGAAACCGCAGGTGGGAGGCGGTCGAGGGGCATTGTCAGTGGTGGCCCGTACGGTCGTTCGTATGACTGAGCAGGGGGTGCGCTGGACGGCGGATCAGGTGCTGGCACTGGCTCCTGACGACGCGTCGCGCAGGGCGGGAGGCAAGCTGGGCGTGGCCGGCCCGTGGTCCGGGACGGGCTGCGGCGGTCGGGGGGCCGTGTGGGGGCTGTGCAGAGGCAGCGGGCGGACGCCGTACCGGACGGTCGTGGACACCACCGGCCCGGCCTACGCGTGCAGTTGTCCGAGCCGGAAGTTTCCGTGCAAGCACGCGCTGGGGCTGTTGTTGCTGTGGGCCGGCGGCGGGGTGCCGGACACGGAGGCGGGGGCGCCGGACTGGGCGGAGAAGTGGCTGGCGGGGCGGCGCGAGCGGGCCGAGGGGGCGCGCGCCGAGGCGGACACCGGCCCGGCCGATCCGGAGGCGGCGCGGCGCCGCTCGGAGCGGAGGGCGGCCCGGATCACCGCGGGCGCGCAGGAGTTGGAGCGGCGGCTCGCGGATCTGCTGCGCGGCGGGCTGGCCTCGGCCGAGACCGCCGGGTACGGGCTGTGGGAGGAGACCGCGGCCCGCATGGTCGACGCGCAGGCGCCGGGGCTCGCGAGCCGGGTGCGGGAGTTGGGGGCGATACCGGGCTCGGGGGCCGGCTGGCCGGTGCGCCTCCTGGAGGAGTGCGCGCTGACCCATCTCCTCGACCGCGCCTGGCTGTCCACCGACCGGCTGCCCGGCCCGCTGGCGGCGACGGTACGGAGCCGGGTCGGCCTGTCGGCGCCGCCGGAGGGTCCCGTGGTGCGCGACGGGTGGCTGGTGCTCGCCCAGTACGACTCGGCGGACGGCCGTCTGACGACCCGCCGCGTCTGGCTCCACGGCCGCACCAGCGGCCGCACGGCCCTCCTCCTCTCCTTCGGCGCCGCGGGCCGGGCGCCCGAACTCGCGCTGCCGGTCGGGTCGGTGCTCGACGCCGCACTGCGGCCGTACGAGGGCGGGGGCGGCCTCCGCGCGGAGCTGGTCGAGCGCTTCGGCCTCTCCCCCTCGACCGCCCCGCCCTCCGGCACCTCCCTCGCCGACGCCCTCGCCGCCTACGGCCGGGTCCTGAAGGAGGACCCCTGGCTGGACACCTGGCCGGTCACCCTCTCCGGCGTCGTCCCGGCCCGCGCGGACCACGGCTGGCAGCTGGCCGACGCGGGTGGAGCGGAGCCGCCGGAGCCGGTCCCCCCGAGCGCCGGGGGGCGCGCGGACGAGCGCGGCGCCGTGCCGCTGACGCGGGGCGCGCAAGGGCGTTCCGGGCTGTGGCGTCTCGTCGCCCTGTCGGGCGGGGGGCCGATCACCGTCTTCGGAGAGATCGGGCATCAGGGGTTCACCCCGCTGGCCGCCTGGGCTCCGGAGGCGCCCGAGGAGACGGTGCCGCTCGTCTGAAACGTCGCACGTCGACCGTCGAACGTCGCCGCCCCCCCGCCCGGGGAGACGGTGCCGCTCGCCTGAAACGTCGCACGCCGACCGTCGACCGTCGCCGCCCGCCGGGGAGACGGTGCCGCCCGTCTGAAACGTCGCACGCCGACCGCCGACCGTCGACCGTCGCCGACCACTCGGCCACACACGTCTGGAGGAGTCCATGGACGCCTGGGAAGAGCTCGTCACGTCGGCACTGCTGGGCACCGACCGGAAGCCGCCCGCCGGGAGCGCGGGGGACGCGGCGGCCGTCGCGCTGCTCGACGCGGCCGCCGTGCACACCGTACGGCGCCGGGCGGGGCTGCGGCCCGGTCCGGCGGCGGCCCCGCTGGAGGCGGCGCCCGAGGACGGCCGGCGG
>NZ_JBEOUO010000021.1:0-122205 GCF_040302485.1 Streptomyces sp. NPDC126499 | reverse complement strand
GGCACCGGGACCGGGGCCGGCGCCGCCGGTGCGGGCGCGGGTGCCGGTGCGGGTGCGCGGCGTGGTCCGGGGCCGGCCCCCGGACCCGTATCGGAGCCCGTACCCGTACGGGAGTCGGTGCCGGTACGGGAGCCGGAGCCGGTACGGGAGCCCGAGCCCTGGCCCGTACGGGAGCCCGAGCCCTGGCCCGTTCGGGAGTCCCCGCCCGCATCGGAGCCCACGCCCACACCCGCATCCGAGCTCCCGCCCGCACCGGCATCCGAGCCCTGGCCCGTTCGGGAGTCTGCGCCCGCATCCGAGCCCCCGCCCGCACCCGCATCCGAGCCCCCGCCCGTACGGGAGCCCGAGCCCTGGCCCGTACGAGAGTCCCCGCCCGCACCGGAGGCCGAGTCCCCGCCCGCGCCGGAGTTCCCGCCCCGGCCCCGGCCCTCGCCCCCCTCCCTGTCCCGCTCCCCGTCCCAGTCCAGGAACGCCCCGCACGACGCGCAGAAAGGCGTCCCCGGCGCGTTGCGCAGTCCGCACGTCGGGCAGGTCATCCGGCACCTCCCGCATCCGCCGGGAGCAGTTCCAGGGTGAAGCCGACGTGGGCCGGGATCTCGGCGGTGATCAACTCCTCCAGGCGGGCCCGGCTGACCCGCCCCGGGTCGGGGACGGCGAGCCGGACCGTGACCCAGGGGCGCCGGGTGCCCGGGAGCGGGGTGCCCGGGGTGGCGGACCAGACCGTGCCGCCGCTCTCGGTGATCTCGGGCTCGCTCCCGCCGGTCTCCAGGCGCAGCGCCCGCGCGAGGCCGTGCAGCGTCCCGCGCGCCCGGTGTCGGTCCACCGCGCCCCGGACGGTGGCCCGGCGGCGCTCCGGGGGGCTCTCCCGGTCCGGCTCGACGGCGACCCAGCCGGCCACCCAGTCGAGGAAGTCCTCGGGCGCGGTGCGCGGGTCGAGGTGGGCGGGCAGGTTGTCGAGGGTCAGCAGGACCGGGGCCAGGACCTCGTCGAGGGCGGCGAGGAAGCGGGCCAGGAAGTCGTGTTCCAGGTAGACCGCGGGCAGCAGGTCGATCAGCGGGTGCGGGCTCGGCAGCCCGGGGACGGCGGTGCGCACGGTGGTCAGACCTCCCGGACCCTCAGCTGGTGCTCGTAGGAGAAGACGAGGGCGTGCCGGTCGAGGGCGATCCGCCCGTCCGGTACCTCGGTGCGCCGCCCGGTCACCGGATCGGCCCGGTAGAGCCGCACGTCGTCGACCAGGTCGACACCGGGGACCCGCTGGAGCACGGCGTACGCCTCGCCCGTCTGTACCGGCCGGCCGAAGGGCCAGCCCTCGCCGGCCGGTCCGCCGGTCAGCGCGTTGAAGTAGCCGTCGAGGGCGGCGAGGGCCTCCTCCCGGACCCGTTCGGCGGCGGCGCCGCGGCTCGCCTGCACGGTCGCGACGAAGGTGACGCCCTGGTAGAACGGCGGCTCGACGACCACGCGCGCCCCGATGGGGCGGCGGGCGTCGAGGTGCGCCGCGATCCGTTCGAGGGTCCGCGGCGGCGGGATCAGCTCCTCGAAGGCGATCCGGCCCCGGGCGTCGCCGCGCCCCGCCGGCACGACGAGCAGCCGCACCCCGCCCTCGCCGTCGTCGGGGACACACGTCACGCGGGCCGCGTCCGGGGCCACCTCGCGGGCGAGCAGCTCGTAGTCGCGCGGCACGACGGCCCGTTGCAGCGTCCGCAGGGTCAGCGGGCCGCGGACCCGCGCGCTGTCGACCGTCTCGCCGTCGACGCCGCCGAGCGCCGGGCGGCGGTTCTCCACGCTCGCCACGAACGGCACCGTGCTCCGCAGCACGCGCAGGGTGGAGCGGGCCACGTTGCCGCGCACCCCGCCGCCGGTGCGGTACGCGCGCACGCGGACGGTCGCCCCCTTGGGCGGGACGGCGCCGAACTGCCGCACCGATCCGTCCCGTTCGCGTACGGCCGGGCCGAACTCGACGCGGCCCGTGCCCTCGTCGAGGGTGAAGTGCCGGTCGCCGGGCCCCGAGTGCGCGAAGTCGTCGACCCGCGTCCAGGGCGCGTCGGGCCCGGCGGAGAGGTCCGGCGGTTCCGGCGCGATCACCTCCAGGGCGAACTCCCCGGGAACCACGGGCGGCCGGGCCACCGTGAAGCTCTGCCCCGCCACCCCCTCGGCCGTCCCGAGGACCTCGTCCGTGATCCGCTCCGCGTGCTCGGCGCCCACCGTCGCGCCGATGGTGAACGCGGTGATCCCGCGCACCACCGGCGGCGCCACGTACGTCGGCTGGTCCGGCGCCGCGGCGACGAGCCGGCAGCGCAGCCAGCCGCCGGTGCGCCGCACGATGCTCAGCGCCGTGTGCGTCGCGGGCAGGTGCAGGATCAGCTCGCCCGAGCGGTTGAAGCCGCCCGTGTCGTCCTTCTCCACCTCGCACGCGGCCCACCGCCGCCCGTCCCACGCCTCCCACACCAGCGGTGGCCGCAGCGGGTCGACGCCCACGCCCTGGACGTCGCAGTCGAGGCGCAGCACCACCACACCCGCGGGCACCGCCGCCGACAGGCCCACGTAGAGGGCGTCGCCGGGGGCGGGCGCGGGGGAGAAGCAGGGCACCTCGCGGCCGAGCGCCAGCTCCTCGGTGCGGTCCACGGCGACCCGGTCGGCCCCGTCGCCCGCGCCGGTCGCCGCGGGCAGGGTCGCGAGCGCCGCGTACGAGCACGGCACGATCGTCAGGTCCCGGGTCGTGCCGAACACCACGGCGGGCTCGGTCTCGGTGCGGACGGTGGCCACCTCCGTACCGGCCCGGACGAACACCGGCTCGGGCTGCGGCGCCGAGAGCCGGAACGTCACGTCGGTGCCGGCGGCGGTCGGCGGGTGGAGCCGCACCCCGATGAGGTCGAGGAAGGCGAGATAGCTCTTCTCCGGCACCCGGTTCACCCGGTAGACCAGCTGGTCGACCATGGTCGCGAAGGCCTCGATCAGCGTCACGCCCGGGTCCGAGACGTTGTGGTCGGTCCACTCCGGGCAGCGCCGCTGCACCAGCCGTTTGGCCTCGTCCACCAGGATCTGGAAGTGCCGGTCGTCCAGATGGGGGCTGGGCAGGGTCATCCGCGGTCCTCCTCCGTCGCGCCGGGACCGGGCCAGGACCCGCGCCCCGCTCCGGCCGCGCCCGGGCCGGGCGGCAGGGCGGTGTCGTGGCGCGGGATCACATAGAACGGGAACACCAGGTTCCGCGGGTCGTTGGCGCCGCGGACCGTGTAGCCGATGTCGATGTACAGCACCCCGTTGTCGACCTCGTCGAAACGGACCGCGACCTCGACGACCTCGATCCGCGGCTCCCAGCGCTCCAGCGCGAGCCGCACCTCGTAGGCGAGCTGCCCGGCCGTCCCCGCGTCGGCGGGGGCGAACACGTAGTCGTTGATCGCGCAGCCGAACTCGGGCCGCATCGGCCGCTCCCCGGGAGAGGTGGCGAGGATCAGCCGGATCGACTCCTCCAGCTCCCGCTCGCCCCGGACGAGCGCGATCGAGCCGGTCGCGTCCGTGCGCGGCGGGAACGCCCAGCCCGCACCGATGAACTCCTGTCCCATACCGCTCCTCAGCCTCCGATCAGCACCGACGCACAGCCCGACACGACCGCCGAGCCGCAGCCGGACAGATCACCGACCCGGGCGGCCGGGCGGCCCCCGATCAGCACCGTGGTCGAGCCGGGCGGCGCCAGCGCCGACGGCGGGTGCGCGGCGGGCGAGGAACACTGGTGGGCGGTGCCGACGGTGGCGGCCGGCTGCCCGCCGATCAGCACCGACGGCACCCCGGGAGGAGTGATCACCCCCGGGTGCGCGGTCGGGTCGCCGACCCGTGCGGCGGCCGCTGCCTGTGCCATGTGTACCCCTCCGTACCTCTCAGTTGATCTTCACCAGGGGTGCGCTGACCGACAGCATCGTGCCGCCCTTCAGGTCCGTGCGCCGGGTCCCGTCCACCGTGACCGTGCCCCCCTGGACGTCCACCGCGCCACCGGTCGCCAGCCGCACCGCGCCCTGGCCGCCGTCCACCCGTACGCCCTGACGTGCCGTCACCGACACGCTCTCACCACGGAGTTCCAGAGGACCCCGGTCGGCGGAGACGCTCACGCCGCCCGAGGCCGTGATCGACACCTTCTCCTTCGCGGTGATCCGCACCGCCCCGTCGCTGCCGATGGTCACGGCCGTCCCCGACTGGTCCAGGTCGATCGTCAGCTTCCCGTCACCGGTCCGCAGCCGCACCCCCTGCGCCCCGCCCGCCGCGTCGAGGAGTTCGAGCCGGTGCCCGCCCTTGGAGGCGAAGGCCCGCCGGTCGACCGACCCGGACGTCGGATCCACCGCGCCGCCCCCGGACGGCCGGTCCTGGCCGTTGTAGAGGCCGCCGAGGACGTACGGCCGGTCGAGCCGCCCCTGTTCGAAGCCGACCACCACCTCGTCGCCGACCTCCGGGATGTACGGCTCGCCCCCGCCCGTGCCAGCCGCCTGCGCGGTCCGCGCCCAGTCGCTCGCGTACTCGTCCGACAACCACGGGAACGTCACCTTCACCCGGCCCGAACCCTCCGGGTCCTGCGTGTCCGTCACCGTCGCGTTGACCAGACCGCCGCCGGGACCGTGCCCCGACGATCCCGGGCCCGCGGCGGCCCCGGCGCCGCCGCCCGTCAGACCGAACAGCGAGCGCTCCTGCTGCCCGGACACCGTGATCCACGTCTCGTACCCGCGCAACGCGTCGAAGACATGCCGCGACGAGGTCACCGTGTACCGCCCCTCGAACGGCGCCCCGACCGCGTTCAGCGCCACCGCCGTGCCCGCCCGCACCTCCGGATTCCCCCGGATCACCGCCTCCAGCTCCGCGAACGAGCCCGCGATCCGCTCGGCGAGCGCCTTCGCCGCCCGGTCCACCCGCTCCTGCGTGCCGTAACCGCCGTCCGTCACCACATGCCGGGCCTCCCCGAACGGCGCCGCCACCTGCGCCGCCGTCACCCCCAGCGCCAGCGTCGCCGACGTGCCCGCCGGCGCCCGGCCCACGAGCGCCCGCTTGCCCCGCACGTCCCAGCCCCGCACCTCCACCTCGGAGACCTGCTCGGCCGCCGACACGGACGCCCGGCAGCGCAGCAGGTTCGCCCCCCGCTCAAGGACCAGCGGATTCCGGTCCGCGCGCGCCGAGGCGTCCGGCGCCCCGCCCGCCTCGGCCGGCTTCACCACGTGCAGCATCCCGTCCCGTACGTACGCCTGCGCGCCCGCCTCCTCCGCGAGGGAGCGCACGAACTCCCAGTCGCTCACGTTCGCCTGGGCCACGTGGTCGAGCACCGGGCCGGCCACGTCCACCGTCCCCGGCTTCAGACCGGCCCGCTGCGCGACCTGCGCCACGATGTCGGACAGCGTCATGTTCTGGTAGCCGGCCACCCGCGCCCCGCGCAGCAGCCGGTACGTCTCGTCGAGCCCGCGCACCACCGTGAAGGTGCCCGACTCGTCCAGCTCCAGTTCGAGCGCCGTCACCACCCCGTCGAGCAGCGGCCGCGGCTCCGTACCGCCACCGCCCCGCGCGAGCAGCCGGATCTCCGTGCCGACCGCGATCCCGCCCTGCGCGAGCAGCGTCCGGTCGGGGTCGCGGAACCGCAGCAGGAACAGGTCCGGCAGCGTACGGCTGTCGTCCACGTACCCCTCCACCAGGGTGTTCATCAGACGGGCCGGCAACGGGCTCCCGCCGACCTCGACGACCAGCGCCGAGGCGACACCCTGCCCCGCCATCAGCGCCCACCGCCCGCGCCGGGGCGGCCCGCGGGCCCGCCGGAGGCGCCCTCGCGCAGCCGTCCCAGCTCGTCCGGGGCGGGCAGCAGCAGCCGGGTGCCGGGCGCGAGCCGCAGCGGGTCGTCGATGCCGTTGGCCTCCGCGATCACCCGCCAGGCCGCCGGATCCCCGTACTCGCGCTGGGCGAGGGACGGCAGCGAGTCCCCGGCCGCCACCCGGTGCGTACGGCGGGCCGTGAGCGCCCCCGACGTCGGGTTCTGCCCGGGCGTCTCCCCGCTGATCTCCTCCATCGTCACCAGGCACACCGCCCGGATCGGCACCCCGGAGGTCGTGAACAGCGTGTACTTCGCCTGCACCTGACTCACGTAACCGGGGAAACCGGTCAGCCCGCCCCAGTGGAACACCACCCACGGCGGCGACGACCGCTGCTGCTGCCGGGTCTCGCTCGTCGGCACACAGCACGCGAACAGCTGCTCCACCGAGGTCACCACCCGCGTGTCCTGCGTGTCACCCGCGTCGAAGAACATCTCCACCGTCAGCTTGCTGGGCTGCGGCCCCTGGTACTCGGGCGGGCCCGCGCTCTTCGCGCCCTTCGCCGGAGTCCGCTTCCACGCCGCCGCCTTGGTGAGGCTCAACTCCTTCGGATTGAACTGGAAGTCGATCCGCCCGCACGGCGCCCCGGGCGTCAGCCCGCCGCCCGAGGGCGGCGTCCGCAGCTCCAGATACGCGTGCTCCAGCTTCGGCCGGGCCGAACCGCCCTTCCCGGCCGAGGCCACACCGGAGGTGCCGGCCGCGCTGAAGGCGATGGGGGCGCCGGGGGAGGGGGACGGGGGTGGGGTCATGGCGGCTCAGCCCTCCATCACATAGCCGTGATGGGCGATCTCGATCGTCTCGATCGCCACCTTCGGCGACTCCGGCGTGAACGACGGCCCGGTCCAGCGCACCGGCACCACTTCGAGCAGTCCCCACTGGGCGACCTTGCGCCCGTCCCCGGTCCGGGCCTCGATGTGCGCGGTCTTGCGGGTGAACCCGGTCGTCATGCTCGCGAACCAGCGGGCCACCTTCTCGGTCTCCCGGGTGAGCGGGCGCGAGAGCTTCACGTTGGAGTACTTCAGGCGCGTCGGCAGCTGCCACACGTGCCCGTTGTTGCCGCCCTCCTCGCGGGTCTCCAGGACGACCTCGCAGCCCAGGCCCTCGCAGGTGTTGAAGGATCCCAGCTCGATGTCGTCGATGGTGACGACGAAGCAGACGCTGACGGCGGGGTCGTCGCTCTGGGCGGCGGTGGCCATGGGAGTTCGCTCCTTCCGGTGTGGGGGGCGTGAGGGCCTTGATGTCGGGGGCGGCGGGCGGCGGGGCGTGTCGTGCGGCTAGAACCGGGTGTCGATGAGCCGGCCGGCCCGCTCACGCTCCAGGCGCAGTTCGGCCTTGAGGAGCCGGGCGAGCGGGGGATAGAGGGCACGGACGAACTCGTCGGTGACGGGCGGGGTGCCGGACGGCGTGCCGGGCGGTGCGGTGCTCTCCGGTGCGGTGGCGGGCGGGTTCGCCCCCTCGGGGAGGCCGGCGGGCGGGTCGGGTACGGGATCGGGCGCGGGGTCCGGTGCCGTCTCGGCCGGTGGGGGCGGGGGCGGGGGCTCCTCGGTGGTGGCCTCGCGCTGGACGAAGGGGAGCGACGGGGGCGGCGCGGCTGAGGCGGACCGTTGGACCGGCGGCGGGGGCGCGAAGAGCACGCTCCCGTCGGCCATGCGCTGGGCGATGCCGGCGGCGACGGCCACGTCCCCGGCGTCGCGGGGTGGCGCGGGCCGGGGCGGGCGATCGGGCGTCGGGGGGCGGTCCACGGTCCGCTGGAGGGACGGTGGGGCGGGGTGAGCCGTCCGCTGTACGGGGGCGGAGGCCATGTGCCGCTGTACGGGGGCGGTCCCCCAGCGCACGGGCACGGCGGGCGCCGGGGGAGCGGCGGTCGGAGCGGTCCGCGCGGACTTCGCCGTCTCCGCGGTCTCCGCGGTCACGGTACGGAGCAGCAGCGGGCGGTCGGCGAGCAGCGGCGCCACCGGTTCGGGCGCGGAGACGGGTTCGGGCGCGGGGGCGGGCGGCGGCGCCGGGGGCGGTGCGGCCTCGCCACGTACGGGAAGGGGGGAGGCGGCCGTGGCGGGGGCGGGTCCGGGCGCGGGGAGGGACCCGGGGGCCTGGCGCTGGGCGGTCGGCGGGAGCGCCGGGAGCGGCGCGCCGAGCCCGGGGGTGCGACGGGGCGTCGCTGCGGGCGCCGGTGACGGTGTCGACGGCGTACCGGTGGGCGGCAGGGAGCGCTGGACGGGCGGAGGAGTCTCGTCGGCGGGGTCGGCTCCCGCCGGCACGTCCAGGAGCGGCTGCTCGCCGACCAGGGGCCGTACGGACGACTCCGTCGGAGAGCCGACCGCCTCGGTCGGCGGCTCGTGCGCGTGCGGCGGCTCGGGCATCCGTGCCGGGGGGACGAGGTCGGAGGACGTCCTCTGTACGGGCCCGAAGGGCGCGGAACCCTCCGCGACCGGAGTCACCGGCTCGGCGTCGGGCCCGGGTTCGGGTCCGGGCCCGGCTTCGGGCCGGGGCGAGGGTCCGGGCCCGGGCGTCCACGCGGTGCCCCCGCCGGCCGGGGGCACTGTCACTACCTCCGCCGAGGCGCCGGGCTGTGCGAGCACCGCCTCCGGAGCCCGTACGGGAAAGTCGGTCGCCGACCGCTGGACCGGAGTCGTCACCCCCGCCACGAGCCCGCTCGGCGCCTCGGCGCTGACCAGATGACCCAGCGGCCTCGACAGGGCCGTCGGACGCCGGGTGGGCAGTCCGCGCTCGAAGGCGGAGGGGTCGGCGACGAGTACGGGGGAGCCCAAGATCCGCTGGAGCGGCGGGAGTTCGGGAATGTCGAAACGGTCCTCGCGGGGCGGAGGCGTGTGTTCCCGTGGCGGCGCCTGGGCAGGGCGCTCGGTCCCGCGGCCGCCCCGCAGCCAGGACAGCAGTCCCATGGTTCCGCTCCCTCCCCGTTGGCCGTCCCCGTCGCCCGTCCTCGTTGCCCGTCTACCGCCGCTCGTTCTCGTCTCCCGTGCCGCCCCCGTCGCCCGGCCCCGTCGTCATCCGCCGTCGAGGCGGGCCGCCTGGGCGACGAACCTCTGACGTTCCGCGTGCTCCAGGTCGAGGAGCTGATCCAGTGGCCAGTGGAAGTGGTAGGCGAGGTACGCGACCTCCTCGTACAGCTGGTCGGCCGCGTACGTCACGATTCCCCCAGGCGGCCACCGGCGAGGTCCACCGCGAACTCCTCCTGGCAGGACGGACAGGTGACGGCGGCCCGCGTGTGGCCCTCGGCGTTGACGCGCCGGTAGAAGTCCTGCAGGAAGGCCAGGTCCGAGGCGAACAGGTCCTCGATCACCCCGGGATGGATGTCGTCGACCGTGCCGATCCTGGTGACGACCCGGGAGATCAGGACCACCGACAGGTAGGCGGGGTTCTCCCTCACCCGGTCGTCCCGCAGCGGCACCAGCTCGTCGCGGGCGGTCGCGAGCCGCATGACCCCGTCGCGGTGGACGGTGCCGTGCTCGTCGACGTAGCCACGCGGGAGCGTGAACGGGAACTCGGTCCGCAGGCCCGCTCCGGCCCCGGTCCCGGTCGCGGCCCCGGCCCCGACCTCGGATTCTGCACCGTGCCGGCCGGCGTGGAGGGTCGGCGCGGTCGCCGCCGTGCGCCGCATCAGTCGACTTCCATGCTCTCGTAGGTGATGACCAGCTTCTCCGTGAGGACGGAGGTGTCGCCGGCCTTCAGGGTGCCGATCTCCAGGGACTTGGGCCAGGCGTTGATCAGCTTGTAGCGCTTGATGGGGAGGCCCTCGTAGTCGTAGACGATGATCGCGCCGTTGCGGCGGGCGTCGCCCATCCGGCCGAACCGCGAGTCCTTGATCCACCGCTCGAAGCTGTTGTCCTCGGTGAGGCCGCGGGTCACCGTGACCTCGCCCGCCTTGGGGCGGCCGGGCAGCTTCTTGATCGCGTACTTGCCGTCCGCGGTGTTCTGCTTGAGCTCGATGACGTCCTGCTCCATCTTCAGGCCGCTGACCTCGGTGATCTGCCGGATGATGACGCTGTCGAACTCCAGGCCGAAGGAGTGTCCGACGGAACTGTCCAGATCGGGAAGGGGCACGAGGGACTCCTCACTCGTCGACGGCACCGGTGCCGCTGGTCAGCTGGGACAGGCGGAAGACCACGAACTCGGCCGGCCGGACCGGCGCCACACCGATCTCACAGACCACATGGCCCGCGTCGACGCTCTCCGGAGGGTTCGTCTCCCGGTCGCACTTCACGTAGAACGCCTCGTCGGGTGTGAGCCCGAACAGGGCGCCCCTGCGCCACTCGTTGACCAGGAAGGCGGCCACGGTGCGACGGATCCGCGCCCACAGGGCGTCGTCGTTCGGCTCGAACACCACCCACTGGGTGCCGGCGAGGATCGACTCCTCCAGGTAGTTGAACAGCCGCCGTACGTTGAGATAGCGCCACGCCGGGTCGGAGGCCAGCGTGCGCGCGCCCCACACCCGGATGCCGCGGCCCGGAAACGCGCGGATGCAGTTGACCCCGATCGGGTTCAGCCGGTCGTGCTCGCCCTTGGTGAGCTGCGTCTGGAGGGCGACCGCGCCCCGTACGACCTCGTTGGCCGGCGCCTTGTGCACCCCGCGCTGGTCGTCGTTGCGGGCCCAGATGCCGGCGACGTGCCCGCTGGGCGGCACGAGGGCGACCCGGCCGGAGGACGGGTCGGCCACCCCGATCCAGGGGTAGTAGAGCGTCGCGTACTTGGAGTCGTAACCGGCCCGCTCGGTCCGCCACACCCCGACCTCCTGCGGGCTGAGCCCGGGCGGCGGGTCGAGGACCGCGACCCGGTCGCCCATCAGCTCGCAGTGCGCGATCAGCCCCTGCTGCACGGCGATCACCCCGTCGAGGTCGAGCAGACCGCGCTCGTAGGCGCTCATCAGGTCCGGCACGGCCACGGTCGTGACCTCCTCGACCGCCTCCAGGCCGCCGAGGCCCGAACGGCGGTCGGCGTCTCCGACGTACACCTCGGGCGTGAACGTCGCCGCACCGCCGGCCGGGCCCGCGGCGGGGGCGGGGAGGGCCGGGGCGAGGGTGACGGTCTGCGGCTCGGGGCGGGCGGGCGCGGCGCCGGTGGTGGTCTCCGTGATCTCGATGAGGGCGGAGGTGGCGTTGACGCGGGTGGCGACGTTCTCCTTGCTGCGCTTGGTGGTGACGGAGGGGTAGGTCTCGACCGTCTTGCCGTTCTGCCGGACGATCAGCCGGAAGGCGTCGGAGGGCGGGTCGTCGCCCTCGACGTCCGCGACCTCGACGGTGACCGTGCCGGTGACGCCGGGGCGGGCGACGACGGAGTACGCGCCGAGGGCGACGGGCGCGGGTGCCGTCTGCTGCTGGGCGGGGTCGGCGGTACCGGCGTCGGTGCCGGCGCCGGTTCCAGTCCCGGTCCCGGTCCCGGTTCCGTCGTCGACGCGTACGACGTAGCAGACCCCGCCGCCGTTGGCGAAGAAGCCGTACACCGAGGCGGCGAGGTAGGTCCCCTCGACGAAGTCGCCGAAGCGGCTCACGAACTGGCTCCAGTTCGTGATCAGGGTCGGCTCGTCGAAGGGCCCCTTCTGGGCGAAGCCGACGAAGGCGGCGACCGAGGTGCCCACTCCTTCGATCGGCCGGGAGCCGGACTCGACCTCTTCGACGTAGACGCCCGGGGACAGATACGACGGCATACGGTGCTCTCTCTCCTCGACGTCACTCCTCGACCGGGGAACCGGGCCATTCTCGCGAGGCCGACGATCACCCGGAACGGATGATCGGCCGCCCGCCTGGGCAGCGTGAACTGCCCTATGGGGCAGCGCGGTCGGGGCGCCCGAGGACCCTCGGCGCCCTCGGCGCGCGGCCGGGGCGGCGGCCAGGCTGGCCGTGCGACGACGGCGACGGCCGGCGGGTCACGGGTCGGGCCCACGGGCCCACGGGCCCACCGGCTACGGGTCATGGGCCCACGGGCTGCGGGTCACGGGCCACGGGGCACGGGGCGGGTGAGCGGGCCATCGGCAAACCGGCCACCGCCAACCGGCCACCGCCAACCGGCCACCGGCCACCGGCCGGCGGGCCACCGGTTACCGGCTACCGGGAGGGGACGGATGAAGGAGGTCCCGGAGAAGAAGCCGTCGACGGGCTCCGGGGGCCGGACGGTCGCCACCCCGACCCCCGCACCGTCCCGGGCCGCTGGCCCTTCCCGTACGGGCGGGATGTCGCCGCACAGTGTGCAACACCTTCAGGGCGCGGCCGGCAACGCGGCCGTGGCCCGGCTGGTCGCCCAGCGCTACACGGCCCCGGTGAAGACGCCGCCGTCCGCGGCACCGGGCTTCCGCCGGGTCGGCGCGGACGTGGCCGCGAAGAAGCGGACGATGGCCGCGCACCCGCCCGCCGCGGCCGAATCCAAGGCCGCGCAGGACGCGGCGGTGGCGCCGCCGGACGACAAGGAGGCGCAGGGCAAGGCCGCCAACGCGGAGAAGATGAACGCGGCCGAGCCCGGCGCGTTCGACAAGGCGGCCTTCATCGCCGCCGTCGACAAGGCGATCGAGGCGCAGGCGCCGAAGAACCTCGACGAGGCCGACAAGTTCTCCGGGTCCGGCAAGGCGGACAAGGTGAAGGAGGAGGTCGACGGCAAGGTCGCCGACGGCAAGAACACCTCCGTCAAGGACATCGAGACCACCACCAAGGCCCCGCCGGACACCTCCGCGGCCAAGGACAAGCCGGTCACCCCGATGGCCCCCGACCGTCCGCCGGGCAACCCGGGCGCGCCGAGGGCCGCCGACGCCGTCCCGGACAAGCAGCCGGCCGCCGTCACCGACTTCTCCGAGGGGCCGGCGGAGAACGACAAGGCGCTCGCCGACGCCGAGGTCACGGAGGAGCAGCTCGCCAAGGGCAACGAACCGGAGTTCGACGCGGCGCTGAAGGCGAAGAAGACGGCGGAGACGGACTCGGCGAAGGCCCCGGGCCAGGCACGCTCGGCGGAGGAGCAGCAGCTGTCCGCGGCGAAGGCGGGGGCGGCGGCTGCGGGCGCGCAGGCCATGAACACCCTGACCGCCACCCGCGCGGCCGCGGGCAAGGCCGTCGACGGCGGCAAGGGCGAGACGAAGTCGAAGGACGAGCGGAAGCGGGCCGAGGTCACGGCGAAGCTGCAGAAGGTCTTCGACGCGACGAAGAAGGACGTCGAGGCGACCCTGGAGGGCCTCGACAAGAAGGTGGACACGGCCTTCACGGCGGGGGAGAAGTCCGCGCGGGACGCCTTCACGGCGGACCACAAGGCGCGGATGAAGAAGTACAAGGACAAGCGGTACTCGGGCCTCATGGGCAAGGCCCGCTGGGTGAAGGACAAGTTCGCCGGTCTGCCGGAGGAGGCGAACGCCCTCTATCAGGAGTCGCGCAAGCTGTACGTGGCGCGGATGCGAACGGTGATCTCGTCCGTGGCGGACCTGATCGGGGCGGAGCTGGGCCGGGCGAAGTCCCGTATCGCGCAGGGCCGGGCGGAGTTGAAGGCGGAGGTCGACAGGCTGCCGTCCGACCTGAAGCAGTTCGGGGAGGAGGCGGCGAAGGACTTCGCGGGCAAGTTCGAGGACCTGGAAGCGACGGTCGACGAGAAGTCGGAGCAGCTGGTCCAGGATCTGGCGCAGAAGTACACGCAGGCGCTCAACGCGGTCGACGAGGAGATCAAGAAGCTCCAGGAGGCCAACAAGGGCCTCATCGACAAGGCGAAGGACGCGATCGTCGGAGTCATCAAGACGATCAACGAGCTGAAGAACCTGCTGCTCGGGATCCTGGCCAAGGCCGCCTCGGCCGTCATGAAGATCATCAAGGACCCGATCGGCTTCCTGGGCAACCTGGTCCGCGCGGTCGGCGCCGGCCTCCAGCTCTTCGTGGCGAACATCGGCGAGCACCTGAAGAAGGGCCTGGTCTCCTGGCTCCTGGGCACCGCGGTCAGGGCGGGCCTGGAGATCCCGGACCGCTTCGACCTGCGCGGCATCATCACCCTGATCGCCTCGCTCCTCGGCCTCACCTGGGACAACATCCGCACCCGCGTCACCCGCAAGGGCGTGCCCGACGAGGCGATGTCCGCGGTCGAGTCCACCGTCCCCGTCGCCCAGTCCCTGGCCCGCGAGGGCCCGGCGGGCGCGGTGAAGGAGATCCAGGCGGAAACGGGCGACCTGAAGGCCACGATCCTGTCGAAACTGACGGAGTACCTGGTCCCCACGGTCATCATCGCGGGCATCACCTGGATCGTCTCCCTCCTCAACCCCGCGTCCGCCTTCGTCCGCGCGGTCAAGGGCATCATCGACATCGTCACCTTCGTGGTGACCCAGGGCGCCCAGATCGCCGACTTCGTGAACGCGGTCCTCGACGCGGTCATCGCCATCGCCAACGGTGGCGCGGCCGGCGTCCCGAAGATGGTCGAAACCGCCCTCGCCGCGAGCATCCCCCTCCTGATCGGCTTCCTGGCCGCCCTGCTCGGCATCGGCAACCTGGCCAACAAGGTCCGCTCGGTCTTCCAGGCGGTCTCCCGCCCGGTCAACCGCGCGATCGACAAGATCGTCGACTTCCTGGCGAAGAAGGGGCGGGCGCTCTGGCAGAAGCGCAAGCCCAAGCCGAAGCCGAAGAGGCCCACGGCGGGGGATCCCGCCAACGGCGGCAGGGATCCGGCGCGCTCCCTGTCTCCGAGGCAGAAGCAGCAGCTCGCCAAAGACGCCGCCGAGTACACCTACCGGCAGGTGATCAAAGGAAAGCCGAAGGACATCCCGCACGTCCTCGCCTCCTCGTTGGCCGCCTGGAGGGGAAAGGGAGTCAAAAGCCTCGACGTCGAGGCCGGCGCGGGTGGCGCGTTCGTCATCATCGCGCGGGTCAATCCCGCGGAGCCGAGCCCCTCCTTCGACTTCGATCCGAACGAGGAGAGCGTCCGGCATCTGATGTCGTACGCGAACATCACACAGCAGGGAAAGGCCTGGGCCACGGGCAGCTTCGTCGTCAACGAAGCAATGGGCCGACTGTTCGGTCCTTCCAAGAACAAGCCGAAGGTGGCCGCCCGCGAGGAAGCGAAGGTGGCAGAGGTGGCCCACGCCGAGGAGTCGGTGATCGCCGTCTTCAGGAGCTACTGGGAAAAGATCAAGGAAGAGCTGCCCGCCAAGGGGCTCAAGCCCAGTGACATCCGGGTCGATCTGGACCTCCACGTCGGTTACAACTGCTGCGTACGGTGCGCCGATTACCTGGCTTCGTTCGTCAGGGAGATGAGGGAGGAAGGTTGTCAGGTGAACGCCGGTGCCCGATTCTCCACCTTCTACCAAGGAGGAAACATCGGCGGCAGCAATGCCCAGCCCACGGTCGTGGCAAAGTCCCTCGTGGACAGGAACAAAGACCTGTTCGACCTGTTCCTGGGTGAGAGCGAGCTGGCTCCTGCCGGTGGTAACAAAATGCTATTGAAGGGTGATCCGGCTCGCTATTGGGGTCGTCCGGAAGACGCGCCGGGTTCCCCTGGTGATGAGGAATGGTTGAAGATCCGTCGGAAGCGCGAGCAGGGCTTGCTGTCGCTCGGCATCCTGAGGAAGGCTCAGATCGGTGTCGACGTCCTCGATGAGTCGCATCTTTCCGACGAGAAGCTGACGGACGAACAGAAGAGCGTGCTCAAGGCCAGGACCGATGTACTGAAGGAAGCCATTGCGGAAGTGGACAAGAGGATCAAGTCCGCGCACGCCGGAGCTGGAGGAAGTTGATGTTCACTCCTGAGGAATTCGCGAGTGTCTTCTCCTACGAAGGGATTTCCGTGGCGAAGCCGAGCGCTTCGCTGCTCGAGGAGAAGGTGCCTGACCGGCGCGTCAGGGAAATGCTCGCCCGATATGGGCTTCCCCGTCAGCTGGGTGACGACCTGTTCTTTCGTGACCTGGGCCGGGAGTGTCGGACGCTGGGTGAGGATATTCGGGACGACGACCGTGTCGTCCAAGCCGGAGTGGACGGTTTCCTCTTCCTGGGGGCGGGGGTCCAGGCGGGCATCGTCGTTCTCGACGGCTCGGCGGGGAGTGTGTTCTCCTGGAAGGAGGGAACCTGCACTCCGCTGAACGAACACCTCGGAGGTTTTCTCGAGTTCATCTGTCGGATCCAGGCCAAGGTGAACGAGTTCGAGGAGGGGGAAGTGGAGATCGCAGAGGACGACTACCCGAAATTCGTCGCAGATTTCCTCGACGACCTCCGTGGAGTCGACTCGACCGCCCCCCTGAAATCGGGAGAGTACTGGGACGAAATGGTGCGAGCTGTCATCTGAAGTCGCTCACCCGGCTCATACGTGTTCACGTCAACAGCTCCGCGTACCGCCCGAACTCCGACGCCAGCGTCAGCCGCCCCAGCTTCTGGTATTCCCGCTGCACCGCGTGGATCAGCATCGCCATCGTCAGCGGGCCGCCCGCCTCCGCCGCCAGGTAGGCCGCCGTCACCGCGATCGAGCGGATGTTGCCGCCCGAGAGTTCGAAGGCCTCCGCGCAGAAGGGGAGGTCCAGGTCGGTGGCGCGGGGGAGGTGGGGGCCGAGGGTGCGGTCCCAGAGGAGGAGGCGGTGGGTGGGGTCCGGGACGGGGAAGTCGACGACCAGGTCGAGGCGGCGGGTGAAGGCGTCGTCCAGGTTGGCGCGGAGGTTGGTCGCCAGGATGGCCAGGCCGTCGAAGGACTCCATCCGCTGGAGCAGGTACGCGGACTCGACGTTCGCGTAGCGGTCGTGCGCGTCCTTCACGTCCGAGCGTTTGCCGAAGACGGCGTCCGCCTCGTCGAAGAGGAGGACGCCGTTCACGCCCGCCGCCTCCGTGAAGATGCGTTCCAGGTTCTTCTCCGTCTCCCCGACGTACTTGTCGATGACCGTCGCCAGATCCACCGTGTACAGGTCCAGGCCCAGGTCCGCCGCGATGACCTCCGCCGACATCGTCTTGCCGGTGCCGGAGTCGCCGGCGAACAGCGCCGCGACGCCCCGGCCGCGCCCGCCTCCCGGACGCATCGACCAGGTGCCGAGGACATGGTCGCGGTGGCGGGCGCGGGCGGTCAGTTCGCGGAGCTGGGCCTCGGTGTCGGGAGGCAGGACCAGGTCGTCCCAGCCCACCGTGGGCTCGATGCGGCGGGCCAGCCGGTCGAGGCCGGCCGCGTTCTGGGCGCGGGCCCCCTGGCGTACGTGCTCCGGCGTGACCGGACCGGACTCCACGGCGGCCGACTGCACCGCCGCCCGCGCCGCCCCCACGATCTGCTCCGGCGTGAGGAGGAAGGGAGAGAGGAGGGAAGGGATGTCGAGGGGCGTCGAGACCTCCGCGCTACGGCGCCACAACTCCGCCCTCGCCTCCGGCCCCACCCTCGGCGCCCGCAGCAGCAGCGGCGGCGCCGCCGACCAGGCCGCGTCCCACGGCACCCGGCCCACCAGGCACACCGGCACCGGCAGGTCCGTGACGGCCCGCAGCAGCCCCGCGCGCTCCCGGGCCACCGCGTCGACCGGCGCGCACACCAGGCCGGCGCCCGTCAGGCGGGCCTCGCGGAGCAGGCACCGTACCGCCTCCGCGGGCGCCGGGTCCTCCGCGAGCCGGGCAAGGTCGACCCCGAGGACCGCCCGCCCCGCCGCCGCGAGCGCCGAGGCCGCCAACGCCGTACCCGCACCGCCCTGGTCCTCCTGGAGATAGACGATCCCGCCCGCGCCGAGCCCACCTCTGCCGCCCCCGAGCCCACCGCCGCCGAGCCCGCCCCCACCTCTGCTCCCGCCGCCCCCGCCCGCCGACAGGAACCGCGCCAGCGGCTCCGGGTCCCCCACCCCCGGCACCGCCTCCCACGGCACCCGTACGTCCGCGAGCCGCGGGTCCGGCGTGTCGTCGCCCAGCAGGAACGCGGTCACCCGGTCCGGCACCCGCAGCGCCCGGCCCAGGAAGGGCCGCTCCCGGTCCTCCACCAGCAGCAGACCGCCCGCCCGCAGCGGCGCTCCCTCGCCCAGCCGTGCCCTCGCGGCCCGGTCCGCGTGCGACATCCCGCACAGGCCGAGCGCCAGGCCGATCGAGGGCCTGCGCCGGGTCACGTCGTCGTTGAGATAGCCGTAGAACGCCTCGAAGCGGTCGTCCAGATCCGGCAGCAGCGCGATCAGCAGGATGTCGACGTCCAGCACCGAGAGACCGAAGCCCTCGGCCAGCGACCACAGCCGCGAGTCGGGTGCCGCCCGCGCCACCGGCTCCGGCGGCGGAAAGGCACGCGGCGCATCGAGCAGCCGCTCCACCGCCTCCTCCGTCAGATACAGACCCCGGAAGGCGTCGTCCGGATCCGGGTCCACCGCGCGCCGCGCCTCCACCGCCCGCCGCACCCGCAGCTCCATCTCCCGTGCTGCTGCGAGGAGTTCGGCCGTCACCGCGCGGGACCGTTCCCGAACCGGACCTCCAGGCCCTCCTCGCCGACCGGCGGCCCCGCCACATAGCGCGGCGACGCCGTCACCGGCACGCTCACCACCAGGTCGAGCGAGGGCTTCAGCTCACCGCCCAGCGCGCTCCACACGTCCGCGAACGACCGGTCCTCCGGCGGCGGCAGCGCGATCGACATGGGTACGGCCGCGCCGATCTCGGCGAGGCTGCCGGTGAGCCGTGCCGGCGGCAGCGCCTCGTACCGCAGCAGACACGCCAACAGCGAGGACAGCAGCCGGTGTTCGTCCTCCGGCCGCTTGGTCCAGGCCGTGATCAGATACGACAGTTTGAAGTAGCGCGGCGGCCGCCGGCGGGCCACCACGACCCCGCGCTCGTCGTACTCGTTGTGCAGCCCGCGCTCGCGGCGCCGCATGTCCTCGCGAATGTCGTACAGATACAGGTTCACCATCGGCGCGTTGACCTTCGCCGCCCACTCGCGCGTCGGCGCGTCGAAGACCACGGCCACCTGCCCGCCCTCCAGGACCTCGGCGCGGATGAGGGTGCGCAGGACGTCGTCGACCTCGTGGATCACCGGACCGTCACCCCCGCCCCGCGAAGTCCGGCGGCTGCAGGGCGCGTTGGACCACCAGCACGGGCTGTTCGAGGCGTTCCAGGCGCGCGACCTCCGCGCGCAGCGTCCGCGGGCCCAGCCGGTCCTTGCGCAGGACGAGCACCTGCGCCTCGAAGCGGCCGTCCCGGCCCGCCGTCAGCGGGGCGCTGTCCGCGGTGAGACCCGCGGACCAGACGAGGCGCACCCGTTCGCCCGGCGGGAAGTCCGTGCCCCGTACGATCACGGGCTCGCCCGGCCTGACCACCTGGGGCGTGACCTCCAGGCGCGGCTGGAGCACCCGCAGCGGCGCCGTGGCCGTGTTGTCGGCCGGCTCCGGGTCGGCGGGGAAGCCGCGTATGCGCACCCGGACCGTACCCGTGACCGCCTGCGGGTACGTGGCCGTCTGGGTGACGACCACCCGGCCGCCGGGCGGGATGACGCAGGGCGCGGCCGTCGTGCAGCGGTCGGTACGGGACAGGGCGCGCCCCGGCCCGGCCGGCCAGCTCGCGTCGGCGAAGACGGTCCGCGCGGTGTCCGGGCCCGCGTTGGTGAGGGTGTAGCGGGCGACGACCGCCCGGCCCGTGTACGTACGGGCGGGGGCGAGGGAGACGGAGACGGCCACGTCGGCGGACGGCGGCACCGGCGGCGGCAGGACCCGGAAGACCGCCGTGTCCGTGCCGGTGTTCCCGGATCCGTCGGTGGCGGTGCAGGTGACCGTGGTCGTGCCCACCGGGAAGACCGATCCGGACGCGGGCGCGCACGTCGGCGTCAGCGCGCCGTCGTTGGCGTCCACGGCGGTGGCCGTGTAGTCGATGCGGGCGCCGGCGTCGTCCCGGGCGCGTGCCGTGCGGTCGTCGACGGTGACGACCGGGGCGGACACGTCGTTGACGGTGATCGAGATCTCCTGTTCGTAGCCCGGGTCGACGGTCGCGGCCGGCCCGACCGTCGCGCTGTCCGGTGCGCGCGTGCCGAGCAGGAACTCCACGGTGCAGGTGAGCGTCGCGCCCTGCGGCGCGTCCGGCGCGACGGTGATCGTCTCGGCGAAGGCGGCGGTCTCACCGCTGACGACATCGCGCACGGGCGGGTCGAGGATCACGGTGAGGCCCGGGTCGCAGTCGTTCAACCGGTGCCCGACCCGGGTGGGCAGATTGCCGAGGCCCTCCACGATGGCCTCGGCGACCCGGTCCGGGTCGATCCCGGACAGCTTCCGGCCGCCGGTGGCCTCGATGATGCGGGTGGCCTGGCCCGGGGTGGTGGGCGGGTCCTCCTTCTGGCCGGGGATGCCGGCGTCTCCATTGCCGTCGAGTCCGTCGCCCCTGGGCGTGTCGACGTCGACGCCGAGGACCCTGGCGTTCTTGTCCTGGAGGGCGAGGATCGTGTCCTCGATGGTGTGGCCGTTGCTGGGATTGTGGCTGGACGCGTCGCTGACGAGGACGACGACGGGGCTGGAGTTCTCCCGGAACACGGTCTTGCCGCCGGCACCGTTCGCTATCTGCCACAGGCCGTTGATCCAGTCCTCGGACGGCCCGTTGCTGCCGTAGCCGAGATCCGCGTCGAGCGCGTCCACGCCGTCCCGCAACTTCCGGTCGTCGTCCGTGAGTTCGGCCGTCACGCTGAACCCGGCGTCGACGTCGCCCACCTGGTCGCCGAACGTCGTCACCGCGAACCGGGCGTCCGACTGGTGGGACCGCACCTTGTCGATGATGTCCGGCAGCCCGCGCCGGACGTCCGCGATGACCGGTTCCATGCTCCCGGTGCCGTCCACGAGGAGCACCACTTCCGGCCGTGGCGGTACGGGCGGGGTCAGGACCCGCTTGTCGACGGCGAGCGACTCCCCGGGGTCCAGGGACCGGGACACGGCGGCGGGCGTCACCGGCTCCACCGGGGCCGGTACGGCGGTGGCGGCCGTCGTCGCCGGTACGGCCCCGGCGGCGAGCAGGAGCACGGCGAGGACGGCACGCCCCCGCGCCCGACCGCCCGTCCTCCGGGACCACTGGAACCAGCCCACCGCACGACCCCCTCGTCCTCCTGGCGCCCGACCGACCGAGGATCCCGCATCCGGCCCGTACCGTCTGCGGCGCGAAGTCCCCTGCGGGGGGTAGGGTTTGTGCCCGAACGGGCAGCGGCGGTCAGCTGGACGGCCCTTCTGGACGGGCCTTCCGGACGCGGCGGATCAGATCAGTCCCTGGCGCATCGCATAGGCCACCGCGTGCGACCGGTTGCGCAGCTGCAGCCGGGTGATGACCGCGTGCAGCACGTTCTTGATGGTGCGCTCGGAGTACGAGAGCTTCGCGGCGATGTCCGCCGTGTCGTAGCCCTCCGCCACCAGCCGCAGTACGTCCACCTCGCGCGCCGCGAGCCCCGTGAAGTGCAGCCCCCGTGGGCCGAGGACCTGGCCCTGGAGCCGGCCGACCTCCTCCAGGAGGCGGCCCACCAGGTCGGACGGCAGATGGCCGGCGCCCTTCGCCACCGTCCCGATGACGTGCACCAGGTGCTCCGGGGTCGCCTCGGAGCGCCGGATCACCCCGGCGACCCCGCACTCCGCCGCGCTCACCAGCTTCTGCTCGTCGATGTCCGTCGTGACCAGCACCGCGCGAGCGGTGCTGGTGCGCCGGATGTGGCGCAGCAGCCGCAGCACGTCCTCGTCGACGCCGTCCACGACGAGCACGACGACCTCGGGCGCCGGGTCGGCGCTCTCGCTCCACTCGGTCACGGTGATCTCCGGCCGGGCCCGTAACTGACTCGTCACCCCGGCCTGCGAGATGGGGTCCTGCGCGCGTAACGCGACAGCCGTACGTTCCATGGTCGGGCTCCCCCCGGACGAGCGGCGGCCGACGCCGGGACCCACACGCCCCCGTGGCAGCCCTCCGCGGCGTCGACAACGCCTGCATCAACGGTAGTTCGGCGCACAGGAAATTCCCTGACCGAGCGTCACCAAAACCGGGTCGTTGCTTTGGGCACGGAATCTGCCCGAAAGTGTTCCTTCTCCGGCGATGCCGCCGACGGGCCCGGACCCTACGGTGCGCCCATGAGTCTTACGGCAAGCCTCGACGCGTCGTCCGTCACCGCCGTACCGGGCGAAGAGACGACCCTCCCTCTTCAGGTGCGCAACTCCGGCTCCACCGTGGAGGAGTACCGCTTCGAGGCGGCCGGCGCCTGCGCCGCCTGGACGACGGTGGAACCGGCGACGCTCTCCCTCTACCCCGGCAGCGCGGAGACCGTCTCCGTCACTTTCCGGCCGCCCCGCGACCCGTCCGTGCCCGCGGGCGAGACTCCCTTCGGCATCCGTGTGGTGCCCACCAGCGGCCAGGCCGAACCGGTCGTGCCCGAAGGCCGGGTCACCGTCGCGCCGTTCACCGAGATCACCGCCGAGATTGTGCCCCGCGGCTCGCACGGCATCCTGCGCGGCGCGCACAAGGTCGCCGTCGACAACCGGGGCAACGCCCCCCTCACCGTGGGGCTCACCGCCCGCTCCGGCACCGAGCGCGCCCGGATCTCCTTCACGCGTCCCGAGCTGACCATCGAGCCGGGGCGCGCGGCCTTCGCCGAACTGCGCGTCAAGCCGGGCAGACGCCTCTGGCGCGGCACCCCGCTCGTCCACACCTTCCAGGCCGTGGTCGCGCCGCCCGCCCCCGAGGGCGAGGAACCGCCCGCCCCGGTCGTCCTCGACGGCTCCTACCAGCAGGAACCCATCCTGCCGCGCTGGCTGCCGCGCGCCCTGATCGTCGCCTGCGTCCTCGCCCTGCTCCTCACCGGCTTCTGGTACGGGCTGCTGCGGCCGGCCGTGAAGTCCGCGGCCCGCGAGGCGATCACCCCGGAGGTCATCGCCTCCGCGACCACCGATCCCGACAGGAGCGGGGGCCGCACGGGCGGCCAGACCGGTGGCCAGACGGGCGGGCAGACGGCAGGCCAGACCGGCGGGGCGACCGGAGGCGGCTCCGGCAGCACCGCCTCTCCCACCCCCGCCCCCACCCCCACGGCGAGCACCGGCCCCAGTGCCAAGCCCCTCCCGCCGCCCGTGCCGACCAGCGCCCAGGTGCAGGTCAGGGACGGGGTCGGCGGCGGTTCGAGCAGCGGCACCGCGCTGACCGTCCCGGCCGGCAAGACCTTCCGGCTCACCGACATCGTGGTCCAGAACCCGCAGGGCGACGCGGGCACGGTGGTCGTCACGGTCAACCGCGGCGCGCGGGTCCTCACCCTCGCCCTGGAGAACTTCCGCGACTCCGACTACCACTTCGTCACGCCGATCACGGTGCCCGCCGGCGGCCGGGTGACCATGACCGTCGACTGCCGCAAGATCGGCCGGCCGGTCAACGCCCCGACCCCCAGCCGCTGCGCCGAGTCCCTGTTCCTCGGCGGCACGATGCAGAGCACGAAGCCGTAGGGCCGGGGGGTCCGGCCGCCGTAGGGCCGGGCGGTCCCGTCCGCACAGGGCCCGGGGCCCCGCTCGTGCGTCCCTTACGCGGGCGGGGCCTCTTCCTCCTCCTCGGTTCCCGTCTCCGCCGCCCGCTGTACGAACGACCCCTCCACATCGGCGGGTTGCTCGTCCTCGTCCTCCTCCGCCGCTCGCTGGACGGCGGGCGCGGCGGAGGCGGCGGGCGCGGGGGCGGACGCGTCTGTGGGTGTGGATGCGGGGGCGCGGGCCGGTTCGGCGAGGACCCGTTCCGCGTTGGCGACGGCCTCCCGCTCGAAGCGGTCCGAGGGGTCGCTGACCCGGATCCCGCCCGGCGCCTCCGTGCCCTCGACCGGCCCGCTGCGCTGCTGGATCACATGGGTCAGCTCGTGCGCCAGTGTCGTCCGGCCCTGCGGCGACGCCGGGTCGTACGCCTCCCGCTGGAAGACCACGTTGTTCCCGACGGTGTACGCGTGCGCCCCGATGCCCTTCGCGGAGGCGTCGGCCGCGGCGTCGGTGTGGATCCGTACATCCGAGAAGTCGGCGCCCATCCGGGCCTCCATGTCGCCGCGGGTCTCGGCGTCCAGCGGCTGCCCGCCGCCCGAGGCGAGCACGTCGTGCACCGGCGAACGCGCCCCGGCCCGCTCCCCGCCCCCGGTCAGGTCCTCCGCCTCGGGCTCCGCGCTCCGGCTGCGCTGCACCATCGCGCCGACGGCCCCGTTGCCCACGGCCCGCTGGAGGACGCCGAGACCCGACGCGCCCACCACATCCGTACGGCCGGCCGCCGCGGCCTCGAAGAGCCGCGCCGCACCGGGGCCGCCGTCCTGGGCCCTCGCGTCGGGGGCGCCGAGGAGGTCGCCCCGCCCGTGGTCGGCCTCGTGCTCCTGCCGGTGCTCGTGCTCGTGCCCGGTCTCGTGGTCGTGGTCGTGGTCGTACGCGCTCATCGTCAACTCCCCGAAGACGTCCGCGGAAGGGGGCGGCCGAGCCCCGCCTCCAGCGTCGCGACCCGCCCGTGCCCCGTCCAGGCCGGCCCCTGGGCGGCGGGGGCAGGACGAACTGCCCCTTCGCGCAGTCGGTTTGCCGGCCTCGCACCGGTCGCGCCGGGGACTCAGGCGGTGCGGGAGCGGGCCGAGCGGGACCCGCGCGACCCGGACCCGCGCGACCGGGACAGCGCCAGGCCGCCGAGGACCAGACCGACGACGCCGAGGAGTGCCGCGACCACGCCGCCGCCCAGGCCGTTGCCCGTGCCGAGGCCGCCCTTAGCGGTGAGCACGACCACCAGGCCGACGGCCGCGCCGAGCGGGCTCGCCACCAGGGCGATCACCGCCCCGGTCCGCGCGTTCCCGGAGCGGAGGCGGCCGACGGCCCGCGCCAGGGCCAGCGCACCGGCGACGACCCCCACCAGGGCGACGAGGGCGGAGGTGGAGGCGGCCAGGCGCCCGGGGGACATCGCGGTGACGTCGGCGGCGAGCAGCTGCGCCGGGGCCGCCGAGTGCACGGGGGCGAGGACGGACGACAGCGACATGGGGTGCTCCTTCTTCCGGTGACGGGATGTGCCACCGAGCATGTCGCCGCGCACCCCCGCCGGTCGTCCGTCGTCCGCGGACACTTCGCGCTACCGCGCCCGCGGCAGGAGCCGTGGGACTACCGCGTACGTGGTAGTCGCCCGCTCCTCCTGGACGGTGATCCGCCCGGGCGGTGCCTCCGGCTAGGGTGCGCGCATGCGTACGGATGAGCCGACGGAGCGGCCGGGGGATCGGCGGTCGCCGGCCGGGGTGACGGTCGGGACGACAGGGGGCGAGACGGCCGGGGTGGCGAGGGGGTCGACAGCGGGCTCGACGGTCGGGACGAGCGGGACGACTGCGGGCGCGCCGGCCGGGACCGGCGACCGGTCCACCGACCGCCGCCCAGCCTCCCGGTGGGCGGATCGTCCGGCCTCGCGGCGGGAAGATCGGCCGGCCACCCGGTGGGCGGACCGTTCGGCGCGCCGCTGGGCGGACCGTTCGGCACCGTGGCCGTCCGCCGGCCGGCCCGACCTCCGCGCCCTGGCCCTGGACGGGGGCATCGCCGTCGGCGTCGCCGCGGCCCTGCTGGTCACCGGTCTGGCCGGGCAGCGCCCGGCCTCCGCACCGGACCTCGACGCGCTCGGGTACGCGCTGCTCACCGTCGGCGGACTGGCGCTCGTGGCGCGCCGGCGGGCACCCGTCGCCGTGCTGACCGTCACCGCCCTGTCGGCGGTGGGCTATCAGGCGGCCGGTTTCGACGTGGCCGCCGTGGCCTTCCTGTTCGCGGTGTACGCGGCCGTACGAGCCGGCCACCGCGCCGTCACGGTCGCCACCAGCGTGGTCGTCCTCGCCCTGCTCCCGCTCGCGGCCCTGGTCTCCGGACTGCACGACACGGGAGAGGCGTTCGCCCAGGCCAGGGGCGCCCTCGAGATCGCCTGGCTGGTCGCGGCCGGTGCCGCGGGAGAGGCCCTGAGGCAGGCCGAGCGGCGGGCCGACGAGGCCGAACGCACCCGGGAGGAGACCGCCCGCCGCCGCGCCGACGAGGAGCGGCTGCACATCGCGCGCGAACTGCACGACGCGCTCACCCACCAGATCTCCGTGATCAAGGTGCAGGCCGAGGTCGCCGTCCACGTGGCACGGCGGCGCGGCGAGGAGGTGCCGGAGGCCCTGCTGGCGATCCAGACGGCGGGCCGCGAGGCGAGCCGCGAGCTGCGCGCGACCCTGGAGGCGCTGCGCGACGACGACACGGCACCGCCGCGGGGTCTCGGCGACGTGCCCGGACTGGTGGCACGGGCGCGGGGGATGGGCCTGGACGCGACCCTGACGACCGACGGCCCGCGGCACGACCTGCCGGCCGCGGTCGACCGTACCGTCTACCGGATCGTCCAGGAATCGCTCACCAACGTCGCCCGGCACGCCGACGCCACCACGGTGTCGGTCCGCGTCGCCTGCCGCCCGGACGCCGTGGTGATCCGCGTCGACGACGACGGCAGGAACACGCCGGGCACGGCTCCCGCCCCCGTCCCCGGCCTCGGGCTGCTCGGCATGCGGGAACGCGTCACCGCCCTCGGCGGCCGGGTGACCGCCGCACCGCGCCCCGAAGGCGGCTTCACCGTCCAGGCCGAACTCCCCGTGGAGCAGACCCCGTGAATCCCGTGAATCCCGTGAACCCCGTGAACCCCGTGAACCCCGTGATCCGTGTCCTCCTCGTCGACGACCAGCCCCTCATCCGCAGCGGATTCCGCGCGCTCCTCGATCTCGAGGACGACATCGAGGTGGTGGCCGAGGCCTCCGACGGGCAGGAGGGCCTGGCCCTGGCCGCCCGGCACCTCCCCGACGTCGCGCTGGTCGACATCCGCATGCCGCTCGTCGACGGCATCGAGGCGACCCGGCGCATCGCCGCCGACCCGGCGCTCGCCGGTGTGCACGTCGTCATCCTCACCAACTACGGCTTCGACGAGTACGTCTTCGAGGCGCTGCGCGCCGGAGCGGCCGGGTTCCTCGTCAAGGACATCGTGCCGGAGGACTTCCTGCACGCGGTACGCGTCGCGGCGCGCGGCGACGCGCTGCTCGCGCCCTCCATCACACGCAAGCTGATCCACCGTTACGTCACCCAGCCCCCCGGCGCGGATCTCGGCACCGCCCCGGGACTCGACGACCTGACCAACCGCGAGCGGGAGGCCGTGGCCCTGGTCGCCCAGGGCCTGTCCAACGACGAGATCGCGGCCCGCATGGTGATCAGCCCGACCACGGCGAAGACCCACGTCAACCGGGCCATGACCAAGCTGCACGCCCGCGACCGCGCCCAACTCGTCATCCACGCCTACGAGTCGGGCCTGGTCACCCCTGCCGCACGGGCTGCGGGGCCCGTCACGCGCTCCTGAGCACGACGAGCTGCCGCGTCGCGCGGGTCATCGCGACGTAGCGGTCCACCGCACCCTCGACCCCCTCGCCGAAGTTCTCCGGGTCGACGAGCACGACCAGGTCGAACTCCAGTCCCTTCGAGAGCCCCGGCGTCAGCGACCGCACGCGGTCGGTGCCGCTCCGGAAGGCGGGATCGCCGATGACACAGGCGATGCCCTCCGCGTGCTCGGCGAGCCACGCGCCGAGGATCGCGTCCCGGTCCGCGACCGAACCGTGCACGACGGGAACGCCGCTGCTGCGCACCGACGTCGGCACGTTGGCGTCCGGCAGTGCGGCTCGGATGGCCGGCTCCGCCTCCGCCATCACCTCTTCCGGCGTGCGGTAGTTGATGCTCAGCGAGGCCACCTCGATCCGGTCGAGGCCGATCCGCTCCAGGCGCTCGCGCCACGACTCCGTGAAGCCGTGGCGGGCCTGGGCGCGGTCACCGACGATGGTGAAGCTGCGGGACGGACAGCGCAGCAGCAGCATCTGCCATTCCGCGTCGGTCAGTTCCTGTGCCTCGTCCACCACGATGTGCGCGAACGGGCCGGCCAGCGGATCCGCCTCCGTCCCGGGCAGCGCCGCCTCGTCGACCAGAGTGTCCTGAAGGTCCCGGCCGTGCAGCATCGTCACCGCGCCCTCGCCGTCGTGGTCGGACGCGAGCACGTCGGCGATGACGGTGGCCATGCGGGCCCGTTCGGCGGCGACGGCGGCGTCGCGCCGGCGCTTGCGCCGCGAGGCCTGCGGGTCGCCGAGGCGCTGCCGCGCCGCGTCCAGGAGCGGCAGGTCGGACACCGTCCACGCCTGCGCGTCCGCCCGCTGCAGCCTGCGGACCTGGTCCGGGCCGAGCCACGGCGCGCACAGCCGCAGATACGCGGGTACGGACCACAGGTCGCCGACGAGGTCGGTCGGCTCGATCAGCGGCCAGGCGCCGTCGAGGGTGGCGCCCAGCTCCTTGTCGCGCAGCAGCGCCTGCCGGAACTCCTCCTCCGACACCTCCTCGTCGAGGACGCCGTCCAGCCGGTCGAGGACGATCGTGCCCAGCTCCTCCCGGATCCGGTCGCGCGCCTCGTTGTGCGGGATGCCCTCCGCGGCCTCGAACGCCTCCGCCCAGTCGTCGGCACCGATCCGTACCTCCGTCCAGGGGGTCGAGACCCGTACGGTCGCGGTGGGCGGTTCCTCGTAGAACCGGACCGCCGGCTCGATCGACCGGACCATGTCCGCGGACGACTTCAGGCGGGCCACCTCCGGGTCGGTCTCCTCCCCGGCCGTCGCACCCTCGGGTACGAGGTCCCGCACGGTGCAGGTCTGCACGCCCTCCTCGCCGAGACTGGGCAGGACGTCGGAGACGTACGCCAGGTACGGCTGGTGCGGGCCGACGAACAGCACGCCGCCGCGGCGGTGCCCGAGCCGCGGGTCGGCGTAGAGCAGGTGGGCCGTGCGGTGCAGGGCGACGACGGTCTTGCCCGTACCGGGACCGCCGTCGACGACGAGCGCGCCGCGGGACCCGGCGCGGATGATCGCGTCCTGGTCGGCCTGGATGGTGGCGAGCACGTCCCGCATCCGAGCCGACCGGTTGCCGCCCAGGCTCGCGATGAAGGCGGACTGGTCGTCGAGGGCGGCGTGCCCTTCGAGACCCTCGGCCGTGAACACCTCGTCCCAGTAGTCGCTGACCCGGCCGTTCGTCCAGCGGTACCTGCGCCGGCTGGCCAGGCCCATCGGGTCGGCGTGGGTGGCGGCGAAGAAGGGCTCGGCGGCGGGGGAGCGCCAGTCGATCAGCAGCCGGTTCCCCTCGCTGTCGGTGAGGCCGAGCCGGCCGATGTAGAGGGGCTCGGAGCCGTCCGCGGCGACGACGCGACCGAGGCACAGGTCGAGCCCGAAGCGGCGCAGGGTGCGCAGGCGCCCGGACAGCCGGTGGATCTCGGCGTCCCGGTCCATCGCCTCACGGCCGGCGCCGCCCGGCGCCCGGCGCAGCACGGCGAGGCGCTCGGACAGGTCGGTGATCGACTCCCGGAGGGTCTCCGCGACGGCCGCGAAGTGCCGGTCGTCGGCGGAGATCAGGGCCGGGTCGGCCTTGGCGGAGAGGTGGCCGGAAAGGGCGAAAGCGCTGGTGGTGAGATTCATAGATGAGCGATTGTGAGTCATCACGGGGGCCTTGCCGCAAGCCCCCCGGTGCGCTATAAGTTAAGAGTGGCGAGGAGAGGGTTCACCTTCCTCGCCTTTGTCGTTCCCCGTCAGGCGCCCGCCGCGTCCAGGCGGTCCAGCTGCTCCGGCGACAGCGCGAGGCCGAGGGCGGGCAGGGCGGCCTCGTACTGTTCCAGGGTGCGCGGGCCGATCAGCGGGACGGCCCGGGGCGAGGTCTGGTGCAGCAGCCACGCCAGCACCAGCTGGTTGGGGGTCACTCCGGCCTCCGCCGCCACCTCCCCGAGCACCCGGAGCCGCGCCTCGGCGTCCGGTCCCGCGTACCGCTCCATCATCCAGTGGTCCCGCCGCTTGGCCGCGTCGTCGTAGATGCCGCGCAGGATCGGCGAGTACGCGACGAGGGTCAGGTCCTCGTGGGCGCGCAGGTAGTCGAGCTGTTCGTGGTCCACCACCGATGCCGCGTCGAGGCCCGTGCGGGGCCGCAGGTAGGAGTGCTGCTGCTGGAGGGCGACGGGCGCGGGCCAGCCGTACCGCTCGCACAGCGCGCGGATGCGCTCCATGCGCCAGGTGCGGACGTTGGACCAGCCGATGTACCGGGCCTTCCCCGACCGCACGATCCCGGCCAGTGCCTCCAGGGTCTCCTCCAGCGGCGTCTCCCGGTCGTCGACGTGGACGTAGTAGAGGTCGACATGGTCGGTGCCGAGCCGCCGCAGGCTGTCGTCGATCGACGCCCGCAGGGTCGCCGCCCCGGCCCCGTCGAACCGTGCCCGGCTCCAGTCCGCCCCGCCCCCTTCGACCCGGGCCTCCTCCGCGTTCACGACGAGGCCCGCCCCCTTGGTGGCCAGGAACACCCGGTCCCGCCTCCGGCCCCGGGCCATCCACCGCCCGAGCAGCGCCTCGCTCTCGCCCCCGTTGCTCCCCGGGCGTTCCCACCAGCAGTAGCAGTTGGCGGTGTCCAGGAAGGTCCCGCCCGCCTCGACGAACCGGTCGAGCATCTCGACCGACGTCTTCTCGTCCGTCGTCGTCCCCATCAGCATGCAGCCGAGCCCCACCTGGCTCACCCGCTCCCCGGTGCGGCCCAGTTCGACGTGCTTCATGTCCGTCCCCCTCGTGTGCGGTGTCGTGTCCGGCAGCACCGCACGCTAGGCGTTGGAGTGCACACGAAGGCAAGCCCCCGGCCTCGGCTCACGGTGTGGCCGTGGCCGGGGCCCCCGTGGTGAAGGCCGTGAGGAGGTCCCGGACGCGGCCGCGGAAGGCCTCGTCCTGGCGGATGACGCGGTCCTCCACACCCCAGCGGATCGTCCGCAGGTCGCCGTCGGCGAGCGCGGCGAGCCGGCGCAGCTGCTCGGCCGACAGCGCGGCTCGGCCCAGGGCGTGCAGGGCGTCGCAGGCACCGTCCGGGTCCGCCGCCCGCTCGGCGGAGCGCAGCACGGCCTCGGCGAGTGCCGTACGGTCCAGCGCGGCCGGGTCCGCCACGGACACGAGCGCCAGGGCCGCCGCCGGCACCCGCACCGGATCGTCGAGCAGGGCTTCCAGGCGGCCGGTGAGCGGCCGCCCGGCCGGGCCGAGGAGAGCGGTCGCGCGGGCGGCCCGCACCACGGCCCACCGGGTCCAGGGCCCGGACTCCGCCCGTGCGAAGACGGAGTCGAGGGCGGCGACCGTCGTGGCGGCGTCCCCGGTGATCCGCCACAGGGCGTCGGCGAGAGCGGTGTCCGCGTCCAGGTCGGGCGTGGTCGCTCCGCCGTCCGGCCCGCCGAGTGCGGCGCGCAGCTCGGGCGTCAGGTCGCGTGCCCGTGCTCCGAGGTCCGCCGCCGTCACCGCGGCCTCTCTGACCCGGTGCCGGCCCTGCCGGAGCTCCGCCGCGAGGAGGTCCACCAGGGGCGTGTGCTCGCCGGTGACGTCGTAGAGGGCCCGCGCCGCCGGAAGCGATCCCTTCCCGGCGGCCGCGCGCAGGCACCGGGCCGCTTCCGCCCGTTTGGCGGGACCGGCGGACCGGGCGATCGCGGCGATCGCCGGGGCGGCGTGTGCCGGGACGTGCGCGAGCGCCCCGTACAACTCGGGCAGCGCCGGTACGGCCCGGGCGCCCCAGCCGCGCAGCAGGGCCGTCAACTGCCATGACTCGTTGCCGCTCAGCGCCTCGGGGCGGCCGAGGCGGCGCCGGACGGCGGTGAGCAGGCCGCCGTCGTACGGGAAGCCGACGTGCGAGTCGTCGGTCGGGAACCCGGCCGCGGCGGCCAGCGCCCGCGGCCGCCGGCCGAGCCCCTCGGCCAGCGGTCCGGCCGCCCGGCCGGGTGCGACGAGGACGAGCGCGGCCAGTGCGCGGTCCGCGCCGTCGTCCTCCCGGCCCGGGTTCCTCGCGGCCGGGCCGGCCAGGACGTCGGCGGCCGGAGCGGCCGCAGGGCCGAGACGCCCGAACAGCGAGGCCGTCGCGAGGACGGACTCCTCGTCGACGGCCGCGGCCCGCAGCGCGTCCAGCAGGCGCGCCGGAGCGCTCCGGGAGAGCACGCAGGCGCGCTCGGCCGCCCACCGGGCCTCGGCCCGCACGTCGGCCCGGTCGTCCCGCAGCGCCGCGTCGACCAGTGCCGACGCCGCCTCCCGGTCCGGCGCGCGGTCCCGGAGCAGCAGCGCCCCCACGACGGCGGAAAGCGGCTCCGTGCGGTCCAGGTCGAGGCCGCCCGCCAGCGGATCGGCGGGCAGGACGGACAGCATCGCCGTGTGATGCGCCCGCGTCCACGGCACGTCCGCGTCGAGACAGGCGAAGACCGCGGCCAGGCGCAGCTCGGGCGCCGCGGACGGGGCCAGTACCGTGGCCGCAGCCACCGCGCCGGCCGCCCGGTCGAGCCGTGAGATCCCGGCCAGGACCTCGGCGCGCACCGGGGCCTCGGTCTCCTCCTCCCAGCACCGCCGCAGAGCCGGAAGCACGAGCTCCGCCGCACGCGTGTGGGACACCGCCCACGCGGCGGTCCGGCGGACCTCCGGGTCCCCGTCCGTCAACAGGGGCAGCAGCAGCGGGAGTTGGCGCGCCACGGCATCCCGGACTGTGCCCGGGGCCACACCGTGCTCGTCCTCGCTCTCGGCCAGGCCGCCCAGGAGCGCGAGGACGTCCACGACCCGGTGCCCCGCCGCCGCGATCCTCGCCAGGAACGGCACCACCTCCGCACTGGCGGCGTACACCGTCCCCTGGTGCAACACGCTCCCGTACAGCTCCGACAGCGCCGCGCCCGCCGCCTCCTGCGCGGGGCCGGCCAGCGCGCGCAGCAGATCCGGCAGATCGTCGGCCGAACCGTAGGCATGCCGGAGAGAGGACCAGGGACGCGCGTCCAAACCATCGAGCGGGTGTACGAGTTCCATGCGGGCATCGTGCCAGTCAGGTCTGACAGCGGACCCCCGGGAATGGCCGTGCCGACGGACCGGGCCCGTACCTGCGTCGTCGTCCGACCGGGACACCGGTCACCCGATGGTGTGGATTCCCCGCGCCACGACCTGGGCACCGCGCGGCGCCCGCGGCCGTCACCGCCGCGCCGTGCGCCCCTTTTCGTGCCCCCGCGCCGCCGTCCGGGGCGTGTGCGAGGCGCGCGCCGTCGGGCGCGCCCCTGCCTAGACTCCGCGCACATGTCGCTCTGGCTGCTCAACCACTTCAGCACCTTCACCCTGGCCGTGCTCACCGTCGGCGGCACCGTCGTCCTCGCGGTCACCGGCAGCGTGCTGCTCCGCCGCAGACACCCGTCACTCGCGCGGGGGGAGCACAACGACATGGTCGGGGTGACGCTCGGGATGTTCGGCGCGATCTACGGGATCATCCTGGCGTTCGTCATCGTCACCCTCTGGACCCAGTTGGAGAGCACCCAGACCATCGTGGCCACCGAGGCCACCGACACGGCCCTCATCGCTCGCGACGCCGCCGCCTTCCCGCCGCCGGTCCGCGCCCGGCTCGACGCCGCGCTGAGCGGCTACGTCCACGCCGTCGTCGAGGACCAGTGGCCCCAGATGCGGGCAGGCCGGCCGAGCCACGCCGCCACCGCCGGCAAGCTCCAGGCCGTCTACGACGTGCTGCAGACCTACGAGCCGAAGACGGCGCGTGAGAAGGTCTTCTACGAGGAGGCCGTCGGCCACCTCGACGACGTCGCCTCCCAGCGCCGCGCCCGGCTGACCATGGCCGAGCAGGAACTGCCCCCGCTGCTCCAGGCCCTGGCCTTCGGCGGCGCGCTCGTCCTCATCCCGCTCACCTTCCTGTACGGCATGCGCAAGCTGCGCATCCAGCTCCTCTTCGTCTCCTCGGTCGCCGCCCTCATCGGCTTCAGCCTGCTCCTCGTCTTCGTCCTCGACCGCCCCTTCGCCGGCGAACTGAGCGTCAGCCCGGCCCCGTACCAGGAAGGGGCGCTGGCACGGTACTGGGCGCCGTGAGCGGCGCGACGGACGTTCCGGGGCGGCGGCGTGCTTCGCGAGGCGGGCCGGGTGTGGGACGGTGAGGACATGCCGGTCCCTGTGATCCTCGACTGCGACCCCGGACACGACGACGCCTTCAACATCCTGCTGGCCGCCGCGCACCCCGCCGTCGAACTGCTCGCGATCACCACCGTCGCGGGCAACCAGACGGTGGAGAAGACCACGCTCAACGCCCGCCGGGTCTGTGCGGTGGCCGGGATCCGGGGCGTACCGATCGCGGCGGGCCGGGACCGGCCGCTGCACGGACCGCGCCGGATCGCCGAGAACATCCACGGCGGCTCCGGTCTGGACGGCCCCGGTTTCGGTGAGGGCGAGCCGGACGTCCCCGAGGACCCGCGCGACGCGCTCACCCTCATCCGGGACACCCTGCTCGCGCACCCGTCGCCGGTCACGCTCGTGCCGACCGGGCCGCTCACCAACATCGCGGCCTTCCTGCTCGCCCATCCCGGACTCGCCGCGCGGATCGAGCGGATCGTGCTCATGGGCGGCTCGACGGGCCGCGGCAACACCACGCCCGCCGCCGAGTTCAACGTCCTCTGTGACCCGGAGGCCGCCGACATCGTCCTCGGCAGCGGGCTGCCGGTGACGATGTTCGGCCTCGACGTCACCCACCAGGCGCGGGCCACGCCCGAGGTCGTCGCCCGGATCGCCGCGCTCGGCACCCCGCTGAGCCGGCTCTGCGTCGACTTGCTCACCTACTTCGCCTCCACTTACCGCGAGGTGTACGGCTTCGACGCGCCGCCGCTGCACGATCCGCTCACCGTCGCCCACCTGATCGACCCGTCGCTGGTCCGCCTGGTGCGGGCGGCGGTGCGGGTGGAGCTCAGGGGCACGTACACCCGGGGCGCGACGGTGGTGGACCTGGACGGGGTGACGGGACTGCCCGCCGACACGGAGGTGGGCGTGGAGCTGGACGCGGACGGGTTCTGGGACCTCATCGTGGAGGCCGTGCGGCTGCTCGGCCGGTGACCACCGGGGACGGCAAGGCCATTGGCCCGTGACGTCACCGGCCCACGGGATCGCCGTCGGCGCCGTCGCCGGGGGCGACCATCGTCAGGTGACCGCCGTGGTCCAGTGGCGTGTCCAGGCGCACGCGGGTCTTCTCCCGGCCCGTCCGGGCGTCGACCAGGTGCACTTCGCCGTGGCCGCCGCGGGTGACGGCCACCCAGTCGGAGCCCGGTGAGGCGGCGACCGCACGGCGCTGAACGCCCTCCCAGGGGGTGCCGCCGCGGCGCGGCGCGCCGTCCATGGCGGGGAGGGGGACGCGGCGCGCGGTGTCGCCGGGGCCGAGGAGCACCAGCTCGTCGCCGTCGGGGTGTACGCGCGTGAAGGCGGTGTGGCTCCGGGCGAGGGCGAGCCGGAAGACCAGTCCGGGGCCGAGGTCGACGCGGGAGGTGCGGCCCGTCTCCAGGTCGTGGCGCCACGCCTGGTTGGTCCAGTCCGGCCATGCCAGCGGGTCCGGAGCGCCACCGCGCAGGGCGCTCCAAAGTGCCCGCCGGCGGGTGTCGAGGCGCAGGTACCAGCCCCGGGCGGGCGATCCCCACGGGATCACCGTCTCGGCGACGAGCGCGCCGTCCTTCCGGCGGGCCGTGTGCACGCCCTCGCCCGTCGCCGCGAACACCCGTCCCGAGGCCGGGTCGTGGGCGTCGCCGTGCCCGTCGTCGGACAGCGGCAGGAGCGCGTGCGGGGTGACGGCGGGGCAGCCGGCCGGTGCCGCGAGGAGATCCGCGAAACGGTGGACGGCCAGCGCCCCGGGTTCGCGGTGGCGCAGCACGACGAGCGGGTCGTCGCCGCCCAGCACCGTCACGCCCGGTTCGCCGACGCGGGTGCGCACCCGTGCCGCGTCCCCGTCGGCGAGGTCGACGACCGTCAACAGGTCCGACCACGGCTCGGTGTTCTTTCCCAGGCCGGTGGTGACGGCCAGCAGACGGCCGGTCGGATCGCAGGCCAGATGCTCGGCCGGTACGGCGACCGGGACCGCGCGTTCCACGAGCCGGTCGCCGAAGGGGTCGAGCACCAGGAGCTCGCCCCGGCGGTCGTCGACACAGGCCACCCGGCCGCGCGGCAGCGCCAGGAACCCGGCGTGCTCGGAGAGATGGCGGCCGGTCAGGCGTGCGGTGACGGTGCCGTCGGGCACGGCCACGACGTACACCGCTCCGGCGACGTGATCGGAGACGAGCAACGCGGGAGCGGCGGCAGGGGCCATGGGAGTCCTCCGGAGGGCGGTCTGGTGAAAATGATTATCATGTATCTTCGGTGCGTCGTTCCGGTTTCCCGAGAAAAAGAGCGAGGACATCCATGCGCGCACCGTCGAGATCCGTCCGCCAGTGGCTCACCGCGGCGGTGGTGGGCTCCGTCCTGGTCGGCTGCGGCTCGCCCGCCGCCGAGCCCGCCGGGGACAAGGGCGGGCCCACCGCGAAGACCGAGGTCACCGTCCAGCCCATCAAGGCCACGACCCGGCTGACCGACGTCAACGGCGTCCGAATCTCCCTGGACGGCAAGCCGCAGCGGATCGTCTGCCTCTTCGCGCTCTGCGACGACATCCTGACCGAGCTCGGCATCGTCCCGACGGCCACCAACAACACCCTGCTCGCCCACCCCGGCTTCCTCGGCAAGGACAAGGCGGCGAAGGTCCCCGTCGTCCCCGGCGGATTCATCGCCCCGGAGGTGGAGGCGATCCTCTCCCACAAGCCGGACCTCGTGATCGGCCTCGGCGACACCCACGGCAAGCTCGCCCCCGCCCTGAAGGGCGCCACCACCTTCTGGGCCATGCAGCCCGAGACCTGGGAGGACAGCGTCGGCTATCTGCGGAACACCGCCGCCCTCACCGGTCGTACCGCCGAGGGCGAGAAGGCCGAGAAGACCTTCCGCACCAAGCTCGCCGCGGCCGAGAAGACCCCCAGCGACAAGACCGCCCTCGTCATCTACGGCAGCGACGAGAACTTCGGCGTCGCCACGCCCGAGGGCGACGTGACCGCCAGCCTCTTCCCCAAGATCGCCGACTACCCGTGGAAGTCGCGCGGCGTCGACGGCAGTTACAGCCTGGAGGAGATCCTCGCCAAGGACGTCGACGTGCTGTTCGTGGAGACGATGAGCTTCGGCGACGCCGACGGCAAGCTCTCCGAGAAGCTGGCGAAGAACCCGCTGTGGAGCAAGATCCCGGCCGTGAGGAACGGCGACGTCCACGAAGTGAACCCGGAGGTGTGGGCCAAGGGCCGCGGCACCCGTTCGCTGGGCATCGTCCTCGACGAGGCCACGGCCGCGCTGCGGTGAGCAGGCCCTTCTGGCAGCCGCTCCTGACGCTCGGGGTGCTGCTCGCCGCGTCGGTCTGCGCGCTGTGTCTCGGCACGCCCCACGTCCCGCCGCACCGGCTCGCCGGCGCGGTCCTGGACGGGGACACCACACTGGCCGGGATCGTCGTCACCGAACTCCGCGTCCCGCGCCTCGTGCTGGCGCTGACCGCCGGCGCCTGCCTGGGCGCGGCGGGGCTCGTGCTCCAGGAGGCGCTGCGCAACCCCCTGGCGGTGCCCGAGATGCTGGGCGTCTCCTCGGGGGCGGCGCTCGGCGTCGCCGCCCCGCTGGTCCTCGCCCTGTCGCTGCCGGCCGTGGCGCAGCCCCTGCTCGCCCTCGGCGGCGCCGTGCTCGGCGGCGGACTGACCCTGCTCGCCGCCGGACTCGGCCGCAGCCCGTCCGCCGTGCTGCTCACCGGTGCCGCGGTCGCGGCCGCGCTCCAGGCCGCACTGCTCGTCCTGATGGTGATGGCCGACCAGCTCGACCTCCAGCTCATCTACCGCTACCTGCTGGGCTCCCTCTCCGCCCGCACCTGGGACGACGTGACCGGCCTCTGGCCGTGGCTGCTCGTCGCGCTGCCGGCCCTCGTGCTGTGCGCGCCGGTGCTGTCGGTGATGCGGCTGGGCGACGAGGACGCCGAGGCGCTGGGCGTCCGGGCCCAGCGCGCACGGCTTGCCGCGCTGGCCGTCGCCGTCGTGCTGATCGCGCCCGTCACGGCCGTGTGCGGGCCGGTCGCGTGGGTCGGATTCCTCGCCCCGCACCTGGCCCGGTGGTTCAACCCCGGCGCGGGTGCGGTGCGTTGGCTGCCGTGGTCCGCCGCGTGGGGCGCCGTCGTCGTGACGGTCGCCGACGTCCCGGCCCGGCTGGCCCTCGCGCCGGTGGAGACACCGGCCGGCGCCTGGACGGCCCTGCTCGGCGTGCCGGCCGGGGTCGCCCTGATGCGGTCGGGCGGCCGGAAGCGCCGTACGAACGCGGGCGCCGCCCCGGCCGGTTCGGCCGCACCGGCGAGCCCGTACGGTTCGGGCGGTTCGGGCGGTGCGGGCAGTGCGGACGGCCCGGGTGGTCCGGGCGGTGCGGGTGGTCCGGGCGGTGCGGGTGGTTCGGCCGGTCCGTACGGTGCCGGCGGTGCGGATGGTCCGGGTGGAGGGCACGTGCCGGTGCCCGGGCCCCGGGGCGCCACGACGGAGAAGGAGGAGACGCGGTGAGCCGGCGTTTCGCGGTGCTCGCGGTCCTGGCCGCCGTGTGCGCCGGGTGGGAACTGGTGGCCGGACGCGGCATGTCGCCGAGTGCGGTCTGGGAGGTCCTGGGCGGCGGCGGTGACGCGACGGAACGGCACATCCTCCTCCAACTGCGGCTGCCCAGAACGCTGGTGGCCCTCGGCGCGGGCGCCTGCCTCGCCGTGGCCGGCCTCGTCCTGCAGTCCGCGCTGCGCAATCCCCTCGCCGGCCCCGAGGTGACGGGCGTGACACCGGGAGCGGTCCTCGGGGCCGTCACCGCGACGGCGCTGGGCCTCGCCGGATGGGACTCGCCCCTGGCCGTCGTCCTCGCCGCGTGCGCGGGCGGATGCGCCGGAGCGCTGCTGCTGTGGCTGCTCGTCGGCCGCTCGGGCGGCGATCCCGCCCGGACCGCCGTGCACGGGGTGCTGGTGTCGGCGGTGCTCGGCGGGCTCACCGCGATGGTGCTGCTCGTGAAGCCGGGCGAACTCGGCAGCGTCGTGCAGTGGCTGGTCGGCACCACCGAGGGCCGGGTGTGGGCGCACTGGCATCTGCTGTGGCCCTGGGCGCTGGTGTGGGGGGCCGCGGCCTGGCTGATGGCCGGTCCGCTGACCCTGCTGCGCTGCGGTGACGAGATCGCGCTTGCCGCCGGCCTCCCGGCCCGGCGGGCCCGCACCCTCGCCCTGCTGTGCGCGGTGGCGCTGACGGCGGGCGCGGTGGCGGCCGTCGGAGCGCTGGGCTTCGTGGGGCTGCTCGTGCCGCACCTGGCCCTGGCCGTCTTCGGCGCCGACCTGCGGGTGAGCCTTCCGGGGGCCGCCCTGGTGGGTGCGGTCGTGGTGTGCGGGGCGGACGCGGCGGCGCAGTCGTCCTCGCGGCTGGCGGCCGAGGCACTGGGATCCGGACGGCTCACGCTGCCGGTCGGGGCGCTGACCGCCTGCCTGGGCACCGCCCTGTTGCTGCTCGTGGTGCGCCGCGCCCCGAACCGTACGTTCTGAAAGCCGACGGAGGACTGAGATGACCGAGTCCATGGGCACGTCCCTGGGGGCGTCCATGGGAATACACGTCGAGGGGGTCCACTTCGGCTACCCCGCGCGGCCGGTGCTGCGGGGTGTCGACCTGACCGTACGGCCGGGCGAGCTGACCGCCCTCATCGGTCTCAACGGCTGCGGCAAGTCGACCCTGCTGAGACTGGCCGCCGGACTGCTCCGGCCGGACCGGGGGCGGGTGCTGCTCGGCGGCGACGACCTCGCCGGGATGTCCCGGCGCGCCACGGCCGCCCGCGTGGCACTCCTGCAGCAATCAGCCCCTGCCGTACCGGGAATGACGGTACGTCACCTGGTGCGGCAGGGGCGGTACGCGGCCAGGGGGCCGCTCGGCATGCTGCGCGAGGGCGACGACCCCGTCGTGCGCCGGGCCCTGCGGGACGTCGGGGTGGAGGGGTGGGCCGACCGGGACGTGGACGCGCTGTCCGGGGGCGAGCGGCAGCGGGTGCGGCTCGCGATGGCGCTCGCCCAGGACACCCGCGTCCTGCTGCTCGACGAGCCGACCACGTACCTGGACCTGCACCACCAGCTCGACGTGCTGCGGACGGTGGTCCGCCTGCGCGAGGAACGCGGGCTGACCGTGGTGATGGTGCTGCACGACCTGGCCCACGCCGCCCGCTTCGCCGAACGGATCGTTGCGCTGCGCGAGGGCCGGGTGGTCGCCGACGGGGCGCCGGGGGAGGTCGTCACGCCCGGACTGCTCGCGGACGTCCTGAAGGTGGCCGGCCGGGTCGGCCGGGATCCCGAGGGCGGATGGCCGGTGTGTTACCCAGATCACCCCCTCTCCTCACTGGAAAATGAAAATCATTTCAATTAGTGTCGGTCGCGGCGCTCACCCGAGCACCGCATCTCCCTTACGAACAAGGAGAGTTCATGGACAACGAGCAGGTCTTCGCCCCGATCGCCGACCCCGGCCAGCTGGCCCACGACTCGGCCTCCCACTCCAACGCCCTCGTCGAGAACCCCTTCGAGGACACCGAGGAGTAAGCGAGGGCTCACACCCTCGACCGTGGGCCCGCCCGTTGCCTTCCGGGCGGGCCCACGCCCATCCCGCCCCTCTCTCGCCAGCCCTCCGATCAGCCCTCTCGTCAGGAGAACGCCGTGTCCCGCAGCCGGCTCGTACCCGGTGTCGAAGTCGTCGCCGTGCCCGGGCGAGGCCTCGCCCTCCGCACCGCCGAAGGGGAGTTCCTCGGCGTCAGGACCCGAGACGCGGACGAGCGCGCCCTGCTCTCCCTGCTCTCCGGCGCCGGAGCCGACAGCGAGCCCGGTGCCGGCGCCGATGCCGCCCCGGCCCCGCCCGACGAGGAACTGCTCCGTGTCGTACGGGCCTTCGAGGACGCCGGCTACCTGGCGGAGGAGCCCCCGACTCGGCAGTGGCCCGCCGCCCGCCGGGACATCAGGCTCCTCGGCGCCCCGGCCCTGACCCGGCCGCTGGCCGCCCACCTGACGGCCCTGGGCGCCGAGCCGCGTACGACCCCCGCCGTGACCGCCACCGGAGTCGCCCCCGGCATCCGCGACCTCCTCGACGAGGACCCCGCCGCCGTGGTCTGGTGCCTCGACGGCCCCGTACCCGACGGACTGTGGGACGCCGCCGACCGGCTGCCCGGCCACGGCGTCGCCTGGCTGCGCTGCCACCGCGAGGGCTGGCAGGCGTACGTCGAACCCCTCGCCGCCGCCCCCGGCGACGTCACCTCGGCCCACGTCCGCGCCCGCCGCCTGGCCGCCACCCCCGCCCACCGCGAACTGGCCGCCTACTGGAGCGGGCCCCGGACCTCCGGCGCACCCGTCCCGCTCACCCTGCCCGCCGCCGCGCTCCTCGCGGCCCTCCTCGCCGACGACCTCACCCGGTGGGCCACCGGCGCCCCCGACCCGGCCGGCCTGCCCGCACGGCGCCGGCTCCGACGCGTCGACCTGCGCACGCTGACCGTCACCGAACACCCCGTCCTGCCGGTCCCCGACGTCGCGCCGATGCCGAGGAAGACCGGATGACCTCCCCGCACGCCGCCACGACGGTCGAGGGCCTGGCCACGGACGTCTGCCTGCCCGACGGCACCGGGCCCTACCCCGCCATCCTCGTCCGCACCCCCTACGACCGCACCCGGCACCTGGCCGAGGCGCGCGGCTGGGCCCGCCGGGGATTCGCCGCCGTCGTGCAGGACGTGCGGGGCCGCCACGCCTCGCCGGGGGAGTGGCGCCCGTACGAGAACGAGACCGCCGACGGGGCGGCGACCGCCCGCTGGATCCGGCGGCAGCCCTGGAGCGACGGACGGATCGTCGCCGCCGGCGCCTCCTACGCCGCCCACTGCGCCCTCGTCCTCGCCCTCGGCCCCGAGGCGGACACGGACGCCCGGCCGGACGCCGTCATCGCCGCCGTACCCGCCCTCGGCCCCGCCGAGACGGCCCGCGAACCCTCCGGCCCCGAACGGCTCCTGGCCCGCGCCGGCTGGTGGGCCGCCCACGGCGACCGCCCCGACTCCGACGAGGACGCCCTCGCGAAGGCCCTCGCCGCCGACCCCGGCCTGCTCGCCCACCTCCCGCTCACCGGCCTGCCCGAGCGGCTCGGCCGGCACCTGCCCTCCTGGGCCGGGCTGTGGCGGCACCGCGAGCGCGGCCGGCTCCCCGCGCGCGCCGCCCACGCCGGCCTGCCCCTGCTCGCCGTCGGCGGCCACCACGACCACTTCACCGAGGACACCCTCGCGCTCTGGCACACCTGGGGCGGCCCCTCGGCCCGACTCCTCCTCGGCCCCTGGGGACACGGCCTCGCCGCCGCGCCCGGACCCGACGCCGGCCCCGCGCACCGGGTCGTCCTCGGCGAGCTGTACGCCCGGTGGGCGCGCCGCGCCCTGGCCGGCGACCTCACGCCCGGCCGCCACGGCGCGCTGGCGCTGGGCGGCGCCGACCTGTGGCTGCCCGCGGCCACCGAGGGCGAACCGCGCCCGCTGCCGCTGCGGCCCCTGCACGGCGCCGTCTTCACCGCCGACCCCGACCGTCCCGTACGCTCCGACGACCTCACCGTGCCCACCGGCGAACCCGCCGACCGCTGTCTGCTCGTCACCGCACCGCTGCCGCGCCCGCTCGACGTCGTCGGGACCGTACGGGTCCGGATGCGGGCCACCGCCGACACCCCGTACGCCGACTGGGCCGTACGACTCGTCGCCCTCACCCCGCAGGGGCGCGCCGAACGGCTCGCCGTCGGCGTCCTGCGGCGCAGCGGGGCACCTGCGGGCCCGGCGGACCCGCAGGAGACCGAGGGCGGGTTCACCGTCGAACTCGGGCGGCTCGCACGCCGGTTGCGGGCCGGCACCCGCCTCCGGATCGAGATCGCCGGACACCACTTCCCGGCGCACGCCCGCAACCCCCACACCGGCGAGGACCCCGTCACGGCCGGACGGCTGCTCGCCTCCCGGCGGGAGGTCGACCCGACGAGCGTGACGCTGACCCTGCCCGTCCTCCCCTCCCGACCCACGCCCACCGATCCCGCCAAGGAGATCCTGCGATGACGGCGCTGCCGCTGGAAGCACTCGTCGACCCCGTCTGCGGCATCGTCCGCAAGGTCAAGCCCGTCGAGCACCCCGCGGGCGCCCCGCCCCGCTACACCGCGCTCACCGCCGAGATATCCGACGCCCGCAGACTCGGTCTGTGGCCCGCCGACCGGGTCTCCCTCGGCACCACCTTCGGCGACCCCGAACAGGCCAGGATCGCCGCCATAGCCGAGGGGATAGAGCGCTACTGCGGCAACCGGGTGCCGCCGCCCGGCCACCCCGACGCCCCCCTGCGCGCCACCGCCGCCGAACTCGCCGAGAAGGGCCTGCGGCTGTACGGGCCGGGCGACCTGCCCGCGTACGCGACCTGGCAGTACGAGCGGGAGAAGTTCCCCTACCGCCGTCTCACCGCCGACACCCCGTCCCTGTGGACGCGCGGCACCGAGCGGCTGCCCGGCGGCGGGACGGCGGAGGTCTGGGCGCCCGTCGCCCTCACCCACCTCAACTGGCGCCAGGGCGAGCTGCGGGAGCTGCCCCGCACCCACCATCTCAACTACGCGGGCATCGCCACCGGGCAGGGACTCGACGACGCCGTCGAACGTGGCCTGCTCGAGATCGTCGAGCGCGACGCCCTGGAACTGTGGTGGCACCTCGACGGACCCACCCGCGGCATCGACCCGGCCGGCGTGCCCGGCCTCCTCGACGACCTGGCCGGATCGGCCCTCGACGTCCACCTCGTCGAGATGCCGTCGGAGTTCGCCCCCTGCATGGCCGCGCTCGTCCACGACCCGCGGCTCGGCCTGTACGCGGCCGGGTTCGCCTGCAAGTACGACCCGGCCGAGGCCGCCCGCAAGGCCGTGCTCGAAGCGGTCCACACCTGGGTCTTCACCCAGGGCCTGACCGACCCCGACGGCTGGGTCTTCCAGGCCGTCGAGGCCGGTCTGCTCGCCCGCGGGCTCTACCTGGACCACCGCCCCGACGGCCGCTACCTCGACGCGTGCGGGGAGCGGTTCGAGCACGTACGGGACCTGGGCGCGCACGTCCAGGTGTGGCTGGACGAACGGATGGCCGCCGAGGCGCGCAGGTTCACCGAACCCGCCCACGGCATGGTGTCCATCGACGCGGTCGAGCCCGGCAGCCGCGAACGGCTGGAGCGCGCGCTGCACGCCGGCGGCCACCGCGTGATGACCTTCGACCTCACCACCGAGGACGTCGCCGAAACCTCCCTGCGGGTCGCCCGGGTCCTCGTCTCCGGACTCCTCCCCAACGCGCCCGCCGCCTTCGGCTACTTCGGCTGCCCCCGGCTCGGCGAGGCGGCCGTCCGGCGGGGCTGGCGCACGGAACTGCCGGTCGCGCCGGAGGACTTCACCCTGGCGCCCCCGCCGCACATGTGAGGACGACCGTGGAACACCTCGCCGAGGACCACCCGGCGGACCCGACCGCCGCCCTCGCCCTCGCCCGCTCCGCCCGGCGCCCCGGCCCGGACACACCCGCCGGCCGGCCCGTCCCGGCCTGGCCCGGACCACCGCGCCCGCTCCCCGGGCCCGGCCCCGCCGACCTCGACCTGGGGGCCCTGCTGCGCCTGTCCCTGGCCGCCACGGACGCCTCCGGCCGCCTGCGGCCCACCCCGTCCGCCGGCGCGCTGCACCCCGTGGACACCACCCTCGTCGTCGGCGCCGGCTGCTCCCTGCCCCCCGGCCGCTACGGCTACGACCCCCTGCGCCACCGCGTCCACCACCTCGGCCCCCAGCCCGCCGGCACACCCCCGGGCCTGACCGCCGAACTGTCCGTCACCCCCCGCCGCACCACCTCCCACTACGGCCACCGCGCCTGGCCCCTGCTCCTCCTCGACACCGGCCACGCCGCCGCCGCCCTCTTCCTGGCGGCCGGTGCGGTGGGCACGGGGACGCCCGAGGCCCGCCTCGACGGCCGTACGGAGCGGCCCCTGGCGACGGTCCACATCCCGCCGCCGGGCGGTGGCGGCAGCGAGCCGTGGGGTGGCCCGCCGGCGGGCGGGGGCGGGCGGTCCGGCGGTCCTGTGGACGGCTCGGACCGCAGGCCGGGCGGGCCTCGGCCGGTCCCGGACCACCGATCCGCCGGTGCTCCGGCGGGCACGGGTCCGCGGTGGGGCGGTCCGGTGTCCGGCCCGGACGCCCGGTCCTCGGGCCGTCCGGGCGGCCCGGAGCGGCCGCACGACGGCGCTTCGCCCGGTCTGCACCGGCGGGACGACGGCTTTCCGCCCGGCCCGGGCGGCCGGTCCGGCGGCCCCTCGGGCACGCCCGGCCACCGGCCCGGCGGCCCCGCCCGCGCTCGGACGTCCGCCGACGGCCCCTCTTCCGCGTCCCCTTCCCTCCTCGCCTTCACGCCCACGGCCGAGGAACTGCTCGCCCGGCGCAGTGACCCGCCGCCGCTCCATGGCGCGCCGGCACCCGAGGTGCTTCACGCCGTCCTCGTCGCGGCCGAACGCGCGGGAGGGGACGAGCTGCGCTGGTGCGTCGCCGTCGGGGGAGAGCGGCCGGGGCTGCTGGAGGCGGACGCCGAGGGGGCCGGCCTGCGGCGCTGGGCCGCAGGGGAGGCGCGGCCCGCGCTGGCGGCCTGGGCCGCGGGGCAGGGGTGGATCGCGGACGCGGGCGCCGTCCTGCTCGCTCGCGGGTGTCCCTCCGACGCCGACGGCCCGCACATCCGCCGCGCCCACCTGCGGGCCGGGTTCGCCGTGCACCTCGCCCACGTCACCGCCCGGCGCCTCGGGCTCGCCGCCCGGCCCGTGGGGTCCTGGCAGCAGGCGGACCTCGGCGCCGCGCTCGGCGCCGCACCGGGCCAGGAGTGGATCGTCCACGGACTGGCCCTCGGCACCGGCACCGGCAGCCACGCTGGCCCCCGCACCGGCACGGGCACCGGCACCCGCACGGGCACGGGCAGCCGCAGCGGCACTGGCACCGGCTCCCGGACCGGCACCGGCACCCGCGCCGACGCCGGCAGCCGCAGCGGCACTGGCACTGGCACCCGGTCCGGCACCGGCACCCGCGCCGACGCCGGCAGCCGCAGCGGCACTGGCACTGGCACCCGGACCGCCACCGACAGCCGCACCGGCACCGGCACCCGCGCCAACAGGGGCAGCCGCAGCGGCATTGGCACCGGCAGCCGCGCTGGCACCCGGACCGCCACCGGCAGCCGCACCGGCACCCTCCACGCCGACGAGGAGAACACCACGTGATCGTCCACCCCGAGCTCCGCCGCGCCGCCCGCCGTGCCCGGCGTCCCCTGCTCACCGCCACCGTCCTGCAAGGCGCCGTCACCCTCACCCACCTGACGCAGGCGGCCCTGCTCGCCCTCGCCCTCGCCCGGCTCGCCGCCGGGCACACGGCACAGCTGCCGTGGCTGCTCGCCGCCGTGCTCGCCGTCGTCGCCGCCCGCACCGGCCTCGGCACCTGGCAGCGGCGCACCGCGACCCGGGCCGGGGCCGAGGTCAGGGTCGGCCTGCGGGACGAACTCCTCGCGCATCTGGGACGGTTGGGGCCCGCGCATCTGACGACCGCGCGCGCCGGAGCCGTCCGTACCACCCTCGTCGACGGGGTAGAAGGCGTCGACGCCTACGTGTCCCGCTATCTGCCCCAGCTCCTCATCACCCTGACCGTGCCGCCCCTCGTACTCACCGCCCTGGCCGTGGTCGAACCGGCGGCGCTGCTCGGCCTCGTCCCCGCCCTGCTGCTCGCCCTGTTCGGCCCGCGTGCCTGGGACCGGCTGCTCGCCGCGCGCGGCAAGGAGCACTGGGACACGTACGAAGGACTGGGCGCGGACTACCTGGAAGCCCTGCAGGGCATGGCCGCGCTGCGGGCCGCCGGCGCGGTCGGCCGCACCCGGCAACGCCTGGAGGAGCGCTCGGCGGCCCTGCACCGGGCGACCGTGGCGAAACTGCGCGTCTCCCTGGTCGACACCGGCATCACCGACCTCGCCATCCAGGGCGGCACCGCCGCCGCCGCGCTCCTGGCCTGCTGGTCGGCCGTGACCGGATCGACCACCGCCACCGGCACCTACCTGGTGCTGCTCCTGGCCTCCGAGTGCTTCCGGCCGGTCCGCGACCTCGCGCGCGAGTGGCACGCCGGCTACCTGGGCGTGTCGGCCGCCGACGGGATCGCGGCCCTGCGCACCGCCGAGCCGGCCGTCCGCGAGACCGAAGAGGCCCCCGACGCCCCCGCGCACTGGCCGGCCCCGCCCGAACTCCGCTTCGAGAACGTCCGGTTCACCTACGACGGCGCCACGGAGCCGACCCTCCGTGGTGTCTCCTTCACCGCACCGGCGGGCCGCACCACCGCGATCGTCGGCCCGTCCGGCGCGGGCAAGTCCACCCTCCTCGCCCTGCTGCTGCGCCACCACGACCCGGAGGCCGGCCGGATCACCCTCGACGGGCGCGGCACCACCGAGCACTCCCTCGACGCGCTGCGCCAGGGCGTCGCCGTGGTCTCGCAGGACACCTACCTTTTCCACGCCACCGTCGCCGACAACCTGCGGATGGCCCGGCCGGACGCCACGGACGACGAGCTGACGGCGGCGGCCCGCGCCGCCGGCGTCCACGACGAGATCGCCGCCCTTCCCGAGGGCTACGCCACCGTCCTCGGCGAGCGCGGCGACACCCTGTCCGGCGGTCAGCGGCAGCGGCTCGCGCTCGCCCGTGCCCTCCTCGCGGACGCCCCGGTGCTCGTCCTCGACGAGGCGACGAGCGCGGTCGACGAACGCCGCGAGGCGGACATCGTCCGCGAACTGCTGAACGCCGCCGGCCACCGCACCGTCCTGGTGATCGCGCACCGGCTCGCCGCCGTCCGGCACGCCGACCGCATCGTCGTCATCGACGGAGGACGGGTGGACGCCGTCGGCGACCACTCCGGCCTGGTCGACGCCGGAGGCGTCTACGCGCGACTCGTCGAGGCCGGCCGCACCCACCCAGGAGAACTCGCCGCATGAGCGACACCAACGCCACCCGGGGCACGCAGGCCCCGCGCACCACCGCCACCCGGGCCACGGACGCCCCGCCCGCCGGCGCCACCGCCACCCGGGCCACCGACGCCCCGCCCGCCGAAGCCCTCCCGCCCGAGCGGGGTGCCCTGCGCGCCCTGCTTCCCGCACTCGCCGGGCACCGCGCCATGACGGCCCGCACCTGCGTCGCCGCGCTCCTCGAACAGGGCTCCCTCGTCGCCCTCGTGACCCTGGCGGCGCACACCGTGGGAACGGCCGTCATCGAGGGCGGCGCCCCCTCGGCCGGCACCGTCACCGCGCTCGTCGCCCTGGTCCTCGTACGGGCGCTGACGACCTGGCGCGAGATGGACCTCTCGCACGACCTGGCCTACCGGGTCCTCGCCGCGTTGCGCGTACGGGTCTTCGACGGGCTCGCCCGCAGCGCGCCCGCCCGGGTCGCGGGCCGGCGCAGCGGGGACCTTGCCGCCACCGCCATGGCCGACGTGGAGGCACTGGAGTTCTTCTACGCCCACACCACCGCCCAGCTGCTGGCCTCGGGAACGGTCCTGGCCGGCGGGACGGCGGTGCTCGCCGCCGTGGAGCCCTGGCTCCTCGCGGCCGTCCTGCCGGTGGCGGCGCTGCTCGCCGCGGCGCCCTTCGCCGAGGCGCGCGGGCGCGCCGGGCGCGGCGCCCGCACCCGGGCGGCCGTCGCGACGCTGTCGGCCGACACCGTGGAGACCGTGGACGGGCTGCGGGAGCTGCTCGCGTTCGGCGCCCTCGCCGGGCGCCGGCGCCGCCTCGCGGAGCGCGGCCGGCAGGTGGGCGAGGCCCAGCGCGCCGAGGCCACCTGGGAGGCCGGGGCCGCCGCGCTCCGCGACCTGCTCATCGTGGCGGCGCTGCTCGGCGTGGTCGTCGCGGCGGCCCAGTCGCTGACCGCGGGGCGGCTGCACGGCGCGTGGGTTCCCGCGGCGATGGCGCTCGCCCTGGCCGTCCTCGGCCCCGTCGCGGAGTCCGCCCGGTCCCTCAGCCAGGCGGTGTCCCTGCGGGCCGCCGCCTCCCGCGTCAAAGCGGCCGTCGACGCGCCCGCACTCGCCCCGCCGCCCGCCGTGCCCCGCTCCCTTCCGCCCGGCCCGCTGGGCGTCCGCCTGGACCGGGTGAGCTTCGACTACGGCGCAGGGCCCGTGCTCGACGGAGTCGAGCTGACCGTCCCCGCCGGGCAGACGCTCGCCCTGGTCGGCGCCTCGGGCGCCGGCAAGTCGACCTGTGCCCATCTGCTCGCCCGCTTCTGGGACCCGTCCGGGGGCCGGGTCCAGCTGCTGCCCGCCGACGGGGACCCCGTCGACCTGCGGGAGCTCGACGACGCCGAACTGCGGGGCGCCGTCGCCCTGGTGGGGCAGGAGACGCCCCTCTTCCACGGCACCCTCGCCGAGAACCTGCGGCTCGCCGCCCCCGCCGCCGACGACGACCTCCTCGCCGAGACGGCCCGCCGGTGCGACGTCGACCGGATCGCGCCGCTGGACACCCCGGTCGGTGAGCGCGGCGCCACCCTCTCCGGCGGCCAGCGGGCCCGCATCGCCCTCGCCCGCGCGCTGCTCGCCCGGCCGAGGGTGCTGATCCTGGACGAGTCCACCGCGCACCTGGACAACACGAGCGACGCCCGGCTCGCCGCCGCACTCCGGCAGGAAGGCCGCACCACGATCGTCATCGCCCACCGCCGCGCCACCATCCGCCGGGCGGACCGCATCGCGGTCCTCGAAGCCGGGCGCATCGCCGAGGAGGGCACCTGGGAGGAGCTCACCGCCCGCCCCGACAGCGCCCTGAACCGCAGCCTCGCCCACCTCCCGTCCTGAGTGTCCCTCAGGACGGAGGCGGACAGGCCGGGTTACGCGACGGGCTCGGTGCGGATCCGGACGGCCGCGGCCAGCCGCTTGCTGTGCGCGATCGCCTCGGCGGTGTCGGCGCCGCGCGCCACCACGTAACCGCCGATGTCCTCGTTCCAGGTCAGCGGTGACACCATGTCGCCCGGCTCCACCATCAGCCGGAGGTCCACGAACGCCGGGTCCGCGCGCACGGCGTCGACACCGGTCACCTCCACCACCCGGCCGGGCTCGGGGATCAGCGCCTGGAGGGCCGCGGCGCCGCGCGGCTCGGGCGACTCGGCCAGCGGCTCCAGCAGGCCGAGCCCGGCCGCCAGCGCGTGGCGCTCCATGTCGACGCCGTAGACGAGCTCGGCGATCTCGTTGAGCGCGTAACCGCCGACGCGGTTGTGCGACTCGATGATCCGCGGGCCGCGCGGGGTCAGCTTGACCTCGGTGTGGGCCGGTCCGTCGCGCAGTCCGACCGCGTCGAGGAACTCCCGTACCAGGCCGATGGCCTCGCGCACCTGCTCCGGCGGGTGGGCGCTGGGCTGCCACAGCCCGATCTCCGCGAAACCGGTGCGGCCGAAGTCGGCGAAGCCGGTGCCGCCGAGTTCGCGGTCGGTCGTCGCGACGACCACGTGCCGGCCGTCGAAGCTCAGCGTCTCCACGCTGAACTCCGGGCCCTCCAGATACTCCTCCATCAGGAACTCGTCGAAGGAGTCGGCGAAGGCCACGTCGCCCGGGGCCCACTCCTTGTCGCTCAGGGTCCGGTACCGCTCGGCGACGGCGTCCACCTCGCTCTCGTCGCGGACGCAGAACACCGCCAGGCTGCCCGACTCGCGGACCGGCTTGACGATGATCGGGAGCCCGTGGGCGGCGACGAAGTCCCGTACGTCCTCGGTGGAACGGCCGACCGCGGAGGCCACCGGGCTGATGCCCTTCGCGGCCAGGTGCCCGCGCATCCGCGCCTTGTCGAGCAGCAGTTCCACCGTGTCGAGGGACTCGCCGGCCAGGCCGAGCTCCTCGTTGATCCGCGCCGTCGGCAGCAGCGCGAACTCGGTCAGCGTCACCGCCTTCGCGAACGGGTACACCTCGTGCAGCGCCCGTACCATCGGCAGCAGCCGGTCGATGTCGCAGTAGTCGACGAGCAGCGCCTGGTCGACGTAGGGCCAGTGCTCGCGGTCGTACGCGTCGGGATGCTGGACGTACACCACGTCCAGGCCGAGCTCGCGGGCCTTGCGGACCTGCTTCAGCCGGCCGCCGACGACCAGCACGCGCGGCCGGCCGGAGGGTGCGACGGGGTCGGTCACCGTGGCTCCTTGTCTCACGCGGGCGAGATCCGTCATCCCAGCACGTCGGCGATCGCGTCGATGCCGGAGTCGAGCTCGTCACGCGTGATCACCAGCGGCGGCGACACCCGCAGGTTCTCGTCGGCCACCTTGCACAGCAGCCCGCGCTCCAGCAGTGCCTCGGACACCGCGCGTCCCTTCGGCCGGCCCTCGGCGATCCGCACGTTGGCCCACAGACCGCGGCCGCGGACCTCCGCGACGCTGTCCAGCTCGTCCAGCCGGGCGTGCAGATACGCGCCGAGCTCGCGCGACCGCTCCTGGAACTCACCGGTCGCGAGCAGCCGCACCGCCGCCCTGCCCACGGCGCAGGCCAGCGGGTTGCCGCCGAAGGTCGAGCCGTGCTCGCCGGGCTTCAGCACCCCGATGACGTCGGCCCGCCCGGCCACCGCGGACACCGGCATCAGACCGCCGCTCAGCGCCTTGCCGAGGGTGTACAGGTCCGCGCGGACGCCCTCGTGGTCCAGCGCGAGGGTCGCGCCGGTACGGGCCAGGCCGGACTGGACCTCGTCGGCGACCAGCAAGGTGCCCGTGTCGTCGCAGAGCCGGCGGACCTCCGCGAAGTAGCCCTTCGGCGGGACGACCACGCCGGCCTCGGCCTGGATCGGTTCGAGCAGGACCGCCGCCGTGTTCGGGCCGACCGCCTCGCGCAGCGCGTCGATGTCGCCGTACGGCACCACGCGGAAGCCCGGGGTGTACGGGCCGAAGCCGTCGTGGACGGTCGCGTCGGTGGAGAACGAGACGATCGTCGTCGTCCGTCCGTGGAAGTTCGATCCGGCGACCACGATCTCGGCGGCACCGTCCGGCACGCCCTTGACCCGGTAGGCCCACTTCCGGGCGATCTTCACGGCCGAATCGACCGCCTCGCCGCCGGAGTTGGAGGGCAGCACCCGCTCGGTGCCGGTCAGCTCGGCCAGTTCGCGGCAGAACAGCGCGAACTGGTCGTGGTGGAACATCCGGCTGGTCAGCGTCAGCCGGTCGAGCTGCGCCTTGGCCGCGGCGACGATGTCGGGGTGCCGGTGGCCGAAGTTGAGCGCGGAGTACCCGGCGAGGAAGTCGAGGTAGCGCCGGCCGTTCAGGTCGGTCACCCAGGCGCCCTCCCCGTGGCTGAGCACCACGGGCAGCGGGACGTAGTCGTCGGCGCCCCAGCGCTCGGCGAGGGCGATGTAGTCCTCGGTGGAGCTGGTGGACGCGGTGGACGCGGTGGAGGTGACGTCCGTAGTCATAGCGACACTCCTTGGGCGGGGTCCCTCAGCGGGAGCCGTTGTCGTAGAGAAAGTCACGTTCGAACGCGCGCAGCCGCTCGTAGTCGGCGCGGACCTGATCCGGATCGTCGGAGATCAGATACACATAGCCCGGCCAGGTCGCGACATCGACCGTCCGCGGCATCGGCTGCCCCGCCGGATGCGCCAGCACGGTGTGCGCGTAGGACGGCAGCGCCCGCACCGGGGCCATCGCCTCGTGGGACGGGACCACGCCGTCGTCCCTCGGGTTGATGAGCGCCACGAAACGGGGGTGCCGCAGCAGCCGGTACGCCGTGGTGGGCAGGCGGTCGAATACCTCGGGTCGCGCCACGGACAGGGCGAGGAGGTCCACCTGGTTGACGCCGAAGCAGTCGGTGACGATCTCCGGGATCTGGCCGCCGCCGGTGCGGGCCCCGCACTCGACGAGCACCGGCCCCCTGGCCGTGAGCATGATCTCCGTGTGGGCGGCCCCGTTGTGGATCTCCAGGGCGTCGAGCACCTGGTGGGCGTAGGCCTCGAGGCGCCGGGCGACCGGGTCGTCCGGCGCCAGCGGCTCGTCGTAGTCGTAGATGAAGTCGCCGCCGGGGACCCGGCGTTTGTGGTAGCGCCAGATCTCGACCGTGTGGTGCCGGCCTGCGCGGCTGACCGTGTTGACGTAGTACTCGTCGCCGGCGAGGAACTCCTGCGCGAGGACGACGGTGTTGGCCATGCCGTGCCGGTCGGTGCTCGCCATGATCTTCGCGTGCGCGGCCCGGATCTGCTCCGGGGACGCGCAGGCCGTCACGTTGTCCGTGCTGGAGCTGGACACCGGCTTCACGACCACCGGATAGCCCGTGGCCGACTCGGCCCACGCGACGATCTCGTCCGCGTCGGACGAGACGATGGTGGCCGCGTGCGCGAGCCCGGCGTCACGCAGGGCGAGCACCATGTCGTGCTTGTTGCGGCGGGCCGCCGGCCGGCTCATCCCGTTGCCGGGCGTGCCCAGTTCGGCGGAGAGCCGGTCGGCCAGCTCCACGCCCGACTCCGTACCGGGGATCACATGGCCGACGCCGTGCTTGCGCAGCACCGACGCGGTGGCCGCGAGGTCGCCGTCGTGCCGGATGTCGTCCACGAAGCCGTCGGCCTCGAAGGGCATGTGCACGTCGGGGTGCTGCGAGTGGACGTGGACGCACTCGATGCCGTGCCGGAGCAGCGCGGCCGGCAGGAAGCGCCCTGTCGAGCGGCAGTCCACGATCGCCACTCGTGTCGTACCCGCGCGGGAGCCGGTCACCATCGTCAGCCACTTCCCTTGTGAGTCGGATCTGAGTCGGAAACACCGCCGCCGCCGCGCGGCGCGGACACGGACGGCCGGGCGTCCGCCGGCGCGCGGCGCGGGCACGGGCGGCCGGCCGTCCGCCGATGCGCGGGGCACCGGCGGAGAGGCCGGGAGGGGGCGCTCGGCGCTACCGGTAGGTGGCGAGCTCGCCGGTGCGGCGCACGTCGAGCGTCACGCAGTGGAAACCGCCGCCGAGCGAGCGGGCGTGGGTGAGCTGCGCCGGGATGCACTCGACGCCATGGCTCTCCAGCACCCGGATGAGGTCGACCTGCCGCTTGTCCACGATGACCTTGCTGGGGCCGACGGTCAGGAAGTTCATCCCGATCCAGACCGAGCCGCGCGGGTGCGGGCCGACGAAGCCCTGGTCCACCAGCTCCGGGCACTCGATCCGGTCCCAGCCGCGCAGGAAGTCGGGCATGTTGGAGTCGTTGACCCGGGACGGGTTCACCAGGACCAGGCCGGGCCGCAGCGGCGCGATGGTGGAGTCGATGTGCGTGGAGGTGTAGATGCCCGGGCAGGCGTGCACGGTGTACTCGCTGCCGAGCGCCGCCTGCAGCCAGCGCGCACCGAGCATGTTGCCGCTGTCCGAGACCTGGTAGAGCACGTCCGTACCGAACTTGAGCACATTGGCCGCGTCGAAGACCGGCTCCAGGTTCTTCAGCCGCTCCCCGGGCGGCGCCGACGGCTCGTACATGTCGTCGGTCAGCTGGGGCTTGGGCGCGGAGATCCACCGCGTCCCGCTCTCCAGGTACTCCACGAACAGGTCCTTGTACGCGAAGCCTTCGAGCCACCGCGACCGCAGCACCATCGGCGACTCGATGAGCGTGTTGCCGACCGCGAGGAAGCCGTCTCGGGGGCAGTAGTCGTGGAAGCCGTCCGTGCTCCAGTCCGGGGTGGACACGACCGCCTTGTGGTCGCGCCCGCCGGGCCGCCGCACCTTCACGCCGAGACCGGTGAGGATGTCCACCAGCTCTTCGAGCTCGGCCTCGGTCTCCTCGACCACGTGGGCGGGGTACGGGCCGGGGACGATCTCCTGCGGGTCGTCGATGTCCCCGTACTCCGCGGCGAGCAGACTCCGGTCGGTCATCGGCACCCGCGCCCCTGCGATGGTCCCCACGACGATCTCTTCGAGCGGATCCCACTCGGTGTACACATCCACCAGGCTCATCGGGTTGTCCCTCCCATGCCGGGCGCCGCCGACGCGGCGCCAGTCAGCCGTTCGAACACCGCCGCCAAGACTGGCACGGGCCGCGCCCCGGCCGGGTAAGCGAAGTGCGCACCCGCGGGCGAGCGAGGTAAACGCCAGACGTCCCCGCGGACGGGCTCGTCGCGGACGCGGCCGGGCCCGGCTGTCCCTCCCAGACCCCCGCTCCCGCGCGCACGGATCCTCTGGTCCGAACCTTTTCGGTCATGTGCCCGCCCGGGGCCCGCCATTCCGCCCGGGGCCTTCTTCACCCGCTCCCCTCCGGCCGCGGCGAGCGGACAGCATCTGGCCCGCCACCGGACGCGTGGCGAACGGCAGTCCGCGACCACGAGGAGCAGCACCATGACCCCCACCTCCCCCTCCGCACGGCGGCGGATCCCGCGCCGCCTCAGGGCCGTCCTCGCGGCGGGCGCCGTCCTGGCGACCGCCGGGACGCTGCTCACCGGGGCGCCGCAGGCCGCCCAGGCCGCCCCGGCGGCCCTGCCGCCGCAGACCATCAAGGACCCGGTCCACTACTGGAACGACGTGCTGCTCCAGATCGTCCGGCGCGAGGGAGGCGGCCCCGGCCCGATGGCGCGCGCCGCGGCGATGCTCAACGCCGCGATGTACGACGCCGAGAGCTCGTACCAGCTCAAGTGGAAGGGCCGGATCACCTCGGAGCCGTACCTCCACGCCGAGAAGTACGCCGGCTGGTTCGAGGGCCCCGACGAGGAGGAGCGGGTCGTCGGGCGCACCGCGTACAACATCCTGCTGAGGCTGTACGGGAAGAACCAGACCGCGTTCCTCGACGCGCGCTTCCGGGAGCGGTTCGGCACCGAGCCGACCGACTTCGACCTCCTCGACGCCACCGTCGTCGACAAGATGGTGACGCAGATGACGGCCGCCCGGAACGGCGACGGGTCGGACGACGACCGGGTGTACGCCGGTGACCCCGCCCCCGGCGCCTGGCGGCCCACCAGCTACCCCGACATGCAGGACCCCGGCTGCGCCCGGCACAGCCAGGCCGTCACCCCGTACTGGGGGCTGGTCAAGCCGTTCGCGCTCACCTCCGGCTCGCAGTTCCGGCCGCCGACGCCCGGCCTCTACGGCACGTACGACAAGCTCCTGGCGAGCGACGCCTACAAGGCGCAGGTGGAGGCGGTCCGCAGGGCCGGCGCCGACCGGCCGACCGCGAAGACGCCCGTGATCGAGCGCACCGCCGACCAGGAGGCCGCCGCCTGGTTCTGGGCCAACGACAACGACGGCACGTACAAGCCGCCGGGCCAGCTGCTCCAGGCCACCCGCGAGATCGCGACGGCACGCGGCCTCACCACCTACCAGAACGCACGGCTGTTCGCGCTCGTGTCGATCGCGATGGCCGACGCCGGGATCGCCGTCCGGGACGTGAAGTTCCTGACCCCCATCGACCTGTGGCGCCCGGTCTCCGCGATCCGCGAGGGCGGTCTCGACCCCGAGTGGAAGCCCCTGCTGAAGAACCCCGCCGGGGTCAACGTCACCCCCTGCTTCCCGGCGTGGACGTCCGGGCACGCCACCTTCGGCGCGGCGTGGGCGGGGACCATGAAGAGGTACTTCGGCTCGGACGCCATCGCCTTCGACATCACCACCGACGAGCCGCGGTCCCCGGTGAAGTCCCGCCACTTCACCAGCTTCAGCGCCGCCGCGCGGGAGGACGCCTACAGCAGGGTCTGGCTCGGCGTCCACTTCCCGTGGGACGCCGAGGACGGCCTGACGCTCGGCGACAAGATCGCCCACCACGTCTTCACCACGAAGCTGCGCACACTCTGAGCATCCACCCGGCCCGGTGACGCGGGGACTCCCGTCCCGGGCCGGGGGCGCGGACTCCCGCTCCCGGTCCGGCACGGCCCCTCTCCTGGCGTGCGGCCCCCGCCCCTCACCTGGCCCCGCCCGTCGCGGTAGGCTCCCCTGATTTCACGATCACGGGGGGAAGCCATGTTCACATCCTCGGTGCGGAGCACCGTCGTCGCCGTCGTCGCCCTGGCCGCGCTGTCGGTCTCCTGCGGGACGGACCCGGACGCCGCTCCGCCGGTCGACCGGCAGCAGGCCGCCACCGGCGGCGTCGCCACGGTGCCCACCTCCGCCGCGGACGCCGCCGAGGCCGCCGCCGAGGACGAAGCGTCGGCCGGCGTCACCCCGGCACCCACCACCCCGGACGTGGTGCCGCCCGAGCGCGTCCGCGACGCGTTCGCGGGCCTCCAGGCCACCCTGGACGACGCCTGCACCCCGGGCAACTGCGCCTACTTCCTCGGCCGGGTCCACGACGAACTGCACCGCCTGGACCGGGCGATGAAGGCGGATCCCAAGGGCGCCGCGCACTTCGACCGGCCGATCGAGCTGATCGCGAAGCTCGACGCCGAACTCGGCGGCGACCGGTCCTTCGAGAACCTGAAGCGGCACCAGACACTCCTCGTCGGGACCCGCGACCGGATCAACACCTGGATGCAGGGCCACCCCGACGACTACCGCTGACCGGGAGCGCACCTGGCGAGCCGGCGAGACGAAGGCGGCCTGCCGTTCAGCCGGTGCGGACGTGGTCCACCGCGGTGCGCAGCAGCCGCTCCGCCGCCGCCGCGCGGGCGGCGTCGTGGTGTGCGCTGATGAGGGTCACCTCGACGAGCACGTTGGCCTTGCGGGCTCCCAGGTTCTCGAAGGAGCTGGACGCGGCGCGCCGCGCCTCGTCGCCGATGCCGGGCAGGGCCGTGGGGGTGCCGAGGAAGAGGTCGTTCGCGAAGGCGTCGCGTGCCGTCTCGGTCGCCGTGCCGCCGAAGGAGCCCTGCCAGCGCACGAGGTGGTAGGAGAGCCGCAGCGACGCTCCTTCCGGGTCCCGCCAGGTGCAGTCGCGGGTCGGTCCGTACGGTCCGTCGTCGTCGTCCTCGGCCGTGGCGGTGCCGGCCGGCACCAGCGTGGTGGCGGCCGTGCGGCCGACCGCGCAGGGGTCGGGCAGTGAGGTGCTCTCGTGGCGGCCGGGCCACCACGGCGAGTTCCACGGCCGGTCGGCGGGCAGGACGACCACCAGGGCGAACGACAGGCAGACCAGGACCAGGCAGCCGGTGTTCTTCGCGTCCAGCGGCGCGGACCGCTGCGGTGCCTCGCCCTTGAGGCGGTTCGTGATGGCCGTGACCAGGCCGAGCACCAGGATGACCAGGACGACGGACGTACCGAGCGCCCGGTACTGGAACGCCTTCGCCAGAAGGACGGTGGCGACGACGGCGAGCGGCACGGTCAGTGACAGGAAGAGCAAACGGCCTCTGCTGGTCATGTACACACCTCCCCGGGGGCAACGGCCGGGCACCCGGACGAGTTCCGTCAGGCACCGGCCCGCCGCCGGCCTGCCGGAAGACCTCGTCGGGCGGGGGAGCCGCGACACCGCCGGAGTCCCGCGCGCATCCCACCGACGACCAGGGGATCGCGGACCCGACCTGTCCGCGATGGCCGCTAGCGTGCACACCATGGTCCTCAGCACCCGCGCCCTCAACCGCGCCACCCTCGACCGGCAGCTCCTGCTGCGCCCCGCCCCGCTCACCGCCGAGCAGGCGGTCCACCACCTCGTCGGCCTCCAGGCGCAGAACACCAAGCCGCCGTACTACGCGCTCGCCGCCCGCCTCGAAGGCTTCCGGCCCGAGGACCTGTCCGCCCTCATGGAGTCACGCCGGGTCGCCCGCATCGTCTCCCTGCGCTCCACCGTGCACACCCACACCGCCGCCGACGCCGTCCCCCTGCGCCGCCTCGTCCAGTCCGGGGCGATCGACCGGGAGCTCACGATGTTCCGCAAGGGGCTCGACGGCGTCGACCTCGACCGGCTCGTCGCCCTCACCGCCGCCTGCGTCGACGAACGGCCCCGCACCCCCAAGGAGTTGCGCGCGCACCTGCTCCAGGAGTGGCCCGCCGCCGACCCGCAGGCGCTGACCGTCGCCGCCCGCTGCCTGCTGCCCATGGTCCAGGTCACCCCGCGCGGCCTGTGGGGGAGGAGCGGGCAGGTGGCGCTCTTCCGCGCCGAGAAGTGGTTCGACCAGCCCCCGCAGGACCCCGCCGACCTCGACGAGACCGTCCTGCGCTACCTCGGCGCCTTCGGCCCCGCCTCCGTCAAGGACATGCAGACCTGGTGCGGCCTCACCCGGCTGCGGCCCGCCTTCGAGCGCCTGCGGCCCCGGCTGCTCGCCTTCCGCGACGAGCACGGCACCGAGCTGTTCGACCTGCCCGACGCGCCCCGGCCCGACGAGGACACCCCGGCGCCGCCCCGCTTCCTCCCCGAGTTCGACAACCTGCTGCTCTCCCACGCCGACCGCACCCGCGTCGTCCCCGCCGAGCACCGCACCCGCACCTGGACCGGAAACCAGGCCCACCGGGTCTTCCTCGTCGACGGCTTCCTCGCCGGGATCTGGCACCTGGAGGAGACCAGGCAGCGGACGACCATGACCATCGACCCGTTCACGCGGCTCACCCGCGCCCAGCGCGCCGACCTCACCGCCGAGGCCGAGCGCACCCTGCGCCTCCTGGGCCCACGGGACATCCCGTACGAGATCACGTACGCGAGCTCCTGAGCGCAGGGCGCGTACGGTGCCCCCGGCCGGATCCGGAACGCAGGCGTTACGGAAGCGCTCCCGCCCGCGCCGCCCCCGGGAGGGCTCCCGCCCGCCGGGCCGCCCACGCATGCGCACCCGCCGCCCGCGCATGCGCCCCGCCGCGCTGTCCACGGAAGCGATCCCGCCCGCCGTGCCACCCGCGCATGCGCGCGCCGCGCCGCCCACGGCAGCGCTCGCGCCCGCCGCGCCGTCTACGGCAGCGCTCCCGCCCGCCGTGCCGCCACCACCGCCTCCAGGCGCGTGTGCGCCCCCAACTTCCGCATCGCCGACCGCAGATAGCCCTTCACGGTCTCGGGCCGCAGCCCGAGCCGCCGGGCCACCGCCGCGTTCGTCGCCCCCGACCCCACCGCCGCGAGGACGTCCGTCTCGCGCGGGGTGAGCAGCACACCGGGGCGCCGCCCGCCCTCCCCGCCGCCGGTGGCCGGCGTCGTCTCGAAGCGGCCGCACACCGCGCGCAGCCGTTCCCGCAGCTCCGGATCGGTCACCTTCGGGACGAGCTCGCGCAGCTCCCCGTACGCCAGCCGCATCTCCTCCCGCTCCGCCGCGAGCCGCCGGACCTCCTCCCGTACGGCCAGGGCCTGCTCGACCTCCCGGGCCGCCGCGACCGCCGCGTCGAAGACCCGCTCGCCGATCGGCAGGGCGTCGCGCAGCGCCCCGTACAGCACCCCGCGCACCCGGCGGCCCACGACGACCGGCACCGCGATCACCGAGCGCAGCCCCTCCGCCGACACCGCGCCGTCGTACTCGTGCGTGATGTGCCGGGCCGACGCGTAGTCCGTCACCGCGCACGGCCGCGACAGGGCCAGGCACTTGCCGCCGAGGCCCGAGCCGGCCGAGACCGACAGCCCGCGCAGCGCGGGCGTGACCGCCCCGTCCAGCTCCGCGATCCGCACCACGTCGCGGCCGTCGGAGCGGTCACGGCCACCACGCGGGTCCCGGCCGTCGCGGAGGTCCCGGTGGTCCCGGCTCCGGGGGCCTTCTCGGTCGTCGCGGCCGTCGTGGAGCAACCCGCCGAACACCACCGGGAGACCGGTGGCCCGCCGCAGCCCCAGCAGCGCGCCGCGCAGCTCCACCGCATCCTCGTGCTCGGACACCCCGCGCTCCTCCACCTTCGCCCCTCCCCACCCCCCGAACGGGGGTAGTGAGACCTGGGTCACTGATTACACGATGTGCGGGACGGGTCCCGCAACGAGGAGGACACATGACGGCAACCAGCGCGGCGCGGCCGACGGAGGCGACGGAGCGGTTCCGGACCGCCCGCGACTTCCTGCTCCGGCACCGGGAGGACTACGAGACGGCGTACGAGGGCTTTACCTGGCCCCGGCCCGAGCGGTTCAACTGGGCGCTCGAATGGTTCGACGTCATCGCCGCCGGCAACGACCGCACCGCCCTGCACATCGTCGAGGAGGACGGCACCGAGGCGAGGTTCAGCTTCGCGGAGATGTCCGCCCGCTCCCACCAGGTCGCCAACTGGCTGCGCGCCCAGGGCGTCCGCGCCGGCGACCGGATGATCGTCATGCTCGGCAACCAGGTCGAGCTGTGGGAGACCATGCTCGCCGCGATGAAGCTGCGTGCCGTCGTCATCCCCGCCACGCCCCTCCTCGGCCCCGCCGACCTGCGCGACCGGGTGGACCGCGGCCGGGCCCGCCACGTCCTCGTACGCGCCGAGGACCGCGCCAAGTTCGGCGACGTGCCCGGCGACTACACCCGGATCGCGGTCGGCGGCGACGGGGGCGGCGGTGACGGGCAGGGCGGTGACGGGCCGGGCGGCGAAGGAGCGGCCGGCGACGGGGCAGGCGGTGACCGGGTGGGCGGCGCCGGGAGAAGCTGGCTCCGCTACGCGGACGCGTACGCCGAGTCCACCGCCTTCGAGCCGGACGGTGTCACCCTCGCCGACGACACCCTCATGCTCTACTTCACCTCCGGCACCACCGCCCGGCCCAAGCTCGTCGAGCACACCCACACCTCGTACCCGATCGGCCACCTCGCGACGATGTACTGGATCGGCCTCCAGCCGGGCGACGTCCACCTCAACATCTCCTCGCCCGGCTGGGCCAAGCACGCCTGGTCCAACCTCTTCGCCCCGTGGAACGCCGAGGCGACCGTCTTCATCCACAACTACACCCGCTTCGACCCGGCCCGGCTGATGACCGAGATGGCCAAGCACGGCGTCACCAGCTTCTGCGCCCCGCCCACGGTCTGGCGCATGCTGATCCAGGCCGACCTCGGGCAGCTGACCACCCCGCCCCGCGAGGTCGTCGCCGCCGGCGAACCCCTCAACCCCGAGGTCATCGAGACCGTCCGGCGCGCCTGGGGCGTCACCATCCGGGACGGCTTCGGCCAGACCGAGACCGCCGTGCAGGTCTCCAACAGCCCCGGCCAGCGGCTCAAGGAGGGCTCCATGGGCCGCCCGAGCCCCGGCTTCCGGGTCACCCTCGTCGACCCGGTCAGCGGCACCCCGGACGTCGAGGAGGGCGAGATCTGCCTCGACCTCTCCGCCCGCCCGGTGGGCCTGATGGCCGGCTACCACGGCGACCCGGAGCGTACGGCCGAGGCGATGGCCGGCGGCTACTACCGCACCGGCGACATCGGCGCCCGCGACGCCGACGGCTACATCACCTACGTCGGGCGCGCCGACGACGTCTTCAAGGCCAGTGACTACAAGATCAGCCCCTTCGAGCTGGAAAGCGCCCTGCTCGAACACGAGGCCGTCGCCGAGGCCGCCGTCGTCCCCGCCCCCGACCCGCTGCGGCTCGCCGTCCCGAAGGCGTACGTCGTCCTGGCGGCCGGCTGGGAGCCGGACGCCGACACCGCGAAGGCGCTCTTCGCGCACTCGCGCGCGGTCCTCGCCCCGTACAAGCGGATCCGCCGGATCGAGTTCGCCGAGCTGCCGAAGACGGTCTCCGGCAAGATCCGCCGCGTCGAGTTGCGCAAGCTCACGGCGGAAGGCGACACCGGCACCGAGTACACCGAGGGGGACCTCGCATGAGCGACCTCGCCGTCCTCTCGTACGCGCACGGGGTGTCCGACGTCCCGCTCCTCGGCGACACCATCGGCGCCAACCTCGACCGGGCCGTGGCCACCTGGCCGGACCGCGAGGCCCTCGTCGACGTCCCCACCGGCCGCCGCTGGACGTACGCGCGGTTCGGCGCCGACGTCGACCGGCTCGCGGACGCGCTGCTCGGCAGCGGCGTCGCCAAGGGCGACCGGGTCGGCATCTGGGCGGTCAACCGCGCCGAGTGGGTGCTCGTCCAGTACGCCACCGCACGCATCGGCGCGATCATGGTCAACATCAACCCGGCCTATCGCGCCCACGAGTTGAAGTACGTCCTGAACCAGGCCGGGGTCTCGCTGCTCTTCGCCTCCCGCACGCACAAGACCAGCGACTACCGGGCGATGGTCGACCAGGTGCGCGCCGACTGTCCCCGGCTGCGCGAGACCGTCTACTTCGGCGACCCGAGCTGGGACGAACTCCTCGCGCGCCGCGCGCCGGAGGGGGTACGGCCCGCTCCGCTGTCCTGCGACGAGCCGGTCAACATCCAGTACACCTCAGGGACCACCGGCTTCCCGAAGGGTGCCACCCTCTCCCACCACAACATCCTCAACAACGGTTATTTCGTCGGGGAGATGATCGCCTACACCGAGCAGGACCGGATCTGCGTCCCCGTTCCCTTCTACCACTGCTTCGGCATGGTGATGGGCAATCTCGCCGCCACCTCGCACGGCGCCTGCATCGTGATCCCGGCCCCGTCCTTCGACCCGGCCGCCACCCTCAGGGCCGTGCAGGAGGAACGCTGCACCTCCCTCTACGGGGTGCCGACGATGTTCATCGCCGAGCTGAACCTGCCCGACTTCGCCTCGTACGACCTGTCCAGCCTGCGCACCGGCATCATGGCGGGCTCGCCGTGCCCGGTGGAGGTGATGAAGCGGGTGGTCGCCGAGATGAACATGGCCGAGGTGTCCATCTGTTACGGCATGACGGAGACCTCGCCGGTCTCCACGCAGACCCGGCGCGACGACGACCTGGAGCGGCGCACCGGCACCGTCGGCCGGGTCATGCCGCACGTCGAGGTGAAGATCGTCGACCCGGCGACCGGCCTCACCGTCCCGCGCGGCACGGCCGGTGAACTGTGCACCCGAGGCTACGGCGTGATGCTCGGCTACTGGGACCAGCCCGACAAGACCGCCGAGTCGATCGACGCGGGCCGCTGGATGCACACCGGGGACCTGGCCGTGATGCGCGAGGACGGGTACGTCCAGATCGTCGGCCGCATCAAGGACATGATCATCCGCGGCGGGGAGAACGTGTACCCGCGCGAGATCGAGGAGTTCCTGTACGGGCACGCCAAGATCGCCGACGTGCAGGTCGTCGGCGTGCCCGACGAGCGGTACGGCGAGGAGATCCTGGCCTGCGTCATCCCCCGCGACCCGGCCGACCCGCCGACCCTGGAGGAGCTCACGGCCTTCTGCCGCGACCGCCTCGCGCACTACAAGATCCCGCGGCGGATGGAGATCCTGGCCGAGTTCCCGATGACGGTGAGCGGGAAGGTGCGGAAGGTGGAGCTGCGGGAGCGGTACGGGGCGGCGGGGGCGCGGTAGCGAGGGCGGGCCCTCGGCGCGCCCGGGACTGCCGCGGCGTGACGGGCCTTCGCCGCGGGGTGAGGGGCCTTCGCCGTGCCGTCACGCGACGGGGTCGGCGGCCGGGGTCGGATCGGCGGCCGGGACCGGGGCGACGGCCGGGGCCGGGTCGGCGGCCCGGGCCGGGTCGGCGGCCGGGGCCGGTGCGGGCACCTCGCGGCGCATGCAGACGCGGGGCCAGGCTGCCAGGCCGTGCGCCGCCTCCGCCCGGCTGATCGCCCGCAGTCCCTCGGTGAGCGCGGGGTCGCCCTCGCCGACGTGCCGGAACCCGAGCCGGGCGTAGTACGGCGCGTTCCACGGGACCTCGGCGAAGGTCGTCAGGGTCAGCGCCGTCAGTCCCCGCTCCCGGGCCGTCGCCGCGAGGTGCTCGATCAGCGCCCGGCCGACGCCCCGGCGGGCGGCGTCCGGGTGCACCGAGACCTGCTCGATGTGGGCGGCGCCGTCGACGGCGTCCATCAGCAGGTACGCCACCGGACGGTCCGCCGCGTCCACCGCCACCCAGGCCCGGCCCGCGCGGCGGTAGGAGTCGAGGACGTCCAGCGGAAGGGGTTCGTCGTCGGCGATCTCTCCCATGCCGAGGAGCCGGAAGGCCTCGCCGGCGGCGCGTTCGATGTCCTGGAGCAGGGGGAGTTCGGCCCGGGCGGCCACTCGGATGCGCATACGCCAGTATGGCGCGGCGCGGGGGTGGGGAGGGAGTCGGAGGGGCGGCACCCCCGCCCTCCCCGACCCGCTCCCTCCCCGTACCCGCGCCCTCGCCGACCCGCGTCCCCCGCCCTCCGCGAAACCCGCGCCCTCACTCCGGCATGCCGCCCGGGCAGGCCGGGCCGTCCGGGGTCCAGCCGCGGCCGGTGGGGAAGCCGTCGTCGGCGGTGCGGCGGTGGCCGAGGAGGCCGCCGTCGCGGGAGAAGTGCGGCAGGAAGAGGGAGAGGGCCGGGTCGCCGTAGAGCGCGACGTACAGCAGCACCTCCCGGCCGTCGGTCACCGCGCGCCGGTGGGCGGGCAGCGGGTGGCGGGCGCGGAGGTCCGCGAGGAGGCGGTGGGCCGCGCGGGTGGTGGGCGGGACGCAGAGCAGGGCCGCGGCGGCGAGCACCGGCACGGCGCCGGCGGCGAGCGCAGGGGCGGACGCGCCGGTGGTCCAGAGGCCCGTACCGACCGTGACGGGCACGCCGAGCAGGAGCACCCTGGCCGCGAGGAGCCGCCCCGGCGGGCGCAGCAGACCCCGGCTGCCGAGCTCCGCGGCCAGCGCGGCGAGGGCCTGGCGGGCCTTCGGCCGCGAGGCCAGGACCCGCAGGGCCAGGGCCCGCTGGAGCGAGCGGTGGACGCCGAGCTGGAGCGGGTCACGGGTCCGGCCGGCCCCTCCGTTGGCGCGAATCGTGCCCCGGCGGCCCGCCGCCACGGCGCCGCGCTGGTGCAGCGCGACCACGGCCACGGTGACGGCGGCCCGCGGGCCGCCCCGCAGCAGCGCGAGCGCCTCCGGCGGCGGCTCGGGCCCCTCCTGGCTGCGGGTATGCAACAGCAGCCCTGCCAGGGCCAGTTGACCGAGCGCCACCCCCAGGAACCACCACATCCCCATCGTCATGGTGTTCACCCCCCCGAAGGTGTTGTGCCCGGGGGAGGGGCGATCGTCACGTGCCGGTTGGCCGAATTCCTTCCGCCGGTCGCGCGCGAGGTCCGGTCCTCGCGCTCCGGTCATGCCGCCGCGGTCACGGCGCTCCGGTGGCGAGGAGGTCGTGCGCCGGCGCGTTGACCGGCTGCGGGGTGCCGGTGAGGTCGAGGACGAAGAGCGGGATGCCGAGGCGCTCGGCGCGCTCGTGGGCGTCGGGGGTGTATCCGGCGAGCGAGAAGTAGACGCTCACCGCCGCGTTGCTGAGCCCGTTGAGCCACAGGCACTCCACCGCCCGCAGTCCGGTGGGCCGGGTGCTGGGGTCCACCTGTGCGACCAGTCCCGGCCCGCGCAGGTCCACGGTCGAGGCCGACCGCTCCTCGGGCTGGATGACGTCCCGGAATCCCAGCCACCGCAGATATCCGGCGGACGCGGCGACGGCGTCCCGGGTGGTGCGGATCGTGACCGGCCGGAACGCGGACCGGGCGGCCTCGGGCCCGGGACGGGCGGCCGTGGGGCGGGGCGGCGGCACGGGCGAGGGGTGCCGGCGCGTGAAGGAGGAGAGCGCGTCGGGCGCGGGCGCGGGGACCGTGGCCGCCTCCTCGTCCCTGTCCCTGTCCCTGTCCCTGTCCCTGCCCCTGTCCCTGTCGCCGCCGGTGGCCGCGGCGGCTTCCCCGCTCTCCCGGCGCTCGGCGTTCTCCGGGCCGACCGGGCCGTCCGGTCCGTGCGGCGGGCGGCCGTCCGCCCGGGCCCCGGCCTGGCCCGGTGCCCGGTCGTCCCGCTCCGCGCCGGAGTCGAGCCCGACGACCGTGCCCGCCCCCGCGGGCCCCGCCCCGGCCGATTCCCGCCCCGCCGGTCCCGTACCCACGTCAGCCGTCGGCCCGGGCCCTGGCCCCGTACCGCCCCCGGATCCGCCGCCCGCCCGTTGCGCTGCCTCGGGCGCCGTCCCGCCCGCCTCCCGTACCGGCACCCGCAGCACCGCTCCGCACGGGCAGCCCACCTCCGGGTGGGGCCAGTCGGAGGCGCGGGAGCAGGCGGGGCAGTGGACGGTGACCCATTCGTCCGACCAGTTGCGGTGGGTGATGGGAGCGGCGGTGGCGCCCGCGATCACCGGGGGCGCGACCGGGGTGCCGCAGGAACAGGGGAAGGCGGGCGCCGCGTACCGCAGCGAGCGGAAGCACTCCGGGCAGCGCACCTGTACCGACTCACCCACACCGAACCCCCTCTGCGTCGTGCGTCCCCATCGTCCACCAATCCGGGCGCGCGAGGGGGCGACTTCGGCCAAAGCGTCTCTTGACGCCTCTCCCTCACCCCACCTACATTGCTTCCGTATAGCAGAACAGTACTTCCGCATTATGGAAACAAGCCGTCAAGGCCCCGAAGCAGGAGCACTCCCATGCCTCGTATGACCGCCGCCGCAGCGGCCGTTGAGATCCTCAAGCGCGAAGGCGTCACCAACGCGTTCGGTGTGCCCGGCGCGGCGATCAACCCCTTCTACCGTGAGCTCAAGAACGTCGGCGGCATCAGCCACACCCTCGCCCGCCACGTCGAGGGCGCGTCCCACATGGCCGAGGGCTACACCCGGGCCAAGGCGGGCAACATCGGTGTCTGCATCGGCACCTCCGGCCCCGCCGGCACCGACATGATCACCGGCCTGTACTCCGCGATCGCCGACTCGATCCCGATCCTCTGCATCACGGGCCAGGCCCCGGTCTCGAAGCTCCACAAGGAGGACTTCCAGGCCGTCGACATCGCCACGATCGCCAAGCCGGTCACCAAGGCCGCGACGACCGTCCTGGAGGCCGCGCAGGTCCCCGGCGTCTTCCAGCAGGCCTTCCACCTGATGCGCTCCGGCCGTCCCGGCCCGGTCCTCATCGACCTGCCGATCGACGTCCAGCTGACCGAGATCGAGTTCGACCCGGAGACGTACGAGCCGCTGCCGGTCTACAAGCCGCAGGCCACCCGCGCCCAGGCCGAGAAGGCGCTGAAGTTCCTCCTGGAGTCCGAGCGCCCGCTGATCGTCGCCGGCGGCGGCATCATCAACGCCGACGCCTCCGACCTGCTGGTCGAGTTCGCCGAGCTGACCAGCATCCCGGTCATCTCCACCCTCATGGGCTGGGGCACCATCCCGGACGACCACGAGCTCGCCGCCGGCATGGTCGGCGTCCAGACCGCGCACCGCTACGGCAACGCGACCTTCCTGGAGTCCGACTTCGTCCTCGGCATCGGCAACCGCTGGGCCAACCGCCACACCGGTTACAACATGGAGGCCTACACCAAGGGCCGGAAGTTCGTCCACGTCGACATCGAGCCGACCCAGCTCGGCAAGATCTTCGCCCCGGACTACGGCATCGCCTCCGACGCCAAGGCCGCCCTGGAGCTCTTCGTCGAGATCGCCAAGGAGTGGAAGGCCGCGGGCACGCTGCCGGACTTCTCCGCCTGGGCCGCCTCCGCGCAGGAGCGCAAGGCCACCCTGCAGCGCCGTACGCACTTCGACGACATCCCCATGAAGCCGCAGCGCGTCTACGAGGAGATGAACAAGGCCTTCGGCCCGGAGACCCGGTACGTCACCACCATCGGCCTCTCCCAGATCGCGGCCGCGCAGTTCCTGCACGTCTACAAGCCGCGCCACTGGATCAACTGCGGCCAGGCCGGCCCGCTCGGCTGGACCATCCCGGCCGCGATCGGCGCCGCCACCGCCGACCCGGAGACCCCGGTCGTCGCCCTCTCCGGCGACTACGACTTCCAGTTCATGATCGAGGAGCTGGCGGTCGCCGCCCAGCACAAGGTCCCCTACGTCCACGTCCTCGTGAACAACGCCTACCTCGGTCTGATCCGTCAGGCGCAGGGCGGCCTCGGCATCAACTTCGAGGTCAACCTCGAGTTCGAGAACATCAACACCCCGGAGATCGGCGTCTACGGCGTCGACCACGTCAAGGTCGCCGAGGGCCTCGGCGTCAAGGCGATCCGCGTCGAGGACCCGAACAAGCTCGGCGAGGCGCTGGAGCAGGCCAAGAAGATGGCCGTCGAGTTCCAGGTGCCGGTCGTCGTCGAGGCGATCCTGGAGCGCATCACCAACATCGCGATGAGCAAGACGGTCGACATGAGCGACGTCACCGAGTTCGAGGAGCTCGCGACGGAGCCCGGCCACGCGCCCACTGCGATCAAGGCCCTGAAGGTCTGATCAGGACCCCGTACGCGAAGGCCCCCGTCCTCCCGCCGAGCACCGGGAGGACGGGGGCCTCACCGTTCCCGCGCCCGTACGAGCACGGCGCCCGCCTCCGTCCAGTCGTACAGCACCGACCGCCCGGCCCGCCTGCGCCGGACGAGGCCGGCGTCGAGGAGCACCTTCAGGTGCCGCCCCACCGAACCGAGGCCCTGCCCGGTCAGCGCCACCAGCTGACTGGTCGACTTGGGCGATCCGAGCCGCACGGGGACCCCGGCCCGGCCGCGCCCCAGGAGCGCGCCGAGCGCCTCCGGCACCACCGGGCCCGTGGCGTCCGCCAGAACGCCCGCGCAGGGGTAGACGATCGCGGACCGCTCCGTCCCCTCCCACGACGACCAGCCCGTGCCCGGGGTCACCGGGACGAACAGCAGCCGGCCCCCGACGCCCACGCCCGCGTGCAGGGTCTTGAGCGCCGCGACGGTCTACGCCAGCGGCGACACCACGAACCGGCTGCGCGCCAGCGCGTCCGTACCGATGTGCCACCAGCCCATGCCCCGCCCCCTCGGTCCCCGGACCCGTCTTTCTTTCGCCTCCGTGCGAAACGATATCGGCGCCGCACGGCCGTGCCCGAGACTCCGCCGCATGCCCCGTTACCGCGATCTCTTCCGCACGCCCGAGTTCACCCCGCTCTTCCTCAGCGGCACCGCGACCGCGGCCGCCCAGACCCTCGCAGGCTCAGGGGGTGTCTTGCCGATCTTGCCGGGCTCGCGACGTCTGGCACGCACGCTCGCTGCGTTGTCGTCGGTCGCCGATGCTCCGCATGGACTCCCTCCTCCGCCTTGCGATCGCACGCACCAGACGCCGCTCCCTGATCCGGCCTGATCGACAAGACACCCCCTCGGCCTCGCGACCCACGTCTTCCGGTCCACCGGCTCCCCGCTGCTGTCCGCCCTCGCGATGTTCGGCCCCGCGCTCGCCCAGCTCGTCGGCGCCACCACCCTGCTCTCGGCCGCCGACCGGCTGCCGCCCCGCGCGGCGCTCACCGCCGTCGCCCTCGTCTTCGCGGCCGGCACCGCCGCGCAGGCCGTCCCCGGCCTGCCGGTCGGCGCCGTCTTCGCGCTGCTCCTGATCCAGGGGCTCGTCGGCTCCGTCGGCGGGGGAGTGCGGTACGGGCTCGTCACCGAGATCCTGCCGCGCGAGCGGCTCCTGATCGGCCGCTCCGTGTTCAACATGGCCGTCGGCGTCTGCCAGATCATCGGCTTCGCCACCGGCGGCGTGCTGATCGCGCTGCTCTCGCCGCGCGGCACCCTGCTCGCGGGCGCCCTGCTCTACCTGATCGGCGCCCTCCTCGCCCGCTGCGGGCTCTCCCGCCGCGCCCCACGGGCCACCGGCCGCGCCTCGGCCGCCGAGACCTGGCGGACCAACGCCCTGCTGTGGTCGGCCAGGCCGCGCCGGCACGCCTACCTCGCGCTGTGGGTGCCGAACGGCCTGATCGTCGGCTGTGAGTCGCTCTTCGTGCCGTACGACCCCGAGCGCGCCGGACTGCTCTTCATGGGCGCCGCCGTCGGCATGCTGGCCGGGGACACCCTGGTCGGACGGTTCGTGCCGTCCCGGTGGCGGGACCGGCTCGCCATGCCCCTGCAGGCGCTGCTGGCGGCCCCGTACCTCCTCTTCGCGCTGCGCCCCGGGCTTCCGCTCGCGCTGGCCGCGGTCGCGGTGTCCGCCGTCGGCTACAGCGCGAGCCTGCTCCACCAGGAACGGCTGACCGCCCTGGTGCCCGACGAGCTGAGCGGCCACGCCCTCGGCCTGCACGCCTCGGGCATGCTCGCCCTCCAAGGGGTGAGCGCGGCCCTCGCCCAGCTCACCTCGCCGCCCACGGCGATGACGCTGCTCGCGGCCGGCTCGCTGGCGGTGACCCTCGCCCTGACCGCCACGTCGGAGCCCCGGCTCAGAGCTCGCCGCGCCGTGCGAGCTGTTTCACCGCGTTCTCGCGGATGATCTCGTTCTCGTCGTCGCGCACGTCCTCGAGGGCTTTCCGCGCCTCCGGGCCGGGAACGGCGCCGAGCGCCCAGATCGCCTTCACCGCGAGCGCCCGGTTCTCGTCCCAGTCCAGGTGCTCGGGGACCCAGCGGGTCGCCAGGGCCAGCGTCGGCACCGCCCGGGGCGAGCGGAGCTTGCCCAGCACGGACACGACGTCCTCGTGGCGAGTGTGCCAGTCGGCGGGGAACAGCTCGATCAACGGCTCCAGGAACTCCTCGCCCGGGGCGCCTGCGGCGGCCCGGACGATCAACGCCATCTCGACGTCGTCGGCGTCCCGGCGCTCCATGGCGTCCCTAAGCAGCCGGAACGCCAGGGCCGAGCCGTCGGACTCGCCGAAGTGGGCGAGCACCTCGTCGAGCGTGCGCGTCCTGCCTTGACCTGGCACGAACACCAGGCCCATGACCAGATCCTGCTCCTCCGGGGTCATCGCCTGACCGCCTTCCCTGCGTTGCCGTTCTCGTCGAAGCCGGGCGGCCCCCCCATAGACCTACACGACAGAAGAGCGCGGAACCAGGGACCGTAAACCTGGTTCCGCGCTCTCGTGATGCCCGCCCGACGGTGCGAGGCTGGCGCGACAGGACGTTCGCGCCGCCGGGCGGAGTTGGTGCCCCCTTCCGTGCGAGAAGGGGGGGGCGTTGGGACCGCGGTGGCGCCGACGGGCGCCGCGGTCGTCCCCTTCCTTCAGGTCAAGAAGGGGAGCTCGCGGGCCCTTACCACCGCACTGGCTCGGCGCCACCGCGGTCCTCACGCTGTCCGGTTCGCCGACCACCCCTCATCCGGGCCGGCGATCCGGACCGCGTACGGCACTGACCTCCCGTCAGGTGCCGTACGCAGTCGGGGTGTCGAGGCTCAGTCCTCGCGCAGGGCGCGGACGGCCTCCTCGACGCGCCGGCCGTACTCGGGGTCGGCGGCGGCGAAGTGGGCGATGTTCTTCTCGATGATGTCCTCGCGGGAGACCTGGGACAGGCCGCCGGCGATGTTGGCGACCAGGCGGGCCTTCTCGTCCTCGGACATCAGGCGGTAGAGCTCACCGGCCTGGAAGAAGTCGTCGTCCTTGGTGTGCTGCGGGGCCGCGTGGGTGCCGGTCCAGCCGTGGACGGCGAGCGGCGCGGAGAGCGGGACGTCGGTCTGGCGCGGACCGGAGTACGAGTTGGGCTCGTAGTTCTTGTCGTGGCGCGAGCCGTTGCGGATGGCCATGAAGCCGTCCCGGCCGTAGTTGTCGGCCACGGTCGCCTTGGGGGCGTTGACCGGCAGCTGGGTGTGGTTGACGCCGAGGCGGTAGCGGTGGGCGTCCGCGTAGGCGAAGAGGCGGCCCTGGAGCATCTTGTCCGGCGAGGGGCCGATGCCCGGGACGAAGTTGTTCGGGGAGAAGGCGGCCTGCTCGACCTCGGCGAAGACGTTGTCCGGGTTGCGGTCGAGGACCAGCCGGCCGACGCGCTGCAGCGGGTAGTCCGCGTGCGGCCACACCTTGGTGAGGTCGAAGGGGTTGAAGCGGTAGTCCGCGGCCTCGGCGGCCGGCATGATCTGGACGTAGAGCGTCCAGGACGGGTTCACGCCGCGCTCGATGGACTGCAGCAGGTCGGTCTGGTGCGAGTTGGCGTCCTTGCCGACGAGCTCGGCGGCCTGCTCGGCGGACAGGCAGCGGATGCCCTGGTTCGTCTTGAAGTGGTACTTGACGAAGAAGGCCTCGCCCGCCTCGTTGGTCCACTGGTAGGTGTGCGAGCCGTAGCCGTTCATGTGGCGGTACGAGGCGGGGATGCCGCGGTCGCCCATCAGCCAGGTCACCTGGTGCGTCGCCTCGGGGGCGTGCGCCCAGAAGTCCCAGACGTTGTCCGGCTCCTGCTTGCCCGTGAACGGGTCGCGCTTCTGGGAGTGGATGAAGTCGGGGAACTTGATCGGGTCCTTGATGAAGAACACCGGGGTGTTGTTGCCGACGAGGTCGTAGTTGCCCTCCTCGGTGTAGAACTTCACCGCGAAGCCGCGCGGGTCGCGGACCGCGTCCGCGCCGCCGAGCGAGTCGGCCACGGTGGAGAAGCGCAGGAACAGCTCGGTCTTCTTGCCGACCTCGGAGAGGAAGGCGGCCTTGGTGTAGGCCGTGACGTCGTCGGTCACCTCGAAGAAGCCGTACGCACCGGAACCGCGGGCGTGCACCACGCGCTCCGGGATGCGCTCGCGGTTGAAGCGCGCGAGCTTCTCCAGCAGGTGCTGGTCCTGGAGCAGGATGGGGCCACCGACGCCGGCGGTGGCGGAGTTCTGGTTGTCGGCGACGGGGGCGCCGGACTCGGTCGTAAGCACACGCTTCGACATGGTGACCTTCCGTACGGGAGCTGCACTGCTGACTGCGGGTGAGTGCTCTGGAGCGTAAGGACGCCCCTCGAACGACGTCAACAGTTTGTTGAAAATGAAGTCTGGTGTTCCGGACGGCGGCGGCGCCTGGGCGCGACAGGACAGGTGTCAGCGCCGCCGCCGCCCGGAAATCTGGGCCCCGTCAGGACGGGGGGCGGATCAGACCTGCTGGCCGGAGAGGCGCTCGACGGCGCGCAGCAGGGCCGAGTGGTCCAGGCCGCCGTCGCCCTGGGCGCGCAGGGAGGCGACGAGCTGGGCGACCACGGCGCCGACCGGGAGGGCCGCGCCGACGTTGCGGGCGGCGTCGGTGACGATGCCCATGTCCTTGTGGTGCAGGTCGATCCGGAAGCCGGGCTTGAAGTCCCGGTTCAGGAAGTTGTCCTTCTTGCGGGTCAGGACCGTGGAGCCGGCCAGACCGCCGTTGAGGACGTCGAGGGCGGCGTTCAGGTCCACGCCGGACTTCTCCAGGAAGACCACGGCCTCGGCGCACGCCTGGATGTTGACGGCGACGATGAGCTGGTTGGCCGCCTTCACCGTCTGGCCGGAGCCGTGCGGGCCGCACAGGACGATGGTCTTGCCGAGGGCCTCGAGGATCGGCAGGGCCGCGTCGAAGTCGGCCTTCTCGCCACCCACCATGATCGACAGCACGGCCTCGATGGCGCCGGCCTCGCCGCCGGAGACCGGGGCGTCCAGGACGCGCAGGCCCTTCTCGGCGGCGTTCTTCGCCAGGTCCACGGAGGTCTGCGGGGTGATCGACGACATGTCGATGATCAGGGCGCCCGACTTGGCGTTCTCCAGGATGCCCTCGGGGCCGTAGGCGATGGCCTCGACCTGCGGGGAGGCCGGGACCATCGTGATGACCACGTCGGCGTCCTTGACGGCCTCGGCGATCGAGCCGGCCGCGGTGCCGCCGGCGGCGGCCAGACGGTCCAGCTTGTCCTGCTCCAGGGTGTAACCGGTGACGGAGTAGCCGGCCTTGATCAGGTTCTCGGACATGGGGGAGCCCATGATGCCGAGACCGATCCACGCGATACGGGGGAGGTTGCTCATTGGGGAGGGTCCTTCTCTGAAGCTTCGTACGAAAAGGTCGGGGGTCGCCTGGCGGAACGCCTGGAGTTACTTGGCCGCGCGGGCCTCTTCCGGCAACCATGCGAAGGAGGCGGCGGCGTCGGCGGCCTTGTACTCCAGGCCCACCCAGCCGTCGTAGCCGGCCTTCTTCAGCTCGTCGAGGAGCTGCTCGAGGGGCAGCTCGCCGGTGCCCGGCGCGCCGCGGCCCGGCATGTCGGCGATCTGGACGTGGCCGGTCTTGTCGGCGTACGCCGCGATGACCTCGCTGACGTTCTCGCCGTTCATCGACAGGTGGTAGATGTCGAGCAGGAACTTGGCGTTGCCGAGGCCGGTGGCCGCGTTGACCTTGTCGACGATCTCGATCGCGGAGGGGGCGCTCACCAGCGGGTAGAGCGGCGACTCCGGCTTGTTGAGGGTCTCGATCAGCAGGATCGCGCCGACCCGGTCGGCGGCGCGGGCCGCGAGCACCAGGTTCTCCAGGGCCAGTTCGTCCTGGACGGCCGGGTCCACGCCCTCGACGCGGTTGCCGTAGAGCGCGTTGAGCGCCTTGCAGCCCACCGAGGCGGCGAAGTCCGCGGCGACGTCGATGTTGGCCCGGAAGCGGTCCGACTCCTCACCGGGCACCGAGACCGCGCCGCGGTCCGGGCCGGGGAGCTGTCCGGCGTAGAAGTTCAGGCCCACCAGCTGGGTGCCGGCGTCCTCCAGAGCCTTCTTGAGGGCGTCGAGCTCGCTCTGGTCGGGGGTGGCGGTGTCGATCCAGGGCCACCACAGCTCGACCGCGGTGAAGCCCGCCGCGGCGGCGGCCGCGGGGCGCTCCAGGAGCGGGAGTTCCGTGAAGAGGATCGACAGGTTCACATCGAAGCGCTGGTCCGTGTATCCCATGAGGGGTCGGCGCTCCTTCCGTATTGCGGAAGTAACTTTCTGTCTGACGGAATGTTGCAAGCAGAGAGCTCGGCTTGTCAAGAGGTCCCCGCAGGTCCGGGGCTCCCGTAGGTCGGGTCCGGGGCTCCCGTAGGGGGCGCAGGGCCCGTAGCGTGGGGGCATGGTGCGTTTGAGAGTGGAGTTCACGACCGAGCCGTTCGACCTCGACGAGGCGCCGGCGCACGCGGTCGTGGCTCGTGAGGTCATCCAGTCGGCCGAACTGGACGCGGTCGACGTCGGGCCCTTCGGGAACACGGCGGAAGGGCGGGCCGACGAGGTGCTGACGGCGGTGGACGCGCTGCTGCGGCAGTCCCTGGCGGCCGGCGCCACCCGCGTCTCGCTGCAGGTCAACGTGATCGGTGACGGCGGCGGCGACGCGATCGACGAGGTGGCGAAGTGACCGAGCATCCCCTGGTCACCGCGGTGAAGCCGCTGGTCGACGCGATGGGCGCCGAGCTGCTCGGCCCCGAGCAGGCCGAGGCGGACGACGTCGTCCTCGCCTGGGAGGGCGAGGACGTGCTCGCGGTGCGGCTGCCGCAGCTGTCCGAATCCCTGGACCACATTCTGGCCGCCATGGAGCGGCGGCACGGGATGCCGCTGGCCGAGCTCGACCGCAAGAGCAAGCAGGAAGTGGTCCGGCTCCTGGAGGCACGCGGTGCCTTCTCGGTCCGCCACGGGGTCGAGACGGTGGCCGGCGCGCTCGGCGTCAGCCGCTTCACCGTGTACAACTACCTGAACCGGGAGACCGCCCTGAACAGGGAAAAAGCCCCGAAGGACAGCTAGTTGATCAATCCGTACCGGAAGCCGTCGTCCAGATGTCGGGACGACGGCTTTTGTGTCACCGAGTTTTCAACAAAGTGTTGACGTGGTGTTGCGGAGGGCGTTAGCTATCCGCAGCCCGTCCGACGCACAGCGAAAAACAGCCACGGAGGCTTCCCGTGACTTCAGGTACGACACCGGGCCTCACCCGGTTCAACACCTCGGCGGAGGGCGACGCCCTCGCCACGCTCCACGAGGTGTGCTCCAGCTCGGCGTGGGGGAGCAAGATCCTCGCCCAGCGCCCGTATGCCACCGCCGAAGCCCTCTTCCTCGCCAGCGACGCCGCCATGGCCGAGCTGACGGCCGAGGACCTGGCCGAGGCGATGGCGGGCCACCCGCCGATCGGTCGTCCGAAGGCCGGGGACCCGACCTCCTCCCGCGAGCAGAGCGGGATGGCCGGCGCCTCCGCGGAGCTCAAGGCCGAGATGCTCGAACTCAACCTGGCCTACCAGGAGAAGTTCGGCCATGTCTTCCTCATCTGCGCCACCGGCAGGACCGGCGAGCAGATGCGCGACGCGATCCGGATCCGGATCGAGAACTCGCCCGAGCAGGAGCGGGAGATCGTCCGCACCGAACTGGGCAAGATCAACCGCATCCGTCTGACCCGTCTCGTAGAGACCGAGGAAGAGAACTGATGAGCACCGACACGACCGCCTCGGTGTCCACGCACATCCTGGACACCAGCATCGGCCGGCCGGCCGAGGGCGTGGCCATCACGCTCGCGGCCCGCGCCGGCTCCGACGCCGAGTGGGTCGCCCTGGGCGGATCCGCCACCGACGCGGACGGGCGCTGCAAGGACCTCCCGGCACTGCCGGAGGGCACGACCCACGTACGGCTCGACTTCCAGACCGAGGCGTACTTCCTGAGCAAGCAGAACAAGCAAGCCGAGGCGCAGCAGGACGCCCCCGCGAATCGGGACAGTGGTGCTCCGGTCGCGTTCTTCCCGGAGGTGGCGATCACGTTCGCCGTCGTGCCGGGTGAGCACTACCACGTACCGCTGCTGCTCAACCCGTTCGGCTACTCCGTTTACCGAGGGAGCTAGCAGACATGCCCACGATTCTCGGCCAGAACCAGTACGGCAAAGCAGAGAACCGCGTCGTCAAGATCACCCGCGACGGCGCCACCCACCACATCAAGGACCTGAACGTCTCCGTCGCCCTCTCCGGTGACCTCGACGACGTCCACCTCACCGGCTCCAACGCCAACTGCCTCCCCACCGACACGACGAAGAACACCGTCTTCGCGTTCGCCAAGGAGTACGGCATCGAGTCCGCCGAGCAGTTCGGCATCCACCTCGCCCGCCACTTCGTGACGAGCCAGGAGCCGATCAAGCGCGCCCGGATCCGGATCGAGGAGTACGCCTGGGAGCGCATCGCCAGCTCCGACGCCAACTCCAAGTTCATCGGCTCGGACGAGGTCAACCACTCCTTCGTCCGCAAGGGCCAGGAGACCCGCGTCACCCAGATCACCTACGACGGCCAGAAGTGGGAGGTCATCTCCGGCCTCAAGGACCTGGTCGTCATGAACTCCACCAACTCGGAGTTCTGGGGCTACATCAAGGACAAGTACACCACCCTCCAGGAGGCGTACGACCGCATCCTGGCCACCCAGGTGTCGGGCCGCTGGCGGTTCAACTGGACCGACGACGACCAGCGCATGCCCAACTGGGAGCGGTCCTACGAGCAGACCCGCAAGCACATGCTCGAGGCCTTCGCGGAGACGTACTCGTACTCGCTGCAGCAGACGCTCTACCAGATGGCCACGCGGATCATCAACCACCGCGCGGAGATCGACGAGGTCCGCTTCTCGCTGCCGAACAAGCACCACTTCCTGGTCGACCTCGAGCCCTTCGGTCTGAAGAACGACAACGAGGTCTACTACGCCGCCGACCGCATGTACGGCCTCATCGAGGCCACCGTCCTCCGGGACGGCGCCACGGCGCAGATCCCGGTCGACATGACCAACCTCTAAGCGGCACTGAGTCACCGGCCCCGTCCGCCCGCAGTCGGGCGGGGCCGGTGCACCAGACCGGAGGGAACCTCCCATGGCTCAGCCTGCAAAGGGGCCGGCAACCGCCGAAGGCCCGTGTTCCACCCCGCCGTCCACCTCGGCCGACTGCCACCCCGTGGACGAGAAACTCCCCGCCTCTCGGCTCGTCCCGGCGGCACTCCAGCACATCGCCGCCATGTACGCGGGCGTCGTCACCCCTCCGCTCATCATCGGCCAGGCCGTCGGCCTCGACGCGGCCGGGATGACCCGGCTCATCGCCGCCAGCCTGCTCATCGCCGGCTGCGCCACCATCCTGCAGACCCTCGGCCTCGGACGCTTCGCCGGAAACCGGCTGCCGTTCGTCAACGCGGCCTCCTCCGCGGGCATCGCGCCCATGCTCGCCATCGCCGAGACCAGCGCCCCCGGCCACCAGCTGCCCGCCATCTACGGCGCGGTCATGGTCGCCGGCGTCTTCTGCCTCGCCGTCGGCCCCTTCTTCGGCCGGCTCCTGCGCTTCTTCCCGCCGCTCGTCACCGGCGTCGTCATCACCCTCATCGGGGTCACCCTGATGCCCGTCCCCGTCGGCTGGGCCCAGGGCGGCGACAAGACGGCCGCCGACTTCGGCGCCATGAAGTACCTGGCGCTCGCCGCCTTCACCCTCGTCGTCATCCTGCTCTTCCAGCGCTTCGGCAAGGGCTTCGTCAAGCAGATCGCCCTGCTGCTCGGCCTGTTCATCGGCACGCTCGCCGCGATCCCCTTCGGCATGGCGGACTTCACCGCCCTCCGCGAGGCGCCGGTCGCGGCCCTGCCCGCCCCCTTCGCCTTCGGCACCCCCGAGTTCCAGCCCGCCGCGATCCTCTCCCTGTGCATCGTGATGCTGGTCCTGATGACCGAGTCCAGCGCCGGCATGCTCGCCCTCGGCGAGATCTGCGAGCGGCGCAGCGACGGCCGGACCATCACCCGCGGCCTGCGCACCGACGGCATCGCCACCCTCCTCGGCCCCGTCTTCGGCGGCTTCCCCACCTCGGCCTTCGCCCAGAACGTCGGCGTCGTCTCGCTGACCCGGGTCCGCAGCCGCTACGTGGTCGCCGTCGCCGGCGGCGCCCTCCTGGTCCTCGGCGCCTTCCCCGTCCTCGGCGCGGTCGTCTCCCTCGTCCCGATGCCGGTCCTCGGCGGAGCGGGCATCGTCCTCTTCGGCTCCATCGCCGTCAGCGGCATCCGCACCCTCTCGGAAGCGGGCCTCGACGACAGCTCCAACATCATCCTGGTGGCCGTCGCCCTCGGAGCGGGCATCATCCCGCTCGCCGCTCCCACCTTCTACGCCGGATTCCCCGCCTGGGCGCAGACCGTGCTCGGCTCCGGCATCAGCGCGGGCGCGCTCGTCGCCGTCCTGCTGAACCTGTTCTTCCATCATCTCGGCACCCGGAGCCGTCACACGGCCCCGGCACTCAAATCCTCCTAGGGTCCTGCCGTGCCCGACCATCTCCCCTGGAATGAAGGAAGCACCGCCATGGCAGCACCTTCGGCAGCCCCCCAGCGCATCGTCATCGAGAACGCGGCGATCGCGACCGTCGACGCGAACGACACCGAGTACGCCACCGGCCACCTGGTCGTCGCCGACAACCGGATCGAGTCCGTCGGCGCCGGCAAGGCGCCCGAGGGCCTCGAGAACGTGGTCCGGCGGATCGACGCCACCGGCCACCTCGTCACGCCGGGTCTGATCAACACCCACCACCACTTCTACCAGTGGATCACCCGGGGTCTCGCGACCGACCACAACCTGTTCAACTGGCTGGTCGCGCTCTACCCGACGTGGGCGCGGATCGACGAGCAGATGGTGCGCGTCGCCGCGCAGGGCTCCCTCGCCATGATGGCCCGCGGTGGTGTGACCACCGCGATGGACCACCACTACGTCTTCCCGAAGGGCTCGGGCGACCTGTCCGGCGCCATCATCGGCGCCGCCGGCGACATGGGCGTCCGCTTCACCCTCGCCCGCGGCTCCATGGACCGCAGCGAGAAGGACGGCGGCCTGCCGCCGGACTTCGCCGTCGAGACCACCGAGGGCGCGCTCGCCGCGACCGAGGAGACGGTGAAGAAGTTCCACGACGCCTCCTTCGACGCGATGACCCAGGTCGCCGTCGCCCCCTGCTCGCCCTTCTCCATCTCCACCGAGCTGCTGCGCGAGGGCGCCGCCCTCGGCCGCCGGCTCGGCGTGCGGATGCACACCCACGGCTCGGAGACCGTGGAGGAGGAGAAGTTCTGCCACGAGCTGTTCGGCATGGGCCCGACGGACTACTTCGAGTCCACCGGCTTCCTCGGCGAGGACGTGTGGATGGCGCACTGCGTCCACATGAACGACTCCGACATCGCGGCCTTCGCCCGCACGAAGACCGGCGTGGCCCACTGCCCGTCCTCCAACGCGCGTCTGGCCGCCGGCATCGCCCGCGTACCCGACATGCTCAAGGCGGGCGTGCCGGTCGGCCTCGGCGTCGACGGCACCGCCTCCAACGAGTCGGGCGAACTGCACACCGAGCTGCGCAACGCGCTGCTGATCAACCGCCTCGGCGCCCACCGCGAGGCCGCGCTCAACGCCCGCCAGGCCCTGCGCCTCGGCACCTACGGCGGTGCGCAGGTCCTCGGCCGCGCCGACAGCATCGGCTCCCTGGAGCCGGGCAAGCTCGCCGACTTCGTGCTCTGGAAGATCGACGGCATCGGCCACTCGTCGATCGCCGACCCGGTCACCGCCATCGTCTTCGGCGCGGCGGCCCCGGTCACCGCGTCCTTCGTCAACGGCAAGCAGATCGTCGAGAACAACCGACTGCTGACCGCCGACGAGGACCAGATCGCGCGCGACGCGCGCACGGAGGCCCAGCGCCTGGCCCGCATCGCGGCCCAGGCCTGATCCTCCCCAAGGAGTCCGACCGAGGGGGACGGCCCTCGGTCGGTCGCCGTGGACCCGAGCGGGGTACACGGCAGCCGGTCCGGGGGGTGCCGTACACACCATGTCGTACGGCACCCTCCGGGACGGTGAACAGCGACCGCCGCCCCCACCGGTCGCACCGTCACCGCGCCGCACCCCTCCGCCAGGCGCACCGCACCACCCCCCGAGCAACGAGCCGCACCCTTGCACCCGCACCGCATCGCACCACCTCCCTGACATCCTCGTCGCCGCCGACGTGTAACCGACCGGAGGAACCGCCGTGGCCGCCAAGCCCCAGGTTCGCAATGCACCAGACGAAGGCTCCGCCCCCGAAGACCGCGAGAAGCATCCGGTCGACGAGACGCTGCCACCCATCAAGATGCTCACCAGCGGCCTGCAGCACGTGGCCGCGATGTACGCGGGAGTCGTCGCCCCGCCCCTGATCGTCGGAGCGGCCGTCGGCCTCTCCGGCACCGAACTGACCTTCCTCACCGGCGCGAGCCTCTTCACCGCGGGCCTCGCCACCTTCCTCCAGACCCTCGGCGTCTGGAAGATCGGCGCCCGGCTGCCCTTCGTCAACGGCGTCACCTTCGCCGGCGTCGCCCCGATGCTCGCGATCATCGACACGACGAAGGACAAGGCCGACGCCCTCCCCGTCATCTTCGGCGCGATCATCGTCGCCGGACTCCTCGGCTTCATAGCCGCCCCCTGGTTCTCCCGCCTCGTGCGGTTCTTCCCGCCGGTGGTCACCGGCTCCGTGATCACGCTCATCGGCGTCTCCCTGCTGCCGGTCGCCTTCGGCTGGGCACAAGGGCCCAACCCCGCGGCGAAGGACTACGGGTCGACCACCTATCTGTCGCTCGCCGGCATCACCCTCGTGGTGGTCCTGCTGCTGCGCCGCTTCACCCGCGGCTTCCTCAAGCAGGTCGCCGTCCTGGTCGGCCTCGTCATCGGCACCCTCATCGCCATCCCGTTCGGCGTCACCGACTTCAGCCCGGTGACGGAGGCCGACATCGTCGGCTTCCCGACCCCCTTCCACTTCGGCGCCCCGCAGTTCGCCCTCGCCGCGATCATCTCCATGTGCGTGGTCATGCTGGTCTCCATGACCGAGTCGACCGCCGACATGCTGGCCCTCGGCGAGATCGTCGACCGGCCCGCCGACGAGAAGACCATCGCGGCCGGCCTGCGCGCCGACACCCTCGGCTCCGCCATCAGCCCGCTCTTCAACGGCTTCATGTGCAGCGCCTTCGCGCAGAACATCGGCCTGGTCGCCATGACCCGCATCCGCAGCCGCTTCGTGGTCGCGGCCGGCGGCGGCTTCCTGGTCCTCATGGGCCTGTCGCCGGTCGCCGCCTCGCTGATCTCGGTCGTGCCGCGGCCGGTGCTCGGCGGCGCGGGCGTCGTCCTCTTCGGCTCGGTCGCCGCCAGCGGCATCCAGACCCTGGTGAAGGCCGGTCTGGAGAAGGACAACAACGTCCTGATCGTGGCCGTCTCGCTCGCGGTCGGCATCATCCCGATCACCAAGCCGGAGTTCTACCACGCCTTCCCGGAGACGGCGAAGATCATCCTGGACTCGGGCATCTCCACCGGCTGTGTCGCCGCCGTCCTGCTCAACGTGGTCTTCAACCACCTCGGCCGACGCCGGGACGACGACGAGGTGACCGCTCCGATGGAGCCGGGCGAGGAGATCTCGGAGACCCGTACGGCGAAGGCGGCGCACGTCCACTGAGCCACCGCCGCCACCGTCCGCACCCCACCGCCCCGGCCCCCGCGCACCCCGCGGGGCCCGGGGCCGCGGCCGTGGTGCTGATCAACCCCAACACCGCCACGGCCACGACCCGCATGATGACGGCGATCGCCCGCCGCGCGCTGGCCGGCACGGGCCTGCGCGTCCGCGGCGTCACGGCCGCCCACGGCCCGGCCGTGCTGACCACCCCGACCGCCCTCCGGGCCGCCGTCCCCCACGTCCTGACCGCCGCCCACCAGGCCCTGGCCTCGGGCGACTGCGCGGCCCTGATCGTGGCGGCGTTCGGCGACCCGGGCGTGTCGGAGCTGAGGGGCGCGTGGCCGCCCGTCCGGCTCGCGGCCCCGCCGGCCGGGGGCGCGGCCCTCGCCCCGCCGGCGGGACCGGACGGCCCCGTACCACCGCCGTACGGCCCGGCGGCGCCGGGGCGGACGGACCGGCTTGAGGGCGCCCGGTCGGTGTCGGGCCTGGCGGTGCCGGGGCCGGTGGACCGGCCTGACGGCGCGCGGTCGTCGTACGGGCCGGCGGTGCCGGAGCGGATGGGCCGATCTGACGGCGCCCGGTCGGTGTACGGCCTGGCGGTGCCGGGGCCGGTGGACACCCCGGCGAGCGGTCCCTCCTTCGGCCCGGCGAGCGGTCCGGTCGCCGTCCCTCCGGTCGCCGTGCCCGTGATCGCCGTGCCCGTGGTCGGCATCGGCGAGGCGGCCCTCGCCGAGGCCGCCGTCGGCGGCAGGCGCTTCGGGATCGCCACCACCACCCCGCGCCTGGAAGGCTCCCTCGCCGCCCAGGTCGAGCGCCTCGGCCTCGCCGCCTCGTACACGGGCGCACGCTTCACCGCAGGTGCTCCCGACCGCCTGGCCGCCCACCCCGACGCGCTCCTCACCGCCCTGGAAGCGGCCGTTCGCGCCTGTGTCGTACGGGACGGGGCCGAGGCCGTCGTCATCGGCGGTGGCCCGCTCGGCGACGCCGCCACCGCCCTCCAGACTCGCCTCGCCGTGCCGGTCATCGCACCCGTCCCGGCAGCGTGCCGCCGGGTGGCCGCGCTGCTGCTGGCTGGGGCCGCACCTGAGGACTGACGTCCCCGGACCACCGGGCCCATCGCGCGCCCCGCCCCGAGCGCGGGGTGCCGAGCGGCGCCCCCGTCGGACCACGCGTCGGGCTGGCGCGCACCGATTGCCCCACCGGCCCCGGCCCGGCCCCGCCGGGCGCCCCCCGACCGCTTGATGCCGAACGGCGCCCCGCCCCGGCACGGCACCGCCCCGGCACGGCACCGCCCCGGCACGCCACCGCCCCAGCGCGGCACCCGATCCGGGCACCGGCCCCGGTCCGGCCCCGCCGGGCGCCCCGCACCCCGCACCCTCCGACCGCGCTCACCGTTCCACCGCCATCCGCCGCCGGCACTCCGGGGCCAGCGCCGGATAGGCCGCCGCGATGGCCTCGTACAGGCGGCGGCGCAGGAGGCGTTCGGCCTCGGCGCGGCCGGTGTCGCCGTAGAGGTCGTCGAGGAGGGACTCGTAGCGCGAGAGGGCGTGGCGGAGGTAGCCCACCTGCCAGCGGACCATCGCGCCCGCCGTGACGCCGCCGGGGCCGCGCGCGCCGAGCAGGTGGCGGTGGCGGACCGCACGGCGCTCCAGCTCGGGGGTGGGGATGCGGGGGACCTCGATCGGTTCCGCCCGGATCGCGGCCAGCACGGCGCGGCGCCGCCGCTCGGCGGCCACGCCCGTCGCCGCGGAGGACCGCCCGGACGTGAACTCAGGGGTGCGCTCCACCGCCTCGACGCGCGCGAGGAGATAGAGCCGCACCGGGGCGGGCGACCAGCGCCGCGGGTCGCGGCCCTGCACGTCGGCCTGGCCGAGCAGCTCGTTGACCATGGCGTCGCTCCAGCCGCGCCCGCGCAGCCCGGCCAGGGACACATATGTCGTACGGTCCGTCACGATTCCCCCAGATTCGACTACGGAGAGTGATGAACCCAGTGAAGCGCACCCCACTGACAACGCCCTCTCCTCAGCCCCGCCCGCCGCCCCCTTGTCGCGCCCCCGACCCCTGTGTCATACAGGTCCAGACCTTTCACGGACCGCCCGGCCGGACGGAGGCACCCCGTGCAACGCCCCCTTGCCGCACGCCTGCTGACGCTCACCGCACTCGCCCTCGCCGCCCCCGCCCTCACCGCCTGCTCCGGCGCCGCCGAAGCCGCCAAGGACACCCGCGCCCCCTCCGTGCCCACCGCCGTCACCGCCACCGCCGGCAGTTCCACCACCGTCCACGTCATGTGGGCCGCCGCGACCGACGACCGGGCCGTCACCGGCTACGCCGTCTACCGCCAGGGCCGCAAGGTGCGCGACCTCCCGGCCGGCACCCTGATGACCGACGTCACGGGCCTCGCCCCCGCCACCCCGCACACCTTCACGGTCCGCGCCCGCGACGCCGCCGGCAACGTCTCCCCGGACAGCGCGGCCGTCACCGCCACCACCCTCGCCGCCACCGTCGAGGACCGCACGCCGCCCACCCGCCCCACCGCCCTGGGCGTCGCCCCGGCCGGCCGCGACGGAGCCACCCTCAGCTGGCGCCCCGCCCGCGACGACACCCGGGTGACCGCCTACGACGTCTACCAGGCGGACTCCCGCGTCCACACCGTCCCCGGCACCGCCACCACCGCCCGCCTGACCGGGCTGCGCCCCGGCACCGCCTACTCCTTCACCGTCCGCGCCCGCGACGCCGCCGAGAACTCCTCCCCGGACAGCGATCCCGCCGACCTCACCACCGCCCCGGCCCCCGGCGCCCGGCCGAGCACCGCCCCCACCCACCTCACCGCCCGCGCCGCCAAGGGCGCGATCACCCTCACCTGGACCCCGCCCCGCACCGGAGCCCCCGTCAAGGAGTACGAACTCCACCTGAACGGCCGCTTCGCCACCACCATCGTCTGGGGCGCCCAGCCGCCGCCCGGCCCCGTGAGCTACACCCTCACCGTCCCCGCCACCCCCGGCGTCCGCCACACCCTCACCCTCCGCGCGAAGCTCCCCGACGGCACCTGGGGCGACTTCTCCGCCCCGCGCACCGCCGTCACGGTCTGAGCGTCCCGACCCGCCCGGAACTACGCTGGGAAGCGTGGCCGAGATCGTCCTCACCAACACCGGGCTCGACACCTTCCTGGAGGCGAGCCCCGAGTTCCGGGGCCCGGCAGCCGTCCGGGCCGTGGAGGCCGTGCTCGGGCTGCTCGCGCTGCGCGGGGCGGACCGGGCGGCCGGGGTGCCCGAGCCGACGCCCGAGCTGGCCGAGCGGCTGCTCCTGGAGGACCTGCCCGCCTTCGTGTGCGCGGCACCCGAGGAGCTCGACCTGTACCCGGCGGTGCTCAGGGCGCTCGCCGCGCGGTTCGACGGGGAGCGGCGGGCGCGGGTCGACAGCGTGATCGGCGAGGCCGCGGGCGACTTCGAACGGGCCATGCGCGACCCCGGCAACCTCACCTGGCCCCGCTGGTACGCCCAGCTCCTGCGCGCCGACGGCACCGATCCCGACGACCCCGAGGCCGTCCGGGCGTGGCTGGGCAGGCTGGAGGCGCCGCCGCTGCCCGACGGTGTGCGGCGGGCGGACCTGATGGGGCGCACCGCCCTCGCCGACGTGCTGCTCGCCGAGGCCCTGACCCGGGCGTACGTCCGCGACGCCGAGCGGCCGCCGGCCGCCGGGCCGGTCCTGAGCGACCACGACGTGGCCCGGGGCATCGGCGCCGTCGCCGCCGCGCTGCTCGACCGCTGGACCGCGGCGGGGCTCGCCGAGGGCCTCGCCGGCGACTACGCGCACCTCGCGCCCGGACCGGACGACTTCCCCCACCTGGCCCTCGCCGACGCCCTGCTCGACGAGCACCTCGACTACTACGGGGACCCGTCCGTACCCCTGCCGCCACCGGTGCCCGAGGCCGCGGAGGCCGTCCGGGGAGCCCTCGAAGAAGACCTCGAACGCGACGCCGATCTGCTCGCCGCCGCCGTCGACGCCCTCGCGCAGGCGGGGCCCCAGGCCGGACCCGGGACGGGCTCCGAGACCGGACCGGAGGCGGGGCCCGAGGCCGGAGCCGGGGCGGCCCCTTCGGCGGCGGCCCCCGGCACCGGAACGTACGGCAGCGAGGCCGCGCACCTCCTCTACACCCTCTACCAGCGCGGCTGCTCCGCCGAGTCCGTCGCCCGCCGGGCCGCCGAGTTCGAGGACTGGACGGTGGACCCGGCCCTGGAGGACGCGCCCGTCCGCGTACCGCCGCCCGCCTCCCCGGGATACACCACCCCGACCGCCGGCGAACTCGCCCGGCTGCTCGGCGCGCCCGGCACCAACGACACCGACCGGGCCCGCCTCGACCGGCCCGCGCACCAGCTGGCCGCGGTCGTCGACCGGCTCGCGGCGACCGGGCTCGTCTTCCGCAGCGGCGACGCCTTCGGCCTCACCCCGCACGGCGCAGCCGTCGTCCGCTACCTCCTCGCGGTGCGCGGGGTCGCCGTGCCCGACGCCACCGAGACGGCCGCCTGGGACGCGCCCACGCTCGTGGCCGCCGCCCAGGGCTGGCCCCCGGCCGTCGCGGCCCGGGTCCTCGCCGAGTGGCTGCGCGCACACGGCGACACCCCGGGCGGTACCCTCCGGGACAGCACCGTCGTGGCTCCCGGCGGCACCCCCGGACACGGCGCCGGAGACGGAAACGGCGACCGTGCCGAAGCCGCCTGGAGCGAGCTGCTCGGCGCCGTGGGCAGCGTCCATGCCGGTACGTCCGACGCCGCCGCCACCCGCGCGCTGCTCGGCCTCCTCGACTGGTCCGCCGCCCCGACCGCGGCGCTGCGCCGGGCCGTCGGCGACCCCGTGGCCGGCGCCCGGGCGGCCGAGGAGCTGCGGGCCCGCGGGGAGACGGTCGACCCGGACGCGGTGCCCCGGGCCGCCCTGGCCCTGCACGTCCTCGACCGCCTGCCCGGCAAGCGGGGCCCCCTGGAGTCCCGGCGCGCCGCCTTCGACGCGGCCGCTGCGGACTGGCCCGGCGGCTCGGCGGCCCTGGTCCGCGCGATGGCGGAGGCCGACCGGGACGAGACGGCCCGGGTCCTCGGCCCCCTCGGCATCAGCCTGCCGTGAGGTACATCCCCGACGCGCCCGTCCCCGCCGTGTTGCGGCAGCTGTGGTTGCCGCTGGTGCGCTCGTTGACCAGCGCCAGGCAGCGGCCGAGCGCCGCCTGCCCGTAGGCGTTGGGGTGCATGTTCTCCTGGAGCGGTCCCTGCGTCTGGTTCTGGTCGATCCAGCGGGCCCACTCGCTGGTCGCCGCCGAGGCGGGCACGGTCGCGCTCACCTGCTTGCTGGCCTTCGCGCACACCTCGCGCCCCTGGAGCATGTCGCGCAGATCCATGAACTGCGCCCCCTTGGCCGCCGCCACGCCCTTGAGGCGGTTCGCGATCTGCGGCACGAGCGAGTCGCGCGCCCAGTCGGAGTCTTTGTCCCAGAAGGGACAGCCGCCGGTGTTCGTCCGGCTCCAGCCGCTCTCGGAGTAGCGGTTCTCGGCGGCCCGGGGGATGGGGGAGGGGTACGACTGGAGCACGATCCGGTAGTCGCCGAAGGCGTAGCCGGCACCGGTCATCACGGTCCGGATCTCGTCTATCGCCTTGCCGACGTCCGCCATCACCCCGTCGATCTTCGCGTCCACCTCGGCCTGCTGGTCGTCGTGGCAGTAGGAGTACCAGACGATGTAGTCGGTCGCGCAGGTGGTGATGATGTCGGCGAAGCCGAGGTCGTTGCCGCCGATCGACAGCGCGATCAGCTTCACGTCGTGCGTACGGGCGACGGTGGCGAGCTGGTCGGCCTGCGGGGCCTCGCCCTTGTACGCGACTCCGCCCTGCGCGGCCCGGAAGACGTTGTCGGTGGTCGCGCCCGAGCAGGCCAGGTTGACGAGCGCGGAGGCGATCGGCCCGGCGCTCTTCACCTCGGCGGTGTCCGAGCGGTGACAGCCGTTGGCCGCCGTGGTGCCGTAGACCCGCGAGGGGTCGTAGCCGCTGCCCGTCCAGGCGCGGTCGGTGCCGTTGCGGCTGCCGCTGGTGGTCAGGCTGTTGCCCTGCCAGCGGCCGGCCTCGCCGGAGATGTAGCTGTCGCCCATGGCGACGACGGCGGTGGGGCCGGAGCCGGGCGAGGCGACGGCGGGGGAGGGGACCAGCGCGGAGAGCGCGGCGGCGAGGCACAGCACGAGCGACCCGCGCAGCGCACGGTGAGGGGACGAGGGCATGGCTGTACTCCTGCGGTGTGCGTACGGCGTCGTACGCGGAGCGGTGGGGGACAGCCGCCGGCCGGTGGCATGGCGGAATTTCGCATGCCGTGGCTTGTTACCGCTAGGTAGCTGCGCGTCTCGGTTGCGTCACGTGACTTGTGAAACACCATGGATCGAAACGGGGATCGAACGTGTGCAAACGGCGAAAGGCCCCGCCCCCGGTGCTGTGCGAACACCGGGGGCGGGGCCTTCTCGAGGCCGTGGACGGGGCCGGGCGGCTGCTGTGCGGTCAGCCGACCAGCTGGTCGTACGCGGGGAGGGTCAGGAAGTCCGCGTAGTCGGCGTCGAGGGAGACGTGCAGCAGCAGGTCGTGCGCCTGCTGCCACTTTCCGGCCGCGAAGGCCTCCTCGCCGATCTCCGCGCGGATCGCGGCCAGCTCCTCGGCGGCGACCTCGCGGGCGAGTTCGGGGGTGGCCTTCCGGCCGTTCTCGAACACGACCTCGGCGTTGATCCACTGCCAGATCTGCGAGCGCGAGATCTCGGCGGTGGCCGCGTCCTCCATCAGGTTGAAGATGGCGACGGCGCCCAGGCCGCGCAGCCAGGCCTCGATGTAGCGGATGCCGACCTGGACCGCGTTGCGCAGCCCCTCGTACGTCGGCTTCGCGTCCAGCGAGTCGATGGCGATGAGGTCGCCGGGGGCCACCGACACGTCCTCGCGCAGCCGGTCCTTCTGGTTCGGCTTGTCGCCGAGGACCGCGTCGAAGGAGGCCATGGCGATCGGGACCAGGTCGGGGTGGGCGACCCAGGAGCCGTCGAAACCGTCGCCGGCCTCGCGGTCCTTGTCGGCCTTGACCTTCTCGAAGGCGACCTTGTTGACCTCGGGGTCCTTGCGGGACGGGATGAAGGCCGCCATGCCGCCGATCGCGTGGGCGCCGCGCTTGTGGCAGGTGCGGACGAGGAGTTCGGTGTACGCGCGCATGAACGGGGCCGTCATCGTGACCGCGTTGCGGTCCGGCAGGACGAACTTCTGCCCGCCGTCACGGAAGTTCTTGACGATGGAGAACAGGTAGTCCCAGCGGCCCGCGTTCAGACCGGCGGCGTGGTCGCGGAGCTCGTAGAGGATCTCCTCCATCTCGTACGCGGCCGTGATGGTCTCGATGAGGACCGTGGCGCGGACGGTGCCCTGCGGGATGCCGACGTAGTCCTGGGCGAAGACGAAGATGTCGTTCCAGAGGCGGGCCTCCAGGTGCGACTCGGTCTTCGGCAGGTAGAAGTACGGGCCCTTGCCGAGGTCGATCAGACGCTGGGCGTTGTGGAAGAAGTAGAGGCCGAAGTCGACCAGCGCGCCGGGCACCGGGCGGCCGTCGACGGTGAGGTGACGCTCCTCCAGGTGCCAGCCGCGCGGGCGCATGACGACGGTGGCGAGCTCCTCGGCCGGCTTCAGCGCGTAGGACTTGCCCGACTTCGGGTCGGTGAAGTCGATGTTCCGGGTGTAGGCGTCGATCAGGTTGACCTGGCCCAGGACCACGTTCTCCCAGGTGGGCGCGGAGGCGTCCTCGAAGTCCGCGAGCCAGACGCGGGCGCCGGAGTTCAGCGCGTTGATCGTCATCTTGCGGTCGGTCGGGCCGGTGATCTCCACGCGCCGGTCGTTCAGGGCCGCCGGGGCGGGAGCGACCTTCCAGGAGTCGTCGGCGCGGATCGCCGCGGTCTCCGGCAGGAAGTCCAGCGTGGACGTGCGGGCGATCTCGGCGCGGCGCTCGGCCCGGCGGGCGAGCAGCTCGTCGCGGCGCGGGGTGAACCGCCGGTGCAGCTCGGCCACGAAGGCGAGGGCCGCGTCGGTGAGCACCTCCTCCTGGCGCGGCAGGGGCTCGGCTTCGACGACGACCAGGGAGGACGGCGCTGGTGCGGACATGAACTGTCACTTCCTTCAGCGGACTTCACGGGCGGTGCCATCCGGCCGCCGGGCGTCGTCGTGCGGCACGCAGTGCCACAGGCGCCGGGATACGGCCGGGAGCGCCGTCACGGAGGATCAGGCGCTTCTGAACAGTGGATACTAGTTTCCTCATGGTGGAAGTTCAATGGTTTGTTGATGTCGAGATTCTTTGGCTCGACACAACGTGGCGCTCAGTGCCACGCCACTCACTCCAGGTGCACCAGGTCCGCCTCCGTGTCGATGTCATAGGGCTCGGCCACATCCGAACAGTCCACGAGCGTGATCGCATCCCCGTGCTCCTTCAGATAGTCCCGCGCCCCCTGGTCCCCGACCGCGCCCGCCGCGATCCCCGCCCAGCGGTCCGCGCCGAACAGCACCGGATGGCCGCGCCGACCCTCGTACGAGGCCGCCGCCAGGCTCCCGGGACCGCGGTATGCCTCCCGGACCCGCGCCACCGCCGCCGCCCCGATCCCCGGCTGGTCCACCAGCGACACCAGGGCCGCCTCCACCGGCAGCGCCTCCGCCTCCAGCGACGCGAGCCCCGCCCGCAGCGAAGAGCCCATGCCCTCGGCCCACTCCGGGTTGTCGACCAGGACGCACCCCGGCAGCCTCGCCTCCGCCCGTACGCGGTCGGCCGCGGCCCCGAGCACCACGTGCACCACCTCGCAACCGCCCTCCCGCAACACCCGCACCGCGTGCTCCACCAGCGGCCGGCCCCGGTGCGACAGCAGCGCCTTCGGCCGCCCTCCGAGCCGCCGACCGCCCCCCGCCGCGAGCAGCAGCCCGGCGACGAGCGGCTCGCCGGCGACGGCGGGGCGGGCGGGCGCGGGTGCGGGTTCGGTGCGGCCGGGCGCGGTGCGGGCGGAGGTTTCTTCCGTCCCAGAGGTCTCATGAATCATGGGGACTGCATACCGCATCGGGGGCGCACCACTCGGATGCCTGAAACTGTGTCCGCCCGCTGGCGCGCCGGGCGCGCGAGGGAGTTAACTGGCCCGCGACCCCGAGCGCCTGACCACCGCTCGACGGTCGGCACAGAGTCGTGCGTGGGGGGAGAACCATGTTGCGAGGCGTGGGGCAGAGGCGAGTGACCGCTGACGGCGTGGACCCGAGGGTGGCCGAGCTGCGCGCCGCCGTGTCCCGGCTCCGGCGGGACCTCGCCGGGCACCGCAGGGAGTTCGCCGACCGGGGGATCGCCGAGGACGAGCTCGCCGCGCTGGACGCGATGGCGACCAGCGGCGCCCCCGAGGTGTGGCGGCTGCGCCGCGCGCTCCTGCTGATCGCGGGCGCCGTCGGCTCCGTCAGCGCCCTCGCCGAGGGCCTCGCCGCCGTCCGCGGCGCCGTCGAGCTCTTCGGCCCGCCCGTCACCGGCGGCCAGACACCCGACCCGCCGGTCCCCGGCCCGCGCGCGGGAACGTGAGCGGGTGAGCGATGCCGCCGGGCCGCCGGAGCCCCCCGGCCGCCGGGCCGCCGGAGCCCCCCGGCCGCCGGGCCGCCGGAGCCCCCCGGTCGCCGGCCCGCCGGAGCCCCCGGGCCCTCGCCCCCGCACCCCACCGGACGTCGTCCTGGCGCCTACCGCCTGATCAGCCGGCGGGCCGTCGCCGCCGCCACCGCCGCCGTGCGGGAGTCGACGCCCAGCTTGGCGAAGATGTGCACGAGGTGGGACTTCACCGTCGCCTGGCTCAGGAACAGCGCCTTGCTGATCTGCTGGTTCGACAGGCCCTCGCCCACCAGCTGGAGCACCTCAAGCTCCCGCTTGGTCAGGGCCTCCGAGGGCGTCCGCATCCGGTCCATCAGGCGGTGTGCCACCGCGGGGGCGAGCGCCGACTGGCCGGCCGCCGCCGTTCGTACCGCCGCGGCCAGCTCCTCCGGCGGGGCGTCCTTCAGGAGATAGCCCGAGGCGCCGGCCTCCACCGCCGCCAGGATGTCCACGTCCGTGTCGTACGTCGTCAGGACCAGCACCCGCGGCCCGCCCCGTACGGCGGTGATCGCGGCCGTCGCCTCCGAGCCGTGCATCCCGGCGCCGAACTGGAGGTCCATCAGGACGACGTCCACGCCCCCGGCCGCGGCCAGCTCGACCGCCCGCTCGGCCGTCGCCGCCTCCCCGACCACCGCGAAGTCGGGCTCGGTGTCGAGGACGGCCCGCAGCCCGGCCCGTACCACCGGGTGGTCGTCGGCGAGCAGCAGTCGGATCGTCATGCGTCGGCTCCGGTGGGCAGGGGGAAGGCGGAGGGCAGGGGCAGCGGAAGGGGCAGGGAGACGGCCACGGCGGTGCCCTGGCCCGGCGCCGACTCGACGGTGAAGGAGCCGCCGAGCGACTCGGCCCGCGAACGCATCGCCGTCAGGCCGAAGCCGCCCTCCGGTGACGGCCGCCCGCCGCGCACCGCGGCCGGGTCGAAGCCCCTGCCGTCGTCCACCACGTCCAGCGTCACCGAACCGCCCATGAACGACAGGGTGATCTCGGCCCGCGACGCCGAGGCGTGCCGAACGGTGTTCGCGAGCGCCGACTGGGCGATCCGCAGCAGCGCCACCTCGTACGGGGTGGGCAGCGCGACCGGCGTCCCGCTCACCGAGCGCCGCACCCGGGGACCGTCCGGCCCCGTCGTCCCGCACAGCCGCTCGAGCGCCCCGGCGAGCGAACCGTGCTCCAGGCCGGGCGGCGTCAGGGCCCGTACGAAGCGCCGCGCCTCCGCCAGGTTGTCCTGCGCGGCCCGCCGGGCCTCCTCGATGTGCCGGGCGGCCGCCGAGTCCTCGGGCAGCGCCCGCTCGGCGGCCCGCAGCAGCAGCTGGATCGAGGACAGGCCCTGCGCCAGGGTGTCGTGGATCTCCCGGGCCAGTCGCTCCCGCTCGGCGAGCGTCCCCGCGTGCCGCTCGGCCGCCGCGAGCTCGGCCCGGGTGGCGATCAGCTCCTCGACCATCCGGCGGCGCCGCTCGCTCTCCCGGTACAGCGCCTGGTAGCCGAGGACCGTGGCGACGGCGACCGCCGCGCCGAGCAGCGGCCCGATGAACACCCCGGGGTTCAGCGGGGCGCCGTGACCCACGTACGACAGGATCGCCGCGCCCGCCGTCAGCGCCACCGCCGGCAGTGACCAGCGCCCCGGCAGCAGGTGCAGCTGGAGGAAGTACAGCGGGAAGGCCACCCACAGCCCCTCGGGCGTGGCCGCGAGCAGCAGCAGCCAGGCCGCGCACAGCCCGGCCAGCCACACCGCCGCCGCCCGCCGCGACGCCCGCACCGCGTCCCGTACGCGGGGCAGCAGCGAACCGGCCCCGTAGACCGCGCCGGTCGCCACCGCCGCCGCGACCCCAGGGGCGGCGTGGGCGCGCAGCGCCGCGAGGGCGAGCAGGCCCGCCATCAGCAGATGGAGGCACAGGCGCAGGACGCGCAGGGCGGGGGTGAGCGATCGGGGATCCATGGTCCGTCCAGCGTATGCGCGGGCGCGGGCGGGTCCGGACGATCCGGACTCAACCGAAAGTTTGATTGCCGAGCCATCCGTGGCGCGATGCCCGACGCGCCCCCGGACGAGCAGGCTTGGTCCCATGTTCGTGGCATGGAGAGACCTGAGATTCGCCAAGGGGCGATTCACCTTGATGGGCACGGTGATCGTGCTGATCACCCTGCTCGTCGGACTGCTGTCCGGGCTGACCGCCGGGCTCGCCCGCGAGAACGTCTCGGCCATCACCGGCCTGCCCGCCGACCGGCTGGCCTTCGCGGCGCCGCCCGCCGGGCAGTCCGTCTCCTTCACCAACTCGACGGTGACGGCGGACCAGTGGCTGCGGTGGGCCCAGCGGCCCGGAGTGACCGCCGCCGAACCGCTCGGCATCCGCACCCTCAACGCCACCGCCGGCGACCGCACGGCCGCGCTCTCCGCCTTCGGTACGCGGCCGGGCGACGGCCTCGCTCCCGAGAGCGGGCGGCTCGGCCCCGGGCGCGCGGTCCTGTCGGAGTCGGCCGCGAAGGAGCTGGACGCCAGGACCGGGGAGGCGGTGCGCCTCGGCCCCCTGCAGGTCACCGTCGCCGCGATCGCCGGGGACGCCTCGTACAGCCACACGCCCGTCGTCTGGATCACCCTCGACGACTGGCAGAAGCTCGGCCTCAGCGGCACCAGGCCCGGCGCCCAGGCCACCGTCATCGCGCTCGGCGGCTCCGGCGCGGACTGGGCGGCCGGTGACGAGGCCGCCGGCACCCGGTCGCGGACGGTCGACGAGGCCCTCACCGCCATAGGGTCCTACCAGGCCGAGAACGGTTCGCTGCAGATGATGCGCGGCTTCCTCTTCGTCATCTCCGCCCTGGTCATAGGGGCCTTCTTCACCGTCTGGACGATCCAGCGCAGCGCCGACGTGGCCGTCCTGAAGGCGCTGGGCGCCTCCACCCCGTACCTCCTGAAGGACGCGCTCGGCCAGGCCGTGGTGATGCTCACCGCGGGCACGCTGCTCGGCACCGGTCTCGCGGTCGCCGTCGGCGCGCTGATCAGCGGTGGGGACGTGCCCTTCGTCCTCCAGCCGCTGACCGTGCTCGGTCCGGCCGCCGTGATGATCGTGCTCGGCGTCCTCGGCGCGGCCCTGTCCATCCGGCGGATCACCGCCGTCGACCCCCTGACCGCCCTCGGGAGTGCCCGATGAGCCTGCGGCTCGAAGACGTGACCCTGACCTACCCGGACGGCGACGGCCGCCTCACCGCCCTCGACGCCGTCCGTCTGGACGTCCCGGCGGGCGCGCTCACCGCCGTCGTCGGGCCCTCGGGCTCCGGCAAGTCCAGCCTCCTCGCGGTGGCCGCGACCCTGGTGACCCCGGACCGCGGCCGGGTCGTCGTGGCCGGCACCGACACCGCGCCCCTCGGGCCGGCGGAGAAGGCGCTGCTTCGCCGCGAGCGGATCGGCATCGTCTTCCAACAGCCCAACCTGCTGCCCTCGCTCACCGCGCTCGAACAGCTCCAGGTCATGGCCCACCTCTCCGGCCGGAACCCGCGCGCGGCCCGGGAGCGGGCCCGCGACCTGCTCGACGCGGTCGGCCTGGCCGAGCAGGCGCACCGCCGCCCGCACCAGCTCTCCGGCGGCCAGCGGCAGCGCGTCAACATCGCCAGGGCGCTGATGAACGACCCCTCGGTGCTCCTGGTGGACGAGCCGACCAGCGCCCTGGACCACGAGCGGGGCGCGGCCGTCATGGACCTGCTCGCGACGCTGACGGCGGAGCGGGGCACGGCGACGGTCCTGGTGACGCACGACCGCACGCACGTGGGGCGGGCGGGGCGGGTGGTGTCGGTGCGGGACGGTCGGCTGACACAGGCCGCGACGGTCTGAGCCGGCACCCGGCGGTCCGAGCCGCCGCCCGGCGGTCGCGCGTAGGTGACGAGCGCCCGGAGCCTCGTGGCCGGGCACGGTCGCGCGTACGCGAAGGGCGCCCGGAGCCTCACGGTTCCGGGCGCCCTTCGCACGCACGGGGCGGGGAACGGCGGCTCAGCCCTGGCCGTTGCCCGCCGTGTTCGCGAGCGCCGCCGACAGCTCCTCGGCGACCTGGTGCAGGATCGGGACGATCTTCTCGGTGGCGGCCTCCGTCACGCGTCCGGCCGGGCCCGAGATGGAGATCGCGGCGGCGGTGGGGGAGTTGGGCACGGGGACCGCGAGGCAGCGGACCCCTATCTCCTGCTCGTTGTCGTCGACCGCGTAGCCCGTCTCGCGCACCACGGCGAGGGCGTCCAGGAAGCCCTCGGGCGTGGTGATGGTCTTCTCGGTCGCGGCCGGCATGCCGGTACGGGCGAGGAGCGCGCGGACCTCGTCGGCCGGGGTGTGCGCGAGCAGCGCCTTGCCGACGCCCGTGGAGTGCGGCAGCACCCGGCGGCCGACCTCGGTGAACATGCGCATGGAGTGCTTGGACGGCACCTGGGCGACATAGACGATCTCGTCCCCGTCGAGCAGGGCCATGTTCGCCGTCTCGCCGGTCTCCTCGACGAGCCGGGCCAGATACGGGCGGGCCCAGGTGCCGAGCAGCCGGGCGGCGGACTCGCCGAGCCGGATCAGGCGCGGGCCGAGGGCGTAGCGGCGGTTGGGCTGCTGGCGGACGTAGCCGCAGGCGACCAGCGTGCGCATGAGCCGGTGGATGGTGGGCAGCGGCAGCCCGCTGCTGGCGGAGAGCTCGCTCAGCCCGACCTCGCCGCCGGCGTCGGCCATCCGCTCCAGGAGGTCGAAGGCACGCTCGAGGGACTGGACGCCTCCGCTCGCGGCGGCGGGCTTGGCGGCGTCGGTGGTGCTGGCGCTGGACGTCGGCACGTCAACGGTCCTTTCGGGGCAGGCGGGCAAGTCAGCAGCCTACCGGGCCGCCGGGCCGGACACACGGCCCAGGTCCCCGCGTCCGGGCCGGTCAGGGGGGTGTTTGTCCGTTGTCGGCGGCTGCTCGGAGGGGCCCTGGTCCGCCCCGCATGTGCGGAGCTACGTTCTACTGTACGAAATTTCCCTTCCACTTCATGGAAACATCCAAGTGGGGTTCCTCGGCGCCCCATGCTGGAAGTGTGCCCTTGACGACATGTCGTCTCGCGCGCAGACTCCTTCAACAGTTCGTTGAAATTCTGCTTCGCGGAAGAAGCACCGAAGAAGAAGGGGTACGGGTGGACGTCAACCTGGTCCTGCGCTCGACGCGCGTCATCACCCCCGAGGGGACCCGCGCGGCGTCGATCGCCGTCTCCGGCGGGAAGATCGCGGCCGTGCTTCCGTACGACGCCGAGGTACCGGCCGGCGCCCGGCTGGAAGACGTCGGCGACGACGTCGTCCTGCCCGGACTCGTCGACACCCACGTCCATGTGAACGACCCCGGCCGCACCGAGTGGGAAGGCTTCTGGACCGCCACCCGCGCCGCGGCCGCCGGCGGCATCACCACCCTCCTCGACATGCCGCTCAACTCCCTGCCGCCCACCACCACCGTCGAGAACCTGCGCGTCAAGCAGGACGTCGCCCGCCCCAAGGCGCACATCGACACCGGCTTCTGGGGCGGCGCCCTCCCCGACAACGTCAAGGACCTGCGGCCGCTCCACGACGCCGGCGTCTTCGGCTTCAAGTGCTTCCTCAGCCCCTCGGGCGTCGAGGAGTTCCCGCAGCTCGACCAGGACCAGCTGGCCGCCTCCCTCGCCGAGATCGCCGGCTTCGACGGCCTGATGATCGTGCACGCCGAGGACCCGCACGAGCTCGACGCGGCACCCCACAAGAGCAGCGAGAAGTACGCCGACTTCCTCGCCTCCCGGCCCCGCGTCGCCGAGAACACGGCCATCGAGAACCTGATCAACCAGGCCCGCCGGCTCAGCGCCCGCGTCCACGTGCTGCACCTGTCGTCCTCCGACGCGCTGCCGCTCATCGCCGCCGCCAGGGCCGAAGGCATCAGGATCACCGTCGAGTCCTGCCCCCACTTCCTCACCCTCACGGCCGAAGAGGTCCCCGACGGCGCCACCGAGTTCAAGTGCTGCCCGCCCATCCGCGAGGCAGCCAACCAGGACCTGCTCTGGCAGGGCCTCGCCGACGGCACCATCGACTGCATCGTCTCCGACCACTCGCCGTCCACCGCCGACCTCAAGACCCCGGACTTCGCCTCCGCCTGGGGCGGCATCTCCTCCCTCCAGCTCGGCCTGCCCGCCATCTGGACCGAAGCCCGCCGTCGCGGCCACGACCTCAACGACGTCGCCCGCTGGATGTCCACGGCCCCCGCCCGGATCGCCGGCCTCCACCAGAAGGGCGCCATCGAAGCCGGTCGCGACGCCGACTTCGCCGTCCTCGACCCCGACGCCACCTTCACCGTCGACCCCAACGAGCTGGAACACCGCAACCGCATCACCGCCTACGCGGGCAAGACCCTGCAGGGCGTCGTCACCTCCACCTGGCTGCGCGGAGAGCGGATCGCCGACCACGGCACCCTCACCGAGCCCACCGGCCGCCTCCTCGAAAGGAACAACTGACGTGTCCGCCATACCGCGCTTCACCGGTGACGCCAGCCCCTACGGCGGCGGTGACCCCTACGCCGACTACCGCACCGCCGACTTCCCCTTCACCCAGTACGCCGACCTCGCCGACCGTCGCCTCGGCGCGGGCGTCATCGCCGCCAACGACGAGTTCTTCGCCGAGCGCGAGAACCTCCTGAAGCCCGAGGCGGCCGAGTTCGACCCCGAGCACTTCGGACACAAGGGCAAGATCATGGACGGCTGGGAGACCCGCCGCCGCCGAGGCGTCTCCGCCGAACAGCCCCACCCCACCGAGGACGACCACGACTGGGCCCTCGTACGCCTCGGCGCCCCCGGCGTCATCCGCGGCATCGTCGTCGACACCGCCCACTTCCGCGGCAACTACCCGCAGGCCGTGTCCATCGAGGCCACCTCCGTCGCCGGCTCCCCCTCGCCCGAGGACCTGCTCGCCGACGACGTCAAGTGGACCACCCTCGTCCCCCGCACCGCCATCGGCGGCCACGCCGCCAACGGCTTCGCCGTCGACGTCGAACAGCGCTTCACCCACCTCCGGGTCAACCAGCACCCCGACGGCGGCATCGCCCGCCTCCGCGTGTACGGCGAAGTCGCCCCCGACCCGCGATGGCTCGCCGTCCTCGGCACCTTCGACCTCGCCGCCCTCGAGAACGGCGGCCAGGTCGAAGACGCCTCCGACCGCTTCTACTCCCCGGCCACCAACACCATCCAGCCCGGCCGCTCCCGCAAGATGGACGACGGCTGGGAGACCCGCCGCCGCCGCGACAAGGGCAACGACTGGATCCGCTACTCCCTGGCCGCCGAGTCCGAGATCCGCGCCGTCGAGATCGACACCGCCTACCTCAAGGGCAACAGCGCGGGCTGGGCCGCGCTCTCCGTCGCCGCCGAAGGCTCCGAGGACTGGACCGAGATCCTGCCCCGGACCCGCCTCCAGCCCGACACCAACCACCGCTTCGTCCTCGACAGCCCGGCGATCGGCTCCCGCGTCCGCATCGACATCTACCCCGACGGCGGCATCTCCCGGCTCCGCCTCTTCGGCTCCCTCACCGAGACCGGCGCGGCCCGGCTGACCGCCCGCCACCAGGAACTGGGCGGCTGACCCCACCCGCCCACCGGAACCGGGCGGGCACGACACCCCGCCCGGCCCACGAGGGCGCACCGGCCCGACAGCACCGGTGCGCCCCGTATTTTTTTTGTGGCTCGGTTCGCCTCCGGGGTGCTTGAGCCGGACTCACAGCGCCGTACGTGCTCGCCTCCCTCGTTCCTCGGGAGGCTGCGCGCGTTCGTCACTGTTCCCCCGGCGCACCCCTTCGGCTCACTCGCCGAGGTGCTCGTGGGCGCCGAGGGCGGGGCAGCACGTCGGATCGGTGCCGGGCGGGGCATCACGTCGGATCGGTGCCGGGCGGGGCAGCACGTCACGGGATCGCCTGGGGACGGGACCGGACGCCGGGGGTCACCTGGGCCGGGCCGCACGTCACGGGACTCCCTGGGGTGGGGCAGCACGTCGGACCGGTTCGGGGCCGGGCCGCGCGCTCCCTTCCACCCTCTCGTGTCACGCCGCGTGGCCGCCGTCCACCGAGAACTCCGCGCCCGTCACGTACCGCGCCTCCGGGCCCGACAGGAACGCCACCATGGCGGCGACCTCCTCGGCGGTGCCGAAGCGGCCCAGGGCCGTCATGGCCGCCTGGCTGGCCGCGAACGGGCCGTCGGCCGGGTTCATGTCCGTGTCGGTCGGGCCCGGGTGGACGATGTTCGCGTGGATGCCCCGGCCGCCCAGCTCGCGGGCCAGCGCCTTCGTCAGGCCGACCAGGGCCGCCTTGCTCATCGCGTACAGGGTGCCGCCGGGGCCCGGGACCCGCTGGGTCATGCAGGTGCCGATCGTCACGATCCGCCCGCCGTCCGTCATCCGGGCGGCCGCCGCCTGCGAGGCGAGGAAGACGGAGCGGACGTTCACGGCGAGGACCCGGTCCACGTCGGCCAGGTCCAGCTGCTCCAGCGGCGCCAGCACCCCCACGCCGACGTTGTTGACCAGGACGTCGAGCCGGCCGAGCGCGTCCGCCGCCCACGCCACCGCGCCCGCCGCGTCACCGGCGTCGGCCGCGTCGGCCCGCAGCGGCAGGGCCGTGCGGCCAAGCGCCTCGATCCGGGCGGCGACCTCCTTGGCCCGGACCTCGTCCCGTACGTAGGTGAAGGCCACGTCGGCCCCCTCCCGGGCGAGCCGCACGGCCGTCGCGGCGCCCACGCCCCTGCTGCCGCCGGTGACCAGGACCGCCTTGCCGTTCATGCCGTTCATGCCGTTCATCGCCGTCGTCGGGGACATCCCCGTACTCCTCACGCTCGGTTGTCGTTGCCAGTTCAATCAAACGCGGGTGCCGAGCCCGGTGCTGGCGGGAAACGGACGGCAAGGCGCCCACCGATGAGATCCGTGGGCGGGCGCGGTCGATACGGGTGAGACACGATGGTCCGGAAAGAGCGGAAGAGAGGGCATTCGTCATGGCCAGCCTGAGCCTCACCCAGTTCCTCACCCTCGACGGCGTCTACCAGGCCCCCGGCGGCCCCCAGGAGGACCCGAGCGGCGGATTCGACAAGGGCGGCTGGGTCGCCCCGTACGTCGACGAGGACTTCGGCGGTTTCGTCGACGAGGTCTTCGCCCGGCCCGCCGCCTTCCTCCTCGGCCGCCGCACCTACGAGATCTTCGCGAGCTACTGGCCGCACCAGACCGACTCCGACGACCGGGTGGCAAGCACCCTCAACTCCCTTCCCAAGTACGTCGTCTCCACCACGCTCACCTCCGGCGACTGGCCCACCACCACGGTGCTGCGGGGCGACGCCGCCGACGCCGTCGCCGCGCTCAAGCAGCGCGTCGACGGCGAGATCCAGATGCACGGCAGCGGCGGCCTGGCGCAGACCCTGCTGGCCCACGGCCTCATCGACCGGCTCCACCTGCTGGTCTTCCCCGTCGTCCTCGGCGCCGGCCGCCGGCTGTTCCCCGAGGGCGCCACGCCGAGCGCCTTCCGGCTGCTCGACGCCCGCACCACGGCCGCGGGCGTCAGCATCCACACGTACGAGCTCGCCGGCCCGCCCCGCTTCGGCACCGTCGGCGAATGATGTAGCCACCACCGGTGTCCGCCGGATACCGTGATCGCGCCCGCGTGAGAGCCGCCGAAGTCTCCACCCCGCACGAAGAGTCGGAGACCTCGCCCTCATGTCCTCGCTTGCCGCACCCCTGCCCCTCGGCGCCCCGCGCCGGGCCTGGCTCACCGATCTGCCCGTCCTCCTCGTCGCGGTGGTCTGGGGCGCCAGCTACCTCGCCGCCAAGGGCATCACCACCACTCACACCGTGCTCGCCGTGCTCGTCCTGCGGTTCGCCGTCGTGCTGCCGGTGCTCGTGGCCGCCGGATGGCGCAGGCTGCGGGCGCTGGACGCCGCACAGTGGCGCGGGGCGGGCCTGCTCGGGCTGATCCTCGCCGGGATCTTCCTCCTGGAGACCTACGGTGTCGTCCAGACCTCCGCCACCAACGCGGGTCTGATCATCAGCCTCACCATGATCTTCACCCCGCTCGCCGAGGCCGCCGTGACCGGCGTCCGGCCGCCCCGTGCCTTCCTCGCCGCCGCGGCGCTCTCCGTGACGGGCGTGATCCTGCTGACCCAGGGCGCAGGCTTCACCGCGCCGTCGCTCGGCGACCTGCTGATGCTGCTCGCCGCCCTCGCGCGGACCGTGCACGTCCTCGCGATGTCCCGGATCAAGGCCGTGCACGGCGCCGACTCGCTCTCCCTCACCACCGTCCAACTCGGCGCCGCCGTCGTCGTCTTCGCTCTGCTGGCCGCCGCGCCCGGCACCGGGGCCTCGCCCTGGGCGGTCGCGCTCGACTTCGGGCCGCGCGAATGGGCCGGACTCCTCTTCCTCTCCGTCTTCTGCACCCTCTTCGCCTTCTTCGTGCAGATGTGGGCGGTGCGCCGCACCTCCCCGTCCCGGGTCAGCCTGCTGCTCGGCACCGAGCCCCTGTGGGCCGCCGCCGCGGGTATCGCCCTGGCCGGCGACCGCCTCGGCCCGCTCGGCCTCGCGGGCGCCGTCCTGGTGCTCGCGGGCACCAGTTGGGGCCGCCGGGCCGCCGACCGGGACGCCGGGTAGGTTCTCCGGTCATGACCACACGCCACCCGCGCCACCCCCGTCCCGTCCCCTCGCCCGTCGAAACGCTCCGCGCACGCGCCGTCCGTACCCAGGGCTGGGGGCTCGGCCTGCTGACCGTCGCCGCGCTGCTGTGGGTGTGGTGCGCGGTGCTGCTCCTCACCCCGTACGAGACGGCCGCGGGCAACGGCTGCGGCACGCTGCTCGCCGACGAGTACCACCACGACGAGGACTGTTACGAGTCCCGCGACTGGCCCGAACTCCTCGGCCTCCTCGCCACCTCCGTCCCCTTCGCCGTCGCCGGCGCGATGGTCCACACCCGCGGCGCCCTCACCGACCGCCTGGCGCCGCTCCTCGCCGACCTCGACGAGGACCGGACGGAGGCATAGCGGGCGATCCCGCGGTGCGGATCCGGGCCCCGGAAAACATCCGGAGAAAAAACTTCCCGGATCCCGTCACATCGTCGCGCGCGGGTCCGTCAGTGCTGTGAAGACGCCGGAGAGGCCCCGCCGCAAGGGGCCCGAACGAAAGCGAGAACAGCCATGACGAACACCACCGCCTCCCTCTCCCGCATGCCCGACCCCGCCGAGTTCGTGCCGGAGGTGAAGGACGTCAGCGCGGCCCTGTTCCGGGCCACCGGCAACCAGTCCGTGCCCCGGACGACCATCAACCTGATCCACCTGCGCGCCGGGCAGATCGTCCGCAACACCTACCTGACCGTCCTCAACACCAGCTTCCTGCGCAAGGCCGGCGAGAGCGAGGAGCGCATCACCGCGGTCGCCTCCTGGCAGGACGCCCCCTACTTCACCGACGCCGAGCGCGCCGCCCTCGCCCTCGTCGAGGCCACCCTCCAGCCCGCCCCGCACGGCCGCGAGCGCGTCACCGACGAGCTGTACGCCGAGGTGGCCCGGCACTACGACGAGAAGGCGCTGGCGACCCTCACCATCGCCATCGGCCAGATCAACTTCTTCATCGCCCTCGCCGTCATCGGCAAGCCCCAGCCCGTCACCTCCCTCGCCGACCAGCAGTGGGACTGACGCCCGGCGGCCCGGTCAGCGGCGTGGCACCCGGTCCGATATCACCAGGATCGCCACGCCCAGGGCGGCTATCACGATGTTCGCGAAGACCTCGTGGCCCTGGAGGAACCCGACGTTCTCCGTCAGGAAGCGGGTCATGCCGAGCAGTTTGAACCAGCCGTCGGTCAGTTCGCGGATCACTCCGGCGATGCCGAAGATCATCACCAGGAAGCCCACGACTTCGAGAAACCTCTTCATGCCCCGATCATGATCCATGCGCGGCCCGCCCCGCGTCGGCCGTCGGTATCCGTTTCGCGGGGCTCGCGTACGACGTTCGTACGACAGAAGTCGCCCCTCTCGCGACTTTGGTATCGACCGGTCGCTCCACCCCCGCCTCCCGGCCCCCACCTGCGTACATTGCCGTCATGACACGCACCTGGCTGCTCCCCTCCCACCTGGTCGAGGCCGCCCGCGCCGGCGGACCCGGCGGGCCCGGTGGGGCGGAGGGACGGCGGACGCGGCGGACGGTGCGGGACTGGGTCGTGGACACCACGCTGTTCCTGCTCGCCGCGTTCGTCGGGCTGCTCGCCGCCGAGACCAGCGCCCAGCACAGCAGCGAGGCCGTCGCCCTCGCCGACCAGATCCTCGGCGGCCTCGCCTGCTGCGCCCTCTGGCTGCGCCGACGGTGGCCCGTCGGGCTCGCCCTCGCCCTGTCGGCGGTCGGCGTCGTCGCGCCGACCGCCGGCGGGGCCTTCCTCGCGAGCCTGTTCAGCGTCGCCGTACGCCGCCCCTTCCGCGAGGTCGCCTGGATCGGCGCCGTCGCCATGACCTCCTCGACCGTCCAGGTCTTCGTCCGCCCCGACCCCGAGATCAACATCGTCCTCAACGCCGTGCTCGGCATCGTCCTGATCCTCCTCGTCACAGCCTGGGGCATGCTCGTCCGCTCCCGCCGCCGGCTCGTCGAGGCGCTGCGCGACCGGGCCCTGCGCGCCGAGGCCGAGGCGGAGCTACGGGTCGAACAGGCGCAGCGCCTGGCCCGCGAGGCCATCGCCCGCGAGATGCACGACGTGCTCGCCCACCGGCTCACCCTGCTCAGCGTGCACGCCGGCGCCCTGGAGTTCCGCCCCGACGCCCCGCCCGAGCAGATCGCCCGCGCCGCGGGCGTGATCCGCGAGAGCGCCCACGAGGCCCTCCAGGACCTGCGGGAGATCATCGGCGTGCTGCGCGCCCCCGACGAGGACAAGGGCGGCGCCGCCGAACGGCCCCAGCCCACCCTCGCCAGCCTGGACGGACTCGTCGCCGAGGTCCGCGAGGCCGGGATGCGGATCACGCTGGACTCCGAGGTCACCGACCCCGGTACCGCCCCCGCCGCCACCGGCCGCACCGTCTACCGGATCGTCCAGGAAGCCCTCACCAACGCCCGCAAGCACGCCCCCGGCGCCGAGGTCACCGTCACCCTGCGCGGCCGCCCCGGCGAGGGCCTGACCGTCGACGTCCGCAACGCCGCCCCCGTCGGGCCCGTGCCGCCCGTGCCCGGCTCCGGCCAGGGCCTCATCGGACTCACCGAACGCGCCACCCTCGCCGGGGGCCGGCTCGGGCACGGCCCCACCCCCGACGGCGGCTTCGCCGTGCACGCCTGGCTACCGTGGCCCGCATGACCATCCGGCTGATCGTCGTCGACGACGACCCCCTGGTCCGCGCGGGCCTCGCTCTGATGCTCGGCGGCGCCGAGGACATCGAGATCGTCGGCGAGGGCGCCGACGGCGCCGACGTCCCCGCCCTCGTCGAGCGCCACGCCCCCGACGTCGTCCTCATGGACATCCGCATGCCGTACGTCGACGGCCTCACCGCCACCGAGGAGCTGCGCTCCCGGCCCGGCGCCCCCGAGGTCGTCGTCCTCACCACCTTCCACGCCGACGAACAGGTCCTGCGGGCCCTGCGGGCAGGGGCGGCGGGATTCGTCCTGAAGGACACCCCACCCGCCGAGATCGTCGCGGCCGTACGCCGGGTCGCCGCCGGTGACCCCGTCCTCTCGCCGGCCGTCACCCGCCAGCTGATGGCCCATGTCGCCGGATCCACCGGACCGTCCCGGTCCGCCGGACCGTCCGGAGCTGCCGGGCCCGTCGGGCGGTCCGGCTCCGGCGGCCCCGGTGGTCCCTCCGCCTCCGGCGGCCTTTCTACCCCCGGTGGCGCCGGTGGTCCCGCTGGCGCCGGTGGTCCCGCTGACCCCGGCGGCCCCTCCGCCTCCGGCGGCCTTTCTACCCCCGGTGGCGCGGGTGGTCCCGCTGGCGCCGGTGGTCCCGCTGACCCCGGCGGCCCCGGCGGTCCCTCCGCCTCCGGCGGCCCCGGCGGCCCCTCCGCCTCCGGCGGTCCCTCCGTCCCGCCGTACGAACCTCCCCGCCGCGCCGCCGCCACCGCACGCCTCGCCCTGCTCGCCGAACGCGAGCGCGAGGTCGCGCTCGCCGTCGGACAGGGCAGCACCAACGCCGAGATCGCCGCGCGGCTCTACATGAGCGTCCCGACCGTCAAGACCCACGTCTCGCGGATTCTGGCCAAACTCGGCCTCAACAACCGTGTCCAGATCGCGCTGCTCGTTCACGACGCGGGCCTCCTCGACCTCCCCGACCAGGACGGCCGCGCCTAGCCTGGAGCGATGTCCGTCATCGACCTGGGGGCGTACGGCCCGGACTTCACCGCCGACCCGTACCCGTACTACGCGAAGCTCCGCCAGTCCGGACCCGTCCACGAGATCCTCACGCCCGAGGGCATCCCGGCCTGGCTGATCGTCGGGTACGAGGAGGCCCGCGCCGCCCTCGCCGACCAGCGGTTCGTCAAGAACCCCTCCGCCGTCGTCGACTTCGTCCCGCTGGAGGTCGAGGTCATCGGCCCCAACCTGCTCGGTGTCGACCCGCCCGACCACACCCGGCTCCGCGGACTCGTCGCCGGCGAGTTCACCGGCCGCCGGGTCGAGGCCCTGCGCCCGCGCGTCCAGGAACTCACCGACGAACTCCTCGACGCGATGGCGCCGGCCGGCCGCGCCGACCTCGTCGACGCCTTCGCCTTCCCGCTGCCCATCACCGTCATCTGCGAACTCCTCGGCGTCCCCGCCGCCGACCGGGACTCCTTCCGGGCCTGGTCGAACGAGCTCGTCGCCCCGACCGGCGCCATCACCGAGCGGGAAGCCGTCGAGGGCTTCGGCGGCTACCTCGACGGACTCATCGAGGACAAGCGGGCCGCCGGCCCCGCCGACGACCTGCTGTCCGCCCTCATCGCCACCCGCGCCGAGGACGGCGACCGGCTCTCCCTGCCCGAACTGCGCGCCCTGGTCTATCTGTTGCTGATCGCCGGCCATGAGACCACGGTCAATCTGATCGCCAACACGGTCCGCGCGCTGCTCGACCACCCCGATCAACTCGCCGCGCTCCGCGCCGACTTCGACCTCATCGACGGCGCGATCGAGGAGGGGCTGCGCTACGACGGCCCGGTCGAGGCCGCCACGTACCGCTTCGCCACCGAGGACGTCACCGTGGGCGGCGCCGTCATCCCGGCCGGTTCCGTCGTGCTCGTCGGACTCGCCGCGGGCGCCCGCGACCCGGGCCGTTTCCCCGGCCCCGACCGCTTCGACATCCGGCGCGACCCGCGCGGCCACCTCGCCTTCGGTCACGGCATCCACTACTGCCTGGGCGCCCCGCTCGCCCGCCTGGAGGGCAAGATCGCCATCCGGTCGCTCCTGGAACGTTTCCCCCGGCTGGAACTCGACCCCACCGCCGGTCCGTTGGAGTGGCTGCCCGGTCTGCTGATCCGCGGCACCCGCCGCCTTCCCGTGATCTGGTGAGCCGCTAGGAGCCCCGTGAACCCCATGAACCCCGTGAACCCTGTGAGCCCAATGAACCCCGTGAACCCCACCAGCCCCGCGACGGACCACCTCGACCCCGCGTCCGCCCCCGCCCCGGGCCCCGATCCCGACCCCGCCCTCTCCCTCTCCCTCGCCCAGAAGGTCCTCGACAGCCAGCCCTTCAGCCGCCTCCTCGGCGCCCGGATCACCGCCTTCGGCGACGGTGCCGCCACCCTGGAGCTGGACATCCGGGAGGAACTCCAGCAGCAGAACGGCTTCCTGCACGGCGGAGTCCTCTCCTACGCCGCCGACAACGCCCTCACCTTCGCCGGCGGCGCGGCCCTCGGCCCTGCCGTCCTGACCGGCGGCTTCACCATCCAGTACCTCCGCCCGGCGGTCGGAGCCGTCCTGCGCGCCCGCGCGTCCGTCGTCCACGCGGGACGGCGGCAGGCCGTCGTCCGCTGCGACCTGCTGACCGTGGACGCCGAGGGGGCCGAGACGCTGTGCGCGGTGGCCCAGGGCACGGTGATGCCGGCCGGCGGCTGAAGTCGGGGGGCGGACAGTCGACGCCGACGCGCCGGGGGCGTCGACCCGCCGCGTTCAGCCGGTTTCCACCGCGGTGTCGACGCCGTCGTACGTCTGCCCGGTCACGGCATCCACCCGCCACATGTCGGATGCCGACGTTCCCGCGGGGTCGCTCGGCTGTCCTTCGGCGCCCAGGCTCACGTTCACGAGCCACTCCGCCCGCCACTTTCCCTGCCGTTCATGGGCCTTGAGGGTGACCGCCTTGACCTGGAAGCCGGCGGGGGCGTCGTGTCCCCGGGCCCGGGACCGTGCGGCCATCGCCTCCCTCACGGCCTTCTCGGCCTGCGCCGCGTTCAGTTTCGGCTTCTCCAGGTCGAGGTCGGTGGGCCCGAGGGTCACATCCACCTGTGAGACGGTGCCCGTCCTGCTTACCTCGACGTCGAGCATCCTCGGCATCAGCACGTCGCCGTCGAGCCACTGCCAGCTGGTCACCCACCCCAGCTCGGCTCTCGCCCCCACCGGGTGCGTCTTGTGGGTGACGGCGTGCTTGGCCCAGGGGTAGCGCTCGTGCATGTAGGACTCGGCTATTCGGAAGGCGCTCTCCTCGTCGGTGGGCGCCTTGGCGCCCGGGACGGGGTATCCCATGACGGTGGGCCGGTCGCCGTCTTGCAGCAGCACGTTGAGGTGCTTGCCGTCCGGCCAGGACAGGGTGCCGTGGCCGTAGACCTGGGGGTGCTTCCTGTCGCGGCTGAGCAGGATGAAGATGACGTTCGTGCAGGGTGCGCCGACGCACGGCTGGTCCTGGACGTGTGCCAGTTCGTACCGGTCCCCGAACGCCTCTTCCACGGCCCGCTGCACGGCTTCGCGCTGGTCGGTGCTCGCGGCGGAGAGGCCCGTGCCGTCGACGTGGGTGAAGCTGACCGCCGGACGCGCCACGCCCGCACCCAGCACGAGGATCACAGCGGCCGTGATCAGTGACGGCGTCGACCTCGCACGCCAGTCGAGCGGCCGATGCCGGAGGGAGAGGATCAGGGCACCGGCGGCGACGCCGAGCAGACCGCCGAGGATGTTCATCTCGGCGTCCGCGCTGTCGCACACCCGCCCGAGGCCGTTGACGGTGGCCTGGGTGAACTCGATGGCCAAGGGCAGGGTGATCACGCCGACGAGCACGGGCAGCGGCCGGCGGACGGCCAGTGCGGCGAACAGACCGAGGGGGACCATCATCGCGAGGTTCCACAGCCCTTGGACGGTCTGGAACGGCTGGCCGAAATCGTGGTTGACGACGCACGTGCCCTCGGCCGGGCCGGCCCCCATGAAGGTGACCCCGAGAACGCCGGCGACGGCGCCGACCAGCCCCGCCCACGCCACGCCGTACGGGTTGCCCAGCCGGCGCGCGAGCCACCACGCCGCACCACCCAGCACAAGGGCGGCGAACACGCAGAGCGCCAGGTATCGGAAGTGGTCTTGGAAGATCGCGGTAAACACGGGTCGTGGTCCTTGCCGAGGTCAGGGCGGGGCGGCGAGGGGCCCTGCCCTGACGGCAGGCCCCTGATGGGGCGGGTTTCAGGAACGGGCTGCAGGAGTCCGGAAGTTACCGCCGCTGTAGGACGGAGGCTGCTGCCGTGAGGGTGCCGGTCTGTCGGCGCACGAGGTCATCACAGCGACGAGTATCGACGACATCACCCCAGGCCTCACCGTCTGGTTGGCCGCCGCGACTTCAGCGGACGACCACCAGACAGGTCACCGGCCTCTGAGCCCGACCTGGCCCGGGACCTCGTCGAGCCGTACCGGGCGCCGCTCGCGGCGTGAGCGCTCGCAGGCCTCCGCGATCCGCAGGGCGGCGAGCGCCTCGCGCCCGTCGCAGGGGTTGTCGCGCTCCCCGCGCACCAGGCCGACGAAGGCGTCGAGCTCCGCCTCGTACGCCGGGGCGAACCGCTCCAGGAAACCGGTCCAGGGCTTGGCGGGCGGCGGTGGGCCCTGCGGCTCGACCGACTCCAGCGGCGTGCGCTCGTCCATGCCGACGGCCAGCTGCGCCCGCTCCCCGGCCAGCTCCATCCGTACGTCGTACCCGGCGCCGTTGCAGCGGGTCGCGGTCGCCGTGACCAGCGTGCCGTCGTCGAGGGTCAGCAGCGCGGCGGCCGTGTCCACGTCCCCGGCCGCGCGGAACATCGAGGGCCCCGCGTCCGACCCGGTGGCGTACACCTCCACCACCTCCCTGCCCGTCACCCAGCGCACGATGTCGAAGTCGTGCACCAGGCAGTCCCGGAACAGCCCGCCCGACAGCGGCAGGTACGAGGCGGGCGGCGGCGCCGGGTCCGAGGTCACCGCCCGTACGGTGTGCAGCCGCCCGAGCCGGCCCGATCCGACGGCTTCCCGCGCCGCCCGGTACCCGGCGTCGAAGCGCCGCATGAATCCCAGCTGCAGTTCGGTGCCGGCCGCCGCGACCGCGTCGAGCGCGGCCAGCGTCCCCGGTACGTCGAGCGCGATCGGCTTCTCGCAGAACGCCGGCAACCCCGCCGCGGCGGCCCGCCCGATCAGCTCCGCGTGCGCGGCCGTCGCGGACGCGATCACCACCGCGTCCAGCGCGTGGTGCACGAACAGCGCCTCGACCGTCGGCGCCGCCTCGGCCCCCAGCGCGCCCGCCACCCGCGCGGCCCGCTCTCCGTCGGCATCGGCGAGCACCAGCCCCTCCACCTCCGGGTGCCGGGCGAGCACCCCCGCGTGGAAGCCGCCGATCCGCCCCGTCCCGACCAGTCCGATCCGCATGGGCCCAAGGTGGTGCGGAACGGATCGGGTGTCAAGGAACGCCCGGCAGACTGGCCCACGGCCCCGGCGCCCCGCTTCAGTCGTCGGCGGCGACCAGCAGCGTGAGCCGCGCCCGCCCGCGGTCCACGGCGACGAACTCGTGGAACTGGCAGTGCACCCCGCCCCAGTCGTGCAGTGCGCCGTCGCCCAGGTCGGCCAGCCGGTAGCACCGGTCGGCGGACGCGACCACCGCGAACACCGCCGCCAGCTCAGCCTCCAAGGACGCCGGCACCGGGCCGTGCTCGTCCGCCCAGTCGCGCAGCACCCGCCGCGCCTCCTCCGCCTCCACCGGCCGGTACGCCCCGGCCGTCACCGCGTCGAGGCGATACGGCCCGTGCCGGGTGCCGTCCGGGTCGACGTCGCCGCCGGCGTAGTCGTCGCGGAACCACGGGTGCGCGACCAGAGCGGCGAGGAGCGCCTCGTCCGGCTCCCCGGCCGGGCAGCGGAAGACCTTCGTGTCCACCCAGCGGTAGGCGTGCGCGCCCCGCTCGGCGAAGGCGTGCCCCCGGAAGTTCAGGAAGCCGCGCTCCACGGCATCGAGCCCGATCACCCGCCCACCGTAACCGCCGCGCCCCACCACCCCGCCACGGTCACCTTCCCGCCGCCAGCCCCCAGGGCTACGCTCCGACGCGTCGGCCCGCCCGCCGCGCCGGAGGTGACGCAGGACCCGCTGAAGATCGGCGCGACCCCCATGACCGATACTGCAATGCACGCAGAAGGACACAAAGGAGGGCACGACCTCGTGACCAGGGTTCCTGTTGGAGGGGTACGCGCGGCGGTCGGCGCCGTGCTCGCGGTGGCGCTGACCGCCGCGCTCGCGGGATGCAGCAGCACCGGCGGCAAGCGCGCGGAGGACGCCCGCAAGGCGGCCGCGGCCCAGGGCAGGGCGGCCGTGGACACCCCTCGCTGGACCTTCGCCATGGTCACCCACTCGGGCGACGGCGACACCTTCTGGGACATCGTCCAGAACGGCGCCAAACAGGCCGCCGTGAAGGACAACATCAACTTCCTCTACGCCCACAGCGACGAGGCACAGGCGCAGGCCCAGCTGATCGACTCGTACGTGGCGAAGAAGGTCGACGGCCTCATCGTCACCCTCGCCAAGCCCGACGCGATGAAGACGGCCGTCGAGAAGGCCGTCAAGGCCGGCATCCCGGTGATCACCGTGAACTCCGGCGCCGAGCAGTCCAAGGCCTTCGGCGCCCTCACCCACATCGGCCAGGACGAGACCGTCGCCGGCGAGGCCGTCGGCGAGGAGCTCGACCGGCGGGGCCGCAAGAAGGCCCTGTGCGTCCTGCACGAGCAGGGCAACGTGGGCCACGAGCAGCGCTGCGCCGGAGCGAAGAAGACCTTCGGCGGCGACCTGCAGAACCTCTACGTCGACGGCACCAACATGCCCGACGTCCAGGCCTCCGTCCTCGCCAAGCTCCAGTCCGACCCGTCGATCGACGCCGTCGTCACCCTCGGCGCGCCCTTCGCCGACGCCGCCGTCCAGGCGAAGAAGACCGCCGGCAGCAAGGCGGAGATCGACACCTTCGACCTCAACGCCAAGGTCGCCACCGCCCTGGAGGCCGGCACCCTCGGCTTCGCCGTCGACCAGCAGCCCTATCTCCAGGGCTACCAGGCCGTCGACCTGCTCTGGCTCTACCGCTACAACGCCGACGTCCTCGGCGGCGGCAAGCCCGTCCTGACCGGACCCCAGATCATCACCAAGGACCAGGCCGGCGCGCTGAAGGGCTACACCGAGCGGGGCACCCGATGAGCGCCGCCGCCCCGCCCTCCGACGGGCTCGACCACGTCGACGAACGCCTGCTGCGCACCTCGCCGCTGAAGAAGCTGCTCGCCCGGCCCGAGCTCGGCTCGGTCGTCGGCGCGATCGCCGTCTTCGTCTTCTTCTCCGTGGTCGCCGACAGCTTCCTGCGCGCCTCCAGCCTCGGCACGGTCCTCTACGCGGCGTCCACCATCGGCATCATGGCCGTGCCGGTCGCCCTGCTGATGATCGGCGGCGAGTTCGACCTGTCCGCCGGCGTCCTGGTCACCACCTCGGCGCTGATCTCCTCGATGTTCAGCTACCAGATGACCGCGAACGTCTGGGTGGGCGTCGGCGTCTCGCTGCTCGTCACGCTCGCCATCGGCGCGTTCAACGGCTTCATGCTGACCCGCACCAAGCTGCCGAGCTTCATCATCACCCTCGGCACCTTCCTCATGCTGACCGGCCTGAACCTCGGCTTCACCAAACTCATCAGCGGCACCGTCTCCACCAAGTCGATCGCCGACATGGAGGGCTTCCCCTCCGCCCGCGCGCTGTTCGCCTCCACCTGGACGGTGGGCGGCGTGGAGCTCAAGGTCACCATCCTGTGGTGGCTCGTCCTGGTCGCCGCCGCCACCTGGATCCTGCTGCGGACCCGCTTCGGCAACTGGATCTTCGCCGTCGGCGGCGGCGCCGACGCCGCCCGCGCGGTCGGCGTCCCGGTCCACCGGACCAAGATCGGCCTCTACATGGGCGTGGCGTTCTGCGCCTGGATCTCCGGCCAGCACCTGCTGCTCTCCTTCGACGTCGTCCAGTCCGGCGAGGGCGTCGGGAACGAGCTGATCTACATCATCGCGGCCGTCATCGGGGGCTGTCTGATCACCGGCGGATACGGCTCCGCCATCGGCTCCGCGGTCGGCGCCTTCATCTTCGGCATGACCGGCAAGGGCATCGTCTACGCGGAGTGGAACCCCGACTGGTTCAAGTTCTTCCTGGGGGCGATGCTCCTCCTGGCCACCCTGCTGAACGCCTGGATCCGCAAGCGCGTGGAGGCCGCCAAGTGACCACGACCACCAAGACCGCCGCGCCCCTGGTCGAGCTCGACGCCGTCAGCAAGTACTACGGCAACATCCGGGCCCTCGAAGGGGTGTCCCTGGAGGTCGGCGCGGGGGAGATCTCCTGCGTCCTCGGCGACAACGGCGCCGGCAAGTCCACCCTCATCAAGATCGTCGCCGGTCTGCACCGGCACGACGGCGGCACCTTCCGCATCGAGGGCGAGGAGGTCACCCTCGCCAACCCGCGCGACGCACTGGACCGCGGCATCGCCACCGTCTACCAGGACCTCGCCGTCGTCCCCCTGATGCCGGTGTGGCGCAACTTCTTCCTCGGCTCCGAGCCGACCCGGGGCAAGGGCCCCTTCAAGCGGCTCGACGTCGAGCTGATGCGGACCACCACCCGTGAGGCCCTGCTCCGGATGGGCATCGACCTGCGCGACGTCGACCAGCCCATCGGCACCCTCTCCGGCGGCGAGCGCCAGTGCGTGGCGATCGCCCGCGCCGTCCACTTCGGCGCCAAGGTCCTCGTCCTGGACGAGCCGACCGCCGCACTCGGCGTGAAGCAGTCCGGGATGGTCCTGAAGTATGTGGCGGCAGCACGTGACCAGGGCCTCGGCGTGGTCCTCATCACCCACAACCCGCACCACGCCTACCTCGTCGGTGATCGTTTCTTGCTGCTCAAGCGCGGTGTCATGGCGGGCAGCCATACGAAGGGCTCCATCACCCTGGACGAGTTGACCCGGCAGATGGCCGGCGGCAGCGAGCTCGAAGACCTGCGCCACGAACTGGAACGTCCTTCCGCTTCGTGACGCCCCTCTCACCTCCCACCTGGCAGAATCGAGCCGATGAGTACCTACCGTGACCTGACCGGCCGAGGCTCCGCCCGGGGTACGGTCCTGCGGACCATCGGTCCCCGGGAGCGGCGCTCGCACTTGACGGCGCCCCGGGTGCCGACCGTCGGCATCGACATCGGCGGTACGAAGGTGATGGCCGGCGTCGTCGACGCGGACGGGAACATCCTGGAGAAGGTCCGCACCGAGACCCCCGACAAGTCCAAGAGCCCCAAGGTCGTCGAGGACACCATCGTGGAACTCGTCCTGGACCTCTCCGACCGCCACGACGTGCACGCCGTCGGCATCGGCGCGGCCGGCTGGGTCGACGCGGACCGGGCCCGGGTGCTCTTCGCCCCGCACCTCGCCTGGCGCAACGAGCCCCTGCGCGACGCCCTCCAGGACCGGCTCGCCGTCCCCGTCATGGTGGACAACGACGCCAACACCGCCGCCTGGGCCGAGTGGCGCTTCGGCGCCGGCCGCGGCGAGGACCACCTCGTCATGATCACGCTCGGCACCGGCATCGGCGGCGCCATCCTGGAGGACGGCCAGGTCAAGCGCGGCAAGTACGGCGTCGCCGGCGAGTTCGGCCATATGCAGGTGGTCCCCGGCGGCCACCGCTGCCCCTGCGGCAACCGCGGCTGCTGGGAGCAGTACAGCTCCGGCAACGCCCTCGTCCGCGAGGCCCGCGAGCTCGCCGCCGCCGACTCCCCGGTCGCGTACAACATCATCGACCGGGTCAAGGGCAGCGTCCCCGACATCACCGGCCCGCTCATCACCGAGCTCGCCCGCGAGGGCGACGCCATGTGCGTCGAGCTGCTCCAGGACATCGGCCAGTGGCTCGGCGTCGGCCTCGCCAACCTCGCCGCCGCCCTCGATCCCTCCTGCTTCGTCATCGGCGGCGGCGTCTCCGCCGCCGACGACCTGCTGATCGGCCCCGCGAGGGACGCCTTCCGCCGCCACCTCACCGGCCGCGGCTACCGCCCCGAGGCCCGTATCGCCCGCGCCCAGCTCGGCCCCGAGGCCGGCATGGTCGGCGCCGCCGACCTCTCCCGGCTCGTCGCCCGCCGCTTCCGGCGCGCCAACCGGCGCCGCGTCGAGCGTTACGAGCGGTACGGCCGCTACGCGCAGGCCCTGCGCGCCGCCGCTGCCGCCGCCGACCGGAACGCCCGCACCACCCAGGACCCGCACTGATGACCGTGACCCACCCGACGTCGCCCCCCACCCGCCCGGACGGCAAGCTGCCCGAGGACCGGCGGCACATGCTGCGCCGCCGCTGGCTCACCGCCATCATCATCGTGCTCCTCGTCGGCATCCCGGCCGGCTATCTGGTGATCTCCGCCGGCCAGAGCCGCGCCAGCGGTCGCGACAAGGAGCGCGAGTCCTCCGTCGTCGGCCTCCAGGACAACCGGCCCTCCCTGATGAAGCGCCGGATCTACGAGATCCCGATCCCCTCCGACGCCTGGCACGTGGCCTACTACGAGACCAGCAACTGGAAGACCAGCCGGCTCTACGTCCAGTTCACGACCACCGCCGCCGGCCTCGACGCCTACCTCCACGACAGCGGCACCAGCCGCGCCGCCCTCACCCCCGGCGACGTCACCATCGGCAGCCGCGACGCGGGCATCGTCGGCTGGGACTTCCGCCCCGACCACGACTGGTCCGGCACCACCGTCACCCGGGAGAAGCCCCGCCCCACCAGCGACATCACGGTCAACCTCACCGACCCGGCCTTCCCCCGCGTCTACGTGGTCTCCACGACCTCCCCCTGACGCGGGGCGGCCGCGGCAAGGCCGCAGACGCCGTCCGCGCACCGCCGCTCCAGACGGCCGCGCGAGACGGTCTGCGCCAGGCCGACCAGCCAGCAGGTGGGGCAGCCCCGGAAGGCGATCAGGGCCGGTACGGCCGCCAGCAGGGCGGCCAGCCCGGCGACGGGCACCAGCGCGACCGCGCCGACGATCAGTCCGAAGCCGACGGCGCCACGCGCCAGATGGCGCGGGACGGACGCGCTCGCGAAGCCGGCCGGTCTCGTGGCCGGTGCGGGCCGCACGGCCTCCACGGCCTCCACGGCCATCACTGTCTTCTCGGCCTCCACGGCCTCCACGGCCTCCAGAGCCTTCACTGTCTTCTCGGGCTTCACGGGGTTCACGGGGTTCACGGGCTTCACGGTCGTGGGTCTCCTTCGACGGGGCGGCCGGCGGCCAGCGCGTGGCGCAGTGCCGCGCGTGCCCGGTGCAGCCGTGACTTCATCGCCGCGTCGCTCAGCCCGAGCGCACGGGCGACGGCGCGGCCGGGCAGGCCCTGTACGTCCCGCATGACCAGCACCTGCCGCTGGTCGCGCGGCAGGGCGGCGACCGCGGCCGCGATCCGCTCGGCCTCCAGCCGGCGCAGCACCGCGTCCTCGGCGGACGGTTCCGCGGCCGTGTCCGCTCCGGGCCCGGCCGGCTGCTCGTCGTCGCTCCGCGAGACGAGCAGCCGCACCTGCCGGAGACATTCGTTGCGCACGATCCGGAACATCCACGAGGCGAGCGCGCCCGTGGCCCGCAAGGTGCCGATCTTCCGGTAGAGAATGATCAGCGCCTCCTGCGCCGCGTCCTCCGCGTCCTGTGGCGAGGCGCACAGCGACCGGGCGAACCGGCGCACATGAGGCTGCGACGCCAGGACGACCGTGGTGAGCGAGGTGAGGTCGCCGTCCTGGGCGGCCCGGATCAGCGGCTCGTCCGGCCAGGCGAAACGTGGCTTCACGGGGCGGGCCCGGCTCAGCCCCGGCTCCGGTGGCGCCGCGTCAGATGCCAGGCGCACGCGCCCACGAGCAGCACTCCCACGACGACGAGGGCAGTGATCATCGCTGTTTCCTCCCGGTTCGGCCGGCCCGTTCGGCCGGGACGCACATAAGAGGCGGGGAACACCGGAAAGGATTCGCCTCCCGGAGAAGTTTTCCTGAGGATGGGGCCATGCGCCGACTGCTGCTGCTCGCCCCGCTGTTGCTGTGCACCGCCGCCTGCGGGGTGGTGCAGTCCTCCGAGGGCGAGGCGACCGACGCCGCGCGCGAGGTGGCCAGGAAGGCGGGGGAGCGGCTCTACGGCCAGCGTCCGCGCACGGCGGAGGAGGTGGGGCGCTCCGCGTCCGAGATCGACGGCGTGGAGGTCCTGCGGCTGTCGGGCACCTCGACCCACGACGGGGACGGCGTCGACGTGATCGTCCGTACGTACGGCTCGGCGTACAACGGATGGCTCGACGTCGACGAGGTCACCGTACGGCGCTGCTTCGCGGTGCGCGTCTCGCCGAAGTCGGAGTGGCGTGAGGAGCCCCGTGACGTGGACTGCCCGAGCGGCCCTCCGCTGACGTTCGCCCCGCCGCCCGACCCGCCCCGGCTGCCGTACGAGGAGCTCCGCGCGCGGCTTCCCCGGGTGCCGGAGGGCGGCCGCGCGGACGAGGCCGAGGTGCGCCGCACGCTCGACGCCCTGGACCTGGACCCGGCGATCCGCACCGAGGTGAAGACGGACGGCGACCGGGTCGGTGTGCTCCTCGCGGTCCAGGGCAACGGCTTCGACCCGCAGGACTGCCTGCTGGCCCGCGTGGGCCCCGGCGCCACCGAGGTGTGGTCGCCGCCCCGGATCCAGCGGATGCCCGGAGAGGGCGGCTGCACCGTCGGCAACGCCCTGGACCCGCTGCCGCCGCCGCACTGACGAGGACCGTGCGTCGGCGTCAGGGACGGGAGCGGTCCGCTGACGAGCGCCCTCGCCGCCCTTCTCGTCCCCGCCCTCGCCGGTGCTGGCCGCCCTTCTCGTCCCCGCCCTCGCCGGTGCTGGCCGCCCTTCTCGTCCCCGCCCTCGCCGGTGCTGGCCGCCCTTCTCGTCCCCGCCCTCGCTGGTGCTCGCCGCCCTTCTCGTCCCCGCCCTCGCCGGTGCTCGCGGCCCTTGTCGTCCTCAGCCGTCGCCGCGCTCCTCGCCCTTGTCGTCCCCGGCGCCGTCGGTGCCGGGGAGCGGGCGGGGTTCGAGCGGGCGGACGGCGGGGCCCTGGAGCACACTGCCGTCGGGGGCGAACCGCGAACCGTGGCAGGGGCATTCCCAGGCCCGCTCCGCGTCGTTGAAGTGCACCAGGCACCCCAGGTGGGTACAGCGCGCCGAGACCGCGTGCGGCGTGCCCTGCTCGTCGCGGTAGACGGCGCAGCGCCGTCCGGCGACCCGTACGACCGCCCCCGTCCCCGGCCGGATGTCCTCGACGCCGTCCACGTGGGAGGAGGCGAGCCGGTCGCCGACGAAGTGCTTGGCCACCGTGCCCTGAAGCTTCAGCAGGGACCCCGTCTCCCGGACGTGGAAGCGGCCCGGGTCGTACAGCGCGGACCAGGGCAGTTCCTCGCCCGCGATGCGGGCCGCCAGCAGACGCCCGGACATGACGCCGTTGCTCATGCCCCAGCCGCCGAACCCGGCCGCCACGTACACGTGCCGGGCGCCCGGGTGGAAGCGGCCGACGAACGGCACCTTGTCCGTCGTCGAGTTGTCCTGCGCCGCCCACCGGTGGGTGATACGGGCCTGCGGGAAGTGCTCCGTGGTCCAGGCGGCCAGCCGCTCGTAGCGCGCGCCCACCTCGCCTTCTCCCGGGGTGAAGGACTCGCCGGTGACGATCAGCAGCCGCCGCCCGTCCCCGTACGGCGCGGTGCGCACGGAGCGGGTGCTCTGCTCGTGCGTGAGGTACGTGCCCTGCGGGGCGAGCTCCGCCGGCAGGTCCGCCGCGACGACGAGTTCGCGGCGGGGTTCGAGCCGGGAGAACAGCAGCGCCCGGTCGAAGACGGGGTAGTGGGTGGCCACGATCACGTCGCGGGCGACGATCTCGGCGCCCTGCTCGGTGGTGAGCCGGCAGGGCTCGCCCTCGGCCAGCGAGACGACCCGGGTGCGTTCCCGGACGATGCCGCCCCGCTCGACGAGGTCGGCGACGAGCGCCAGGAGGTACTTCCGCGGATGGAACTGCGCCTGCCCGTCCACCCGCACAGCGCCGGCGACCGGGAACGGCAGCTCGGTCTCCGTGACGAAGGAGGCCGGCAGGCCCGCCTCGCGCGCCGCGTCCGCTTCCTCCCTCAGCTCGTCCACGGCGTCCGGCCGCTGCGTGTACACGTGGCTCGGCGCGGTCTCCAGCTCGCAGTCGATCCCGAGCTCGGCCGCCACCCGGCCGACCCGGTCGATGGCCTCCAGCTGGGAACGCGCGTACAGCGCCGCCTTCTCGGCGCCCAGCGAGTCCCGCAGCCGTGCGTAGACCGCGCCGTGCTGGGCCGAGAGCTTCGCGGTCGTGTAGCCGGTGACGCCCGCGGCGACGCGGTCCGCTTCGAGCAGGGCGACCCGGCGGCCCGCGCGGGCCAGCTCCCAGGCCGCGCAGATGCCGGCGATGCCGGCGCCGACGACCGCGACGTCGACCTCCAGGTCACCGGCCGGGCCGGAGTACGCGGACCCCGGTGCGGACTCCATCCAGTACGACTCGTAAGTGCCGGGCAGACCGGTCATCTCAGTGCCTCCACTTCGCACACGCTACGGCGGCCGCGGGGCCGGCCCGTGCGACGCGCTCGGACCGTTCCCCTGATCGGGCGGACCCTGCCCGGCTTCCCCCGACCGCCGACCCTACCCGTGCGTCTCGGGACGCGAATGCCGAAGGACCGGGCGTGGAGTGGCGCGCGGCGGGCAGGCGGATCGGGAGCGTTCGCCCGAAACGCACCCCATGACGGGAGAGACACGAGAGAGGAGAGCACCGTGGCCCAGTCATCGGACAGCCCGGCGGACAGCCGCACCGACCGCAAGGCGGCCGACGCCGAGCCCGAACGTCCGCCGCCGCTCGCCCAGGTGAGCCGGACGGCGATGGAGCAGCTCGCGCAGCTGCTCGACCAGCCGGCGGAGTCCGTCAGCTCCTGCGCGCGCGGCGAGGACGGCGGCTGGCACCTCACCGTGGAGGTCCTCGAACTGAGGCGCGTCCCGGACACCATGAGCCTGCTCGCGTCGTACGAGGTCGACGTCGACCGTGACGGGCAGCTCGTCGGCCACCGGCGCACCCACCGGTACGAGCGGGGGCGCGCGGACCGCCGCTGAGCCCGGCGGCCCGCCCCCGCCCCGTACCCGTCCGTCCGTCCCGAGACGAGAGGGAGACCGAGCATCATGACCGTCGTTCCCACCCAGACCGCTCCGGCCGCCTCCGGAGGCGGCTCCAGCGGCCTCTACGACGTACTCGAACTGGTTCTCGACCGTGGCCTGGTGATCGACGCGTTCGTGCGCGTCTCGCTGGTCGGCATCGAGATCCTGAAGATCGACATACGGGTCGTCGTGGCCAGCGTCGACACCTATCTGCGCTTCGCCGAGGCGTGCAACCGCCTCGACCTGGAAGCCGGTCCGCGCAAGAACCCCGGCCTGCCCGAACTGGTCGGCGAGGCCACCGAGTCCGGCGCGCGCAGCAAGACCAAGGGCGCCCTCAGCGGAGCCGCGCAGACCATCTCCGACGCCTTCACGCAGGCGCGTGACGAGGCGGAGGAGAAGAGCGGCAGCAGCTCGCGCCGGCGCACCTCGACCCGCGGGGAGGAGAAGGAATGAGCACGTACGTCTACGCCATCGCGCCCGCCGACCGGACGGTCCCGGGCGACATCGAGGGCATCGGCGACCCGCCGCGGCCGGTGCGGACCGTCCGCAGCGGCGAGCTGGTGGCCCTGTGCAGCGACGCGCCCGCCGAACTCAAGCCCAAGCGCCGCGACCTGCTCGCGCACCAGCACGTCGTGATCCGGGCCGGCCAGGACGGCCCGGTGCTGCCGCTTCGGTTCGGCGGGGTGTCGCCCGACGACGACACGGTCGCCGCCGTCCTGGCGGAGCACCACGACCGCTACCTGGAGCGGCTGAAGGCGCTCGACGGCAAGGACGAGTTCAACGTGAAGGTGCACCACGACGAGGAGGCCGTGCTCCAGGCCGTGCTCGCCGACGACGCCGACCTGAGGGCCCGCCACGCCGCGAACAAGGCCGCGGGCGGCGGCAGTCACGAGGACAAGCTGGCCTTCGGCGAGCTGGTGGCGCGGGCCGTCGCCGAACGGGAGCGGACCGACGCGGAGCTGGTCGAGCGGACCCTCGCCCCGTACGCGGCCGCGATGGTGCACGGCCCCGAGGGCACCGGCCGGCTGGCGAACCTGTCGTTCCTGGTGGAGCGCGAACGGCGGCAGGAGTTCCTGGACGCCGTGCGCGACCTGCACCAGGAGCACACCCACCTCCAGGAGCAGGTGACGGGGCCGCTGCCCCCGTACAGCTTCGTCGAGACGGACTGACCTCATGGGACTGCTCAAGGAGATCCTCCTGCTGCCGGCCGCGCCCGTGCGCGGTACCGCCTGGGTGCTGCGGCAGGTCGTGGACGTGGCGGAGCGGGAGTACTACGACCCCGGCGTCGTCCAGCGGGAACTCGCCGAACTCGTGGCGGCCTTCGAGGCCGGCGAGATCGACGAGGCGGAGTTCGACCGCCGGGAGGACGCCCTCCTGGCCCGCCTGGACGCGAGGAGAACCCCATGAGCGGACACCACCGGAGGGAGGCCCGATGGCCCGCCCGATGACCCGTGCACCCCGTCTCCTCGTCGGCCTCGCCCGGGTCGCGGGCCGGTCCTCCGCCCGGCTCCACGCCCTCACCGGCGGCACCCGCGGCCTGGCGTCGCTGACCCTGGCGGGCGCCCGGCGGGCCGGCCGCGCCCGGGG
>NZ_JBEOUO010000020.1:0-124269 GCF_040302485.1 Streptomyces sp. NPDC126499 | reverse complement strand
TCACCCGCTACCGCCCCCTCGCTGTTCAAGGCGGGGCGGCGTCCGCCGGAATTCCGGCGGACGCGGCCCTTCGTTTCCGGACCAGGAGAACACGGTCCCCCGCGCATCACGTCGCCGACAATTCCACGGAAACGACAAAGCAGCGGTGACGACAGAGAAAGAACAGCTGCGGGCAGCACGAAATAGACCCGGGAATTCCTTCCCTCTTTGTATACGGCCTCCGTGTTAATTCCGCCGGCCCGCGATGTTGACGACATGTTGCGAAACCCTCACGCGTGACCGCTCGGGCCGTTTCAGCCGGTGCTGCGGCAGGGCGTGCTCCACGTGCAGGGCGGTCAGCGCCCGGGCCCGTTCGGCGTCCCCGCGTGCCACGGCGTCGACGATCGCCCCGTGCTCGGCCCAGGACTCCACGGGCCGGACGGCCGGCTCGACCGCGTACATCCAGGCGATCTTGTGTCGCAGCTGGGTGAGCAGCGCCGTGAGCGGCGGGCTGCCGGAGGCCTGCGCCAGGGTCTCGTGGAACCAGCCGCCCAGCGAGGCCAGGTCCTCGCCCCGGCCGCCCCTGGCGCGCTCCTGCCCCAGTCGGACCAGGCCGCGCAGCACCTTCAGGTGGGCGTCGGTGCGCCGCTGCGCGGCCCGGGCGGCGCCCAGCGGTTCGAGCAGGGACCGCATCTCCAGCAGGTCGGCCGCCTCCCGCTCGGTGGGCTCGGCGACATGGGCGCCGGCATGGCGGCGCGTGACCACGAAGCCCTCGGACTCCAGGGTGCGCAGCGCCTCGCGGACCGGGACCCGGGAGACCCCGTAGCGGCGGGCGAGCTGTTCCTCCGTGAGCCGGGCGCCCCGCTCGAACACTCCGGCGACGATGTCGTCCCGGATCGCCGTGCATACCGAGTGCGCGGGAATGCGCATGTCCGACCTCCCGTTGATCCGCGCGAAACCCCATCGAGCGGCTCTTGTTCCGGCGACTCTATTGCAGGACGCCGGAATTTCCGATGCCGCCCGGCAATTCGGGAACGAAAAAGGCCCCGGCTCGCAGGAGCCGGGGCCTTTTCTGTCGCGTCGGCCGCGTCGGGCGCACCCGTTCGCGCCGGTCGTATCGGCGGGTCCGTCGGTCAGACGTTGACGCCGCGGGCGCGGAGGTAGGAGATCGGGTTGATGTCCGAGCCGTACTCGGCGCTGGTGCGCGCCTCGAAGTGGAGGTGCGGGCCGGTGGAGTTGCCGGAGTTGCCGGAGACACCGATCTGCTCGCCGGGGGTGACCTTCTGGCCGACGTACACGTTGATCGCCGAGAGGTGGCCGTACTGGGTGTACGTGCCGTCGTGCATCCGGATGACGATGTTGTTGCCGTACGCGCCGCCCCAGCCGGCCTCGACGACGGTGCCGGAGCCGACGGAGACGACCTTGCTGCCGTAGGAGGCGTGGAAGTCGATGCCGGAGTGGCTGCCGGAGGACCAGAGCGAGCCGCCGGTCTTGTAGCCGGTGGACACGTACGTGCCGGCGACGGGGAGCTGGAAGGAGTTCAGGCGCTTGCGCTCGGCCTCGCGGGCGGCGCGCTCCTTGGCCGCGCGGGCCTCCTTGGCGCGGGCCTCGGCCTTGCGCTTCGCCTCGGCGGCGGCCTTGGCCCGGGCGGCGGCCTCGTAGGCCTCCTCCTCCTGGGCGGCGGCCTGGGCGTCGACCCGCTCGGCGAGGGACTCCTCGGTGATCACCTGGGTGAGACCGGTGTCCTCGGGAGAGGGTTCCTCCGTGTCGGCGGCGAACGCCGGGGAGGCGAGGGTGCCGATGACGCCGGTGGTGGCGAGCGTCGCCACGCCGGCGATGCCGGCGCCGCGGCGCGCCAGTCGGCTCGGACCACGATGCTTCCCGGTGGCACGGGTGAACGCCATGTAGTGGCTGATCCTTTCCTTCCCTCTCGCCTACCGGGTTAGCTGACGGGTTCGGAGCAGGAAGGTCTCCTACGGGCCCCTCCGCGCGGAGCGAAGGCGTCCGATTCACCCCAGGGACTGCGTGCGGGTCCCCGGCTCCCCAGGCTCGCGCCTTGCGGGGACTCGGCGATGACTGTCCGTTGCCGCGGATGCGGCGTGGTGCGACGGCCGGACAGCCGGGTCGACGCTAGGCGGATCTTCATCCGATCGGCAAACAGACGCGGTCATTTGTAAGACATGCCACAGGGCATTCAGACATGATCAACGACAATACGGACATACGAGAGGACCCCGGCGAAGCAGGTCGCCGGGGTCCTCCGCCGTGCGTGACGGCGGCTCAATCAGCCGGTGACGACGCTCACTTCGCCGATGCCGAGCGCCCGCACCGGCTCCGCGATCTTCGACGCGTCACCGACGAGCACGGTCACGAGCCGGTCCACCGGGAAGGCGTTGACCACGGCCGCGGTCGCCTCCACCGTGCCCGTCTCGGCCAGTCGCGCGTACAACTGCGCCTGGTAGTCGTCCGGGAGGTGCTGCTCGACCTGGTCGGCGAGGGTGCCCGCCACGGAGGCGGCCGTCTCGTACTTGAGCGGGGCGACCCCCACCAGGTTCTGCACGGCGACGTCCCGCTCGGCGTCGGTCAGTCCCTCGGCGGCGAGGGTGCGCAGCACCTTCCACAGGTCGTCAAGGGCCGGACCGGTGTTGGGGGTGTCGACGGAGCCGCTGATGGCGAGCATGGAGGCGCCGTTGCCCTTGCCGTCGGAGCGCAGCACCTGGCCGAAGGCCCGCACGCCGTACGTGTATCCCTTCTCCTCGCGCAGCACGCGGTCCAGCCGGGAGGTGAGGGTGCCGCCGAGGCAGTACGTGCCGAGCACCTGGGCCGGCCAGACGCGGTCGTGGCGGTCGGCGCCGACGCGGCCGATGAGCAGCTGCGTCTGGACGGCGCCGGGGCGGTCCACGATGACGACCCGGCCGGTGTCGTCGGCCGTGATCGGCGGCATGGGGCGGGGCGCGGCCGGCGCGCCCGTCCAGGCGCCGAGGGTGTCGTCGAGGACCTTGTCCAGGTCGACGCCGGTGAGGTCGCCGACGACCACGGCGGTGGCCGCGGTCGGCCGCACGTGCGCGTCGAAGAAGGCGCGGACGGCGGCGGCGTCGATCGCGCCGACGGTCTCCTCGGTGCCCTGGCGCGGCCGGGACATCCGGGACGAGGCCGGGAACAGCTCCTTGGAGAGCTGCTTGGCGGCGCGGCGGGCGGGGTTGGCCGTCTCGTGGGGGATCTCGTCGAGCCGGTTGCGCACCAGGCGCTCGATCTCGCTCTCGGCGAAGGCCGGGGCGATCAGGGCCTCGGAGAGCAGGCCGAGCGCCTTGGGCAGCCGGGAGACCGGGACCTCCAGGGAGACCCGTACACCGGGGTGGTCCGCGTGCGCGTCGAGGGTGGCGCCGCAGCGCTCGAGCTCGGCGGCGAACTCCTCGGCGCTGTGCTGGTCGGTGCCCTCGGACAGGGCCCGCGCCATGATGGTGGCGACGCCGTCGAGGCCCTCGGGCTCGGCGTCGAGCGGGGCGTCGAGGACGATCTCGACGGCCACCACCTGCTGTCCGGGGCGGTGGCAGCGCAGCACGGTCAGGCCGTTGTCGAGCGCGCCGCGCTCCGGGGCGGGGAACGCCCAGGGCTTGGCCTCGCCCGGCCGGGGCTGCGGGTGGAAGGTCATGCTCGTCAAAGACGCGGCAGCGTCGGTCACTGGTCCGCTCCCTCTTCCTCGTCGCTGTCGCTCTGTTCGCCGGTCACCGGCTCGTAGACCAGGACGGCTCGGTTGTCCGGGCGCAGCCGGGCCGCGGCGACCTCGCGCACCTCGTCGGCGGTGACGTCGAGGACCCGGTTCACGGCGGTCAGGGCGAGCTGCGGGTCGCCGAACAGCACCGCGTACCGGCACAGTTCGTCGGCGCGGCCCGCGACCGTGCCGAGCCGGTCCAGCCACTCGCGCTCCAGCTGGGCCTGGGCGCGCTCCATCTCCTCGGGCGTCGGTCCGTCGGCGGCGAAGCGGGCGAGCTCCTCGTCGACGGCGGCCTCGATCCGCGGCACCTCGACGCCACCGGAGGTCTTGACGTCCAGCCAGCCCAGCGAGGGCGCTCCGGCCAGGCGCAGCAGGCCGAAGCCGGCGGCGACGGCCGTGCGGTCGCGGCGGACCAGGCGGTTGTGGAGGCGGGAGGACTCACCGCCGCCGAGGATGGTCAGGGCGAGGTCGGCCGCGTCGCACGCGCGGGTGCCGTCGTGCGGGAGCCGGTAGGCGGCCATCAGCGCGCGGGCCGGGACCTCCTCCTCGACGACCTCGCGCAGCTGCCCGCCGATGACGTCGGGCAGCGAGCCGTCGCGCGGCTCGGGCTTGCCGTCGTGGGCCGGGATGGAGCCGAAGTACTTCTCGACCCAGGCGAGGGTCTGCTGCGGATCGATGTCGCCGACGACCGACAGCACCGCGTTGTTCGGCGCGTAGTAGGTACGGAAGAAGTTCCGGGCGTCTTCCAGGGTGGCGGCGTCCAGGTCGGCCATCGAGCCGATCGGCGTGTGGTGGTACGGGTGGCCCTCGGGGTACGCGAGGGCGGTCAGCCGCTCGAAGGCGGTGCCGTACGGCACGTTGTCGTAGCGCTGGCGGCGCTCGTTCTTGACGACGTCCCGCTGGTTCTCCATGGACTCGTCGTCCAGGGCCGCGAGCAGCGAGCCCATGCGGTCGGCCTCCAGCCAGAGCGCCAGCTCCAGCTGGTGCGCGGGCATGGTCTCGAAGTAGTTGGTGCGCTCGAAGCTCGTCGTGCCGTTGAGCGAGCCCCCGGCGCCCTGGACCAGCTCGAAGTGGCCGTTGCCGTGGACCTGCTTCGACCCCTGGAACATCAGGTGCTCGAAGAGGTGGGCGAGGCCGGTGCGGCCCTTCACCTCGTGGCGCGAGCCGACGTCGTACCAGAGGCAGACCGCGGCGACCGGGGTCAGGTGGTCCTCGGAGAGCACCACGCGCAGGCCGTTGGACAGCCGGTGCTCGGTCGCTGTCAGGCCGCCGGAGCCGGCTTCGGCCGTGGCCGTGTGACCCATGGGCATGTACGTCCCTTCGATCGCGATGTGGAAAAGTCCTGCCACTGTATGCAAGCGCGCCGACACCTGGCGAAGTTCCCGCCCGTCTCGGATGTCCCTCTTCCGGGTCGCGGTCGGCGTTGTCGGTGGCACGGTCCACAATGGTCCGCGTCAGATCAACCATGTTGGTGAAGGAGCCGCAGCCGCGATGGCCCGCCGCAGCACGAAGACACCGCCGCCGGACGACGCGTTCGAGGAGCGAATCCTCGACATCGACGTCGTTGACGAGATGCAGGGCTCCTTCCTCGAGTACGCGTACTCGGTGATCTACTCCCGCGCGCTGCCCGACGCCCGCGACGGCATGAAGCCGGTGCAGCGGCGCATCGTCTACCAGATGAACGAGATGGGGCTGCGGCCCGACCGCGGCTTCGTGAAGTGCGCCCGGGTCGTCGGCGAGGTGATGGGCAAGCTGCACCCGCACGGCGACGCGTCGATCTACGACGCGATGGTCCGCATGGCACAGCCCTTCTCCATGCGGCTGCCGCTCGTCGACGGCCACGGCAACTTCGGCTCCCTCGGCAACGACGACCCGCCGGCCGCCATGCGGTACACGGAGTCGCGGATGGCGCCGGCCGCGCTGCTGATGACGGAGTCCATCGACGAGGACACCGTCGACTTCGCGCCGAACTACGACGGCCAGGAGCGGGAGCCGGTCGCGCTCCCCGCCGCGTATCCGAACCTGCTCGTCAACGGCGCCTCGGGCATCGCGGTCGGCATGGCGACCAACATGCCCCCGCACAACCTGGGCGAGGTCGTCGCGGCCGCCCGCCACCTGATCCGGCACCCGAACGCGGACCTGGAGGCGCTGATGCGCTTCGTGCCGGGTCCCGACCTGCCCACGGGCGGCCGGATCGTCGGCCTGTCCGGCATCAAGGACGCGTACGAGACGGGCCGCGGCACCTTCAAGATCCGCGCGACGGCCACCGTGGAGAACGTGACGGCGCGCCGCAAGGGCATCGTCGTGACCGAACTGCCCTTCACGGTCGGCCCCGAGAAGGTCATCGCCAAGATCAAGGACCTGGTGGGCTCCAAGAAGCTCCAGGGCATCGCCGACGTCAAGGACCTCACCGACCGCAACCACGGCCTGCGCCTGGTCATCGAGGTGAAGAACGGCTTCGTGCCGGAGGCGGTCCTCGAGCAGCTCTACAAGCTGACGCCGATGGAGGAGTCCTTCGGCATCAACAACGTGGCGCTGGTCGACGGCCAGCCGCTCACGCTCGGCCTCAAGGAGCTCCTGGAGGTCTATCTCGACCACCGCTTCGACGTCGTCCGTCGGCGCTCCGAGTTCCGGCGGACCAAGAAGCGCGACCGGCTCCACCTGGTGGAGGGCCTGCTCGTCGCGCTCCTCGACATCGACGAGGTCATCCGGCTGATCCGGGAGAGCGAGAACTCGGCGGAGGCCAAGGAGCGCCTGATGGAGCGCTTCTCGCTGAGCGAGATCCAGACGCAGTACATCCTGGACACCCCGCTGCGCCGGCTCACCAAGTTCGACCGGATCGAGCTGGAGAGCGAGCGCGACCGCCTCAACGGCGAGATCGACGAGCTGACGAAGATCCTGGAGTCCGACGCGGAGCTGCGCAAGCTGGTCTCGGCGGAGCTGGCGGCGGTCGCGAAGAAGTTCGCCACCGAACGGCGCACGGTGCTCCTGGAGTCGGCGGGCGCGCCGGTGACGGCGGTCTCCCTGGAGGTCGCGGACGACCCGTGCCGGGTGCTGCTGTCGTCGACCGGTCTGCTGGCCCGTACGGTCACCGAGCAGCTTCCGGCCGTGCAGGACGGCAAGCGTGCCAAGCACGACGTGATCGTCTCCGCGGTCCCGGCGACCCAGCGTGGTGACGTCGGCGTGGTGACCTCGGCGGCCCGGCTGCTGCGGATCGCGGTCATCGACCTGCCGCAGCTGCCCGACACGGCGAACGCGCCGACGCTGGCGGGCGGCGCGCCGCTGGCGGAGTTCGTCTCCCTGGAGGCGGACGAGACGGTGGTCTGCCTGACCACGCTGGAGGAGGCCTCGCCCGGCCTGGCGCTCGGCACGCTGCAGGGCGTGGTGAAGCGCGTGGTGCCGGACTATCCGGCGAACAAGGAAGAGCTGGAGGTCATCACCCTCAAGGAGGGCGACCGGATCGTCGGCGCGACCGAGCTGCGCACGGGCGAGGAGGACCTGGTCTTCATCACCTCCGACGCCCAGCTGCTGCGGTATCCGGCCTCCCAGGTGCGGCCGCAGGGCCGTCCCGCCGGCGGCATGGCCGGCATCAAGCTGTCGGCGGGCGCCGAGGTGATCTCCTTCACCGCGGTGGACCCGGCGGCGGACGCGGTCGTGTTCACGGTGGCCGGCTCCTCCGGCACCCTCACCGGCGCGGCGCCGACCTCCGCCAAGCTCACGCCCTTCGACCAGTACCCGCGCAAGGGCCGCGCGACCGGCGGCGTCCGCTGCCAGCGCTTCCTGAAGGGCGAGGACGTCCTGCTCCTCGCCTGGGCGGGCCCGACCCCGGCCCGCGCCGCCCAGAAGAACGGCACCCCGGTCGACCTCCCCGAGCCCGACCCGCGCCGCGACGGCTCGGGCACGCCACTGGCGAAGCCGGTCGACGTGGTGGCGGGGCCGCCCGCTTCCTGACCCCGCGGCGCCCCCCATGCCCCCCGCCGAGCCCGGCCGAACGGCCGCGGCCGGCGGGGGTCGCGCCGATGTCGCACGGTGTCGACCTGCGCAAACGCCGGACGCGCGGCGGGGAGGCCCGATAGCCTCGGCCCGAAGATCAGCCGGGCCCGCCCGGCGGATCCGTGCCGAGCAGAGGAAGGCCGCGTTGACGGACGAAGCATTCAGCATCGACAAGCGCCCGCTGCGGGATCTGCTGCGGCAGGTCGAGGACGGCAGGGCGCAGCTGCCCGAGTTCCAGCGGGGCTGGGTGTGGCCGCATCCGAACATCACCGCGCTGCTCGCCTCGGTCTCCCAGGGTTTCCCGGTCGGCACGGTCATGACGCTTCAGTCCGGCGGCGACGTCCGCTTCAAGCACCGGCCCATCGAGGGCGCCACCCCTCCCCCGGGTACGGAGCCGGAGACGCTGGTCCTCGACGGCCAGCAGCGGCTCACCTCGCTCTTCCAGTCGATCCGGCTGGGACGGCCGGTGGAGACCCAGGACGTGCGCAAGCAGCGTGTGTCCGGCTGGTTCTACGCCGACATGCGCGCGGTCCTGGACGGACAGACCGACCGTGAGGACGCCATCCGCTTCCTGCCGAAGGACAGGATGGTCCGGAACTTCCGCGGCGAGGTGCTGGAGGACTACTCGACTCCGGAGAAGGAGTACGAGGCGCACCTCTTCCCGCTGCGGTACGTCATGAATCCCCGCGACTGGGAGTCGGGCTACCAGGATTTCTGGGACTTCGACAAGGAGAAGCTGCGCTTCTGGAGGGACTTCGACGAGGAGTTCGTCCGGCGCTTCGACCGCTATCAGATGCCCGTGATCTCCCTCGGCAAGAACACCGCCCGCCAGGCCGTCTGCCAGGTCTTCGAGAACGTCAACACGGGCGGCGTCTCCCTCACCGTCTTCGAGTTGCTCACGGCCACGTTCGCGGCGGACGAGTTCGATCTCAGGCGGCACTGGAAGGAAGAGGTGAAGGCCGCCTGGGAGGCACCGGAGTACCGGATCCTGAAGGACGTGTCGAACACCGACTTCCTCCAGTCGGTGACGCTGCTCGCGACCGCCGCCCGCCACGAGGAGGCCGTCACGGGCGGCGTACCGGAGGAGCGCCTGCCGCGCATCGGCTGCAAGCGCAAGGACATGCTGGAGCTCTCCCTCGACGAGTACGAGCGGTTCGCGCCGCTCGTCGTCCAGGGCTTCAAGGGCGCGGCCAAGTTCCTGCGCCAGCAGTACGTCTTCGACACCAGGTTCCTGCCGTACGGCACCCAGCTCATCCCGCTCGCCGCGATCCTGGCGCAGGCGGGACAGGACGCGCAGAGCGCGGGAGCGCAAGCCAAGCTCGCCCGCTGGTACTGGTGCGGGGTCTTCGGCGAGCTCTACGGAGGCTCGACGGAGACCCGGTTCAGCCATGATCTGCCGGACGTCGTCGGCTGGATACGGGGCACCTCCGGCGAGCCGCGCACCGTGGAGACGGCCCAGTTCGCACCCGGCCGGCTGCTGACCCTGCGGACCCGGAACAGCGCCGCGTACAAGGGCATCTACGCACTGCTCCTCAAGGCCGGGGCCATGGACTGGCGCACCGGGGAGAAGGCCGAGATCACCGGCTACTTCGACGAGTCGATCGACATCCACCACATCTTCCCCAAGGCGTGGTGTCATGCGGAGGGCAAGGATCCGGACCTGTACAACTCGATCGTCAACAAGACCCCGCTGACCGCCCGCACCAACCGGATCATCGGCGGCAACGCACCGTCCGACTACCTGGTGAAGCTCGCGAAGAGCGCGGAGACCACGGCCGAGCAGGTGCAGAGCCACATCCGGTCCCATCTGGCCGCTCCGGAGCACATGGCGACGGACGACTTCCCCGCATTCTTCGCCGCCCGGAAGGCCGCTCTCCTGGGGCGGGTCGCAGCGGAGATGGGCAAGAACATCGCCGACGATCTCGTGGAGTACGCGGACGCCGCCGGTTGAGCGGACGGTTTCGCGGGCGCTCAGGGGGCGTCGGTGTCGGGCTCGTCCTCCGTGCCGGGTACGTACCGGAGCACTCCCCACATGCTGGTTTCGTCGGGGGCGTCCTGCGGGCCGCTTTGTTCGCAGGCGGCGAGCTCCTTGCGGAGGGTGGCCGTGTCGGTGCCGGAGCCGATGAGGACGAGCTGGGTGAGGCGTTCCTCGTCGGCGGGCCAGGGCTCGGGGTAGAAGCGCAGGAAGCGGCCGACGGCGTGGACGCCGTAGCGGTTGGCCGGGTCGGCGGGGCCGAAGTCGACGAAGCCCTTGATGCGGTAGAGGCCCTCGGGGCGTGAGTCGAGGAATGCCATCAGGCGGCGCGGGTGGAGCGGGGTGGAGGTCGCCAGCGAGACGGTCTCGTAGGCCGCGTGCGGGTGGGCGTGGTCCTCGTCCTCGGGGCCGTACAGGATGTCCTCGATCGACATCTGGCCGGTGATCTCGCCCTCGGGGACGACCCGGTCGAAGAGCAGTTCCGGGTCGACGCGACCCTGGACGGCCTCGACCACGGCCGCCCGCCCGGCGAGGGCCGTGACCGTCTCCCGTACGGTACGGAGCTCCTCGGGCGCCACCCGGTCGATCTTGTTCACGACGACGAGGTCGGCGGCGGCGAGGTGGCGGTCGGTCTCCGGGTGGCGGGAACGGGTGGACGCGAACTCGGCCGCGTCGACCACCTCGATCAGCCCGCCGTACACGGTCCGCTCGTTGTCACTGGCCAGCACCATGCGGACGAGCTCCTGCGGCTCGGCGAGACCACTGGCTTCGATCACGATCACGTCGAGGCGGAGCTCGGGGCGGGTCAGCACCTCCAGGTACTCGTCGAGTTCGCTCGCGTCCACGGCGCAGCACAGGCAGCCGTTGCCGAGGGAGACGGTGGAGCCGACCTGGCCGGCGACGGTCATGGCGTCGATGCCGATGTCGCCGAAGTCGTTGACCATGACCCCGATCCGCGTCCCGCGCGCGCTGCGCAGCAGATGGTTGAGCAGGGTCGTCTTCCCCGCCCCGAGAAACCCGGCCAGGACGACGACGGGGATCTGCTGGGTGGTCAAGGGTGATGCCTCCGGGGCCGTCGGTGGTACGTACGTCGACACGTCGGTTCGTCGCTGTGTCGCTGTGTCGCTGTGTGATGGTGTCGCCGCCACGGGCGGTGACCGCGCCGGCGAAGCCCCAGGATAGGCAGACCGCCCCGGTGGTCGGCCCCGGTGGTCGGGCCGGCGACATTTCCGGTCGGCGCCCTCCTCCCCGTACCGTTTCCGCCATGAGCCCCGCACCCTCCTCCCCCGCGCGGCCGCCCGTCCGCCGGCGCAGGTTCGGGTGGCCGCAGCGGGTGTTCTCGCAGGTCCTGCTGATGCAGCTGGCCATCGCGACCGGTGTGACGGTGCTCGCCACGGGCCTGTTCCTCGCCCCGCTCAGCGCCCAGCTCGACGACCAGGCCATGCGCCGCGCCCTCGCCATCGCCCAGACCACCGCCTCCACGCGGGTGGCCGGCGATCTGCTGTCCACCCGTCCGTCGGCCACGGGACCGGTGCAGGCGGAGGCGGAGCGGATCCGGCGTGCGACGGGCGCCGAGTACGTGGTGGTCATGGACACGCACGGGGTGCGCTGGTCCCACACCGACCCGGCCCGCATCGGCGGGCGCGTCTCCACCGACCCGAGCGACGTGCTCGCGGGCCGCGAGGTGATGGAGATCGACAGCGGCACCCTGGGCCGCTCCGCCCGGGGCAAGGCCCCGCTGCGCGACAGGCGCGGGGAGATCGTCGGCGCGGTCTCGGTGGGCATCGAGTACGACAGCGTCCGCGACCGGCTCGTCGCCGCGATCCCGGGTCTCCTCCGCTACGCCGGCGGCGCCCTCGCGGCGGGCGCGCTCGCCGCGTACCTGATCTCACGGCGGCTGCAGCGGCAGACGCACGACCTGGCCTTCTCCGACATCTCGGCGCTGCTCGCCGAGCGCGAGGCGATGCTGCACGGCATCCGCGAGGGCGTGGTGGCCCTCGACCGCACCGGCAGGATCCGGCTGATGAACGACGAGGCCCAGCGGCTGCTCGGGCTCGGCCCCGAGGCCACCGGCCGGCCGCTCGACGAGGTCCTGGGCTCGGGTCGTACCGCCGACGTCCTCGCCGGCCGCGCGACCGGCGAGGACCTGGTGACCGTACGGGGCAGCCGGGTGCTCATCGCCAACCGGATGCCGACGGACGACGGAGGCGCCGTCGCCACCCTGCGCGACCGCACCGAACTGGAGCGGCTCGGCCGGGAGCTGGACTCCACCCGCGGCCTCATCGACGCCCTGCGCGCCCAGGACCACGAGCACGCCAACCGGCTGCACACGCTCCTCGGCCTGCTGGAACTGGAGATGTACGAGGACGCCGCCGCCTTCGTCACCGAGGTGGTCGGCGTCCACCGCGCCACCGCCGAGCAGGTCACCGAGAAAGTCCACGACCCGCTGGTCGCCGCGCTCCTGGTCGGCAAGGCCACCGTCGCCGCCGAGCGGGGCGTCTCGCTGCGCGTCGCGCCCGGGTCGCTGCTCCCCGACCGGCTCGTCGACCCGCGGGAGCTGGTCACGGTGGTCGGCAACCTCGTCGACAACGCCTTGGACGCCGCCTCCGGCACCCTCCACGCGCGCGTGGAGGTGGATCTGCGGGCCGAGGGCCGCACGGTCGTGCTGCGCGTCACGGACAGCGGTGCGGGCGTGCCGGAGGAGCACCGCGAGCTGATCTTCACCGAGGGCTGGACCACCAAGGAGCCGCCGGCGCACGGCAAGCGCGGTCTGGGGCTCCCCCTGGTGCGCCGGCTCGCGGAGCGCCGGGGCGGCAGCGCCCGGGTGGGGACGGGGGCGGACGGCGGCGCCGAGTTCACCGTGGTCCTGCCGGAGGCGCTGAGCGCGGCGGACGACGAGCTCGCCCCCGTGTCCGCGCAGGAGGCCCGATGATCGGCGTCCTGGTGGTCGACGACGACGTACGGGTCGCGCGGGTCAACGCCGCGTACGTGGCCAAGGTGCCGGACTTCCGTGTGGTCGGGGTCGCCCACTCGGCGGCCGAGGCCCTGGCCCGGCTCGCGGAGGCGGAGCCGCCGGTGGACCTCGTGCTGCTCGACCACTATCTGCCGGACGGCAACGGGCTCGCGGTCGTACGGGAGCTGCGCGCCCTCGGCCGGCAGTGCGACGTGATCATGGTGACCGCGGCCCGTGATGTCGCGACCGTGCAGGCCGCGATGCGGCACGGAGCCTTGCAGTACCTGGTCAAGCCCTTCGGCTTCGCCGGGCTGCGCGCCAAACTGGAGGCGTACGCGGCGCTGCGGCGCACCCTCGACGGCGGCGGCGAGGCGGAACAGGCCGAGGTGGACCGGATCTTCGGGGCGCTGTCGGCCGGCTCGGCGGAGCCGGACCTGCCGAAGGGGCACTCGCCGACGACGGCGGAGCTGGTGCGACAGGTGCTGCTCGGGGCGGACGGGCCGCTGTCGGCACAGGAGATCGCCGAGCGGGCGGGGGTGAGCCGGCAGACCGCCCAGCGCTATCTGAAGCTCCTGGAGCGAGCCGGCCGGGTGCGGCTCTCGCTCAGGTACGGCGAGACGGGCCGCCCCGAGCACCGGTACGCCTGGGTGAACTCGGCCGCCGGCTGACCGGGCGTGAGGTCTCCGGGGCCGGGCCGAAAGGACCGGGCCCGGGGGGCGAGGGCCGGGGAGGCGAGGGCCGGGGGCCGGGGAGGCGAGGGCCGGGGGCCGGGGGCCGGGAGCAGGAGTCCAGGGCCGGACACACGTCTCCAGGCCCCTTCGGCGAGGCTCCGCCCTCGCCACTCGCCCTCGCCCCCCTGCCGTTCCCCCTCGTCACACCGCGCCCGCCCCCGTCAGCGCCCGTACCTCGGTCTCGGCGTGCCGGGCCTCGTCCGGCGGCTCGGGCGAGGTGACGGTGCCGAGCCAGCCCGCGAGGAAACCGAGCGGGATGGACAGCAGACCCGGGTTCTGCAGCGGGAAGAGCTGGAAGTCGACGCCGGGGAAGAGGGCGTCGGGGCTGCCGGAGACGACCGGCGAGACCACCACGAGCAGAACGGCGGGGACGAGGCCACCGTAGACCGACCAGACCGCTCCGCGGGTGGTGAACCTGCGCCAGAACAGCGAGTAGAGCAGCACGGGCAGGTTCGCGGAGGCGGCGACCGCGAAGGCGAGGCCGACGAGGAAGGCCACGTTGAGGTCGCGGGCGAGCAGGCCGAGGCCGATGGCCGCCACGCCGATCCCGGCGGCGGCGAGCCGGGCGACGGTCACCTCGCTGTACTGCTTGCCGTGACGGCGGCGCAGCGAGGCGTACAGGTCGTGGGCGACGGAGGTGGAGGAGGCGAGGGTGATGCCGGCGACGACGGCCAGGATGGTGGCGAAGGCGACGGCGGCGACGACGGCGAAGAGGACCGTGCCGCCCGTGGAGCCCGCTCCGCCGCCGAGGTCGAGGGCGAGCAGCGGTACGGCGGTGTTGCCGGCGCTGTTGGAGGCGCGGACGGCGTCGGGGCCGACCAGGGCGGCCGCGCCGAAGCCGAGCACGATCGTCATCAGGTAGAAGCCGCCGATGAGGCCGATGGCCCAGACGACGGACCGCCGGGCCGCCCGGGCGGTGGGCACGGTGTAGAAGCGGGACAGGATGTGCGGGAGTCCGGCCGTGCCGAGGACGAGGGCGATGCCGAGGCTGACGAAGTCGGCGCGGGCGGTCCAGTCGCCGCCGTAGCGCAGGCCGGGGGCGAGGAAGTCCCGGCCGTGGCCGCTGTGTTCGGCCGCGGTGGTGAGCAGCTGGCCGAAGTCCCCGTGGAAGCGGACCAGCACGAGGACGGTGAGGGTGATGGTGCCGGCCATGAGGAGCACGGCCTTGACGATCTGGATCCAGGTGGTGGCCCGCATGCCGCCGAGCGACACGTAGACGACCATCAGCGCGCCGACGCCGATCACCGTCCAGGAGCGGGCGGCTTCGCTGGTGCCGCCGAGCAGCAGGGCGACGAGGCTGCCGGCGCCGACCATCTGGGCGACCAGGTAGAGCACGGACACGGTGACGGAGGAGGCTCCGGCGGCGATCCGGACCGGGCGCTCGGCCATCCGGGAGGCGATGACGTCGGCGAGGGTGAAACGGCCGCAGTTGCGGACGAGTTCCGCGACGAGCAGGAGCACGACCAGCCACGCGACCAGGAATCCGACGGAGTACAGCATGCCGTCGTAGCCGAAGAGGGCGATGAGGCCCGAGATGCCCAGGAAGGAGGCGGCGGACATGTAGTCGCCCGCGATGGCGAAGCCGTTCTCCATCGGGGAGAACAGGCGGCCTCCGGCGTAGAACTCCTCGGCCGAGCCGTGCCGGTTGCGGCTGACCCAGGTGGTGATCCCCAGGGTGACCGCGATGAAGGCGCTGAACAGCAGCAGCGCGAGGGTCTGGTGGTCTCCGGTCACCGCCGCACCCCCCGGGTCATCTCCTGGGTGTCCCAGCGCAGTTCGAGCGCGGCCCGGTCCCGGTGCCGGCGCGCGTGGCGTGCGTAGGCCCAGGTGAGCAGGAAGGTGGTGGCGAACTGGCCGAGTCCGGCGAGCATGGCGACGTTGACCGCCCCGGCGACGGGGCGGGCCATGAGGCCGGGGGCGGCGGTCGCCGCGACGACGTACGCCAGGTACCAGAGGAGGAAGGCGAGGGCGGCCGGGAAGACGAAGCGGCGGTAGCGGCTGCGCACGTCCTGGAAGGCGGGGCTGCGCTGGACTTCCAGGTAGATGTCGGCGGCGTGCTGCCGGGGCACGGTCCCGGAGAGGTGCGGGGCCGCCGTGCCGTCCCGGCCGGACACGGCGCCGTCGGGTTCGCCGCCGCCCTGCTCGTGGCCGACGGGCCCTTCGCCGTCGTGCTCGTCGCCGTTGTGCTCGTCGCCGTTGTGCTCGCCCCAGCCGGCGGCCAGCTCGTCGTACCAGGGGTCGTCGATCCCCACCGCCGCGGGGTCGCGCCCTTCCTGCTTCTCCACCGGTGAACTCTCCTTGTCAGCGAACCGTTTCGGCCGCGTGCCCAAGGATGGACAGAGCGGGAAGATCCCGGACTCTTCTCCCGTCCCTCTTCACCCCATCAGGTGACGTAATCCCCGATGCGCCTGACCGGCCCGTCCGATAGGCATATCGGGGGCCGGTCAGGGCGGTGTGCGGTGCCTCGGAGCGGCGCCACGGTGTGACGCCGGGCGCGCCGGGCGCGGCGCGGGAGGCCGTCAGGTCCCGTCAGGCGTCGATGCGGGAGCGGTCGAGGGTCGCCGCGGAGCTGGTGATGAACTCCTTGCGGGGCGCCACGTCGTTGCCCATGAGCAGGTCGAAGACCTGCTCGGCCGCCTCCAGGTCGCCGATGTTGATCCGGCGCAGGGTGCGGTGGCGCGGGTCCATGGTGGTCTCCGCCAGCTGGTCCGCGTCCATCTCGCCGAGGCCCTTGTAGCGCTGGATGGAGTCCTTGTAGCGGACGCCCTTGCGCTGGAACTCGAGCAGGGTCTGCCGCAGCTCGTTGTCCGAGTACGTGTAGACGTACTTGTCCTGGCCCTTCTTGGGCTGGACCAGCTCGATGCGGTGCAGCGGCGGCACGGCGGCGAAGACGCGGCCCTGCTCGACCATGGGGCGCATGTAGCGCTGGAAGAGGGTCAGCAGCAGCGTACGGATGTGGGAGCCGTCGACGTCGGCGTCGGTCATCATGATGACCTTCCCGTACCGGGCGGCGTCGATGTCGAAGGTGCGGCCCGAGCCCGCTCCTATGACCTGGATGATCGCTCCGCACTCGGCGTTCTTGAGCATGTCCGACACGGAGGACTTCTGGACGTTGAGGATCTTGCCGCGGATCGGCAGGAGGGCCTGGAACTCGCTGTTGCGGGCGAGCTTGGCGGTGCCGAGCGCGGAGTCTCCCTCGACGATGAAGAGCTCGCTGCGCTCGACGTCGTCGCTGCGGCAGTCGGCGAGCTTGGCGGGCAGCGAGGAGGACTCCAGAGCGGTCTTCCTGCGCTGCGCCTCCTTGTGCTGGCGGGCCGCGATCCGGGTGCGGGCGGCGGCGACGGCCTTCTCCAGGACGGCACGGGCCTGGGCCTTGGCGTCGCGCTTGGTGGAGGTCAGGAAGGCCTTGAGCTCCTTGGCCACCACGTTGGCGACGATCCGGCGGGCCGCCGAGGTGCCCAGCACCTCCTTGGTCTGGCCCTCGAACTGCGGCTCGGCGAGGCGGACGGTCACGACGGCCGTGAGGCCTTCGAGGGCGTCGTCCTTGACGATGTCGTCCTCGGCCACGCGCAGCATCTTGGTGGCGCGCAGCACCTCGTTGACCGTCTTGGTGATCGCCTGCTCGAAGCCGGAGACGTGGGTGCCGCCCTTGGGCGTGGCGATGATGTTGACGAAGGAGCGGACGGTGGTGTCGTAGCCGGTGCCCCAGCGCAGGGCGACGTCGACGCCGAGCTCGCGGGTGACCTCGGTGGGGGTCATGTGGCCGCGGTCGTCGAGGACCGGGACGGTCTCCTTGAAGGTGCCCTGTCCGGTGAGGCGCAGCACGTCGCAGACGGCCTTGTCCTGGGCGAGGAACTCGCAGAACTCGCTGATGCCGCCGTCGAAGCGGAAGGTCTCCTCGCTCTTGCCCACTCCGTCCAGGTCGCGCTCGTCGCGGACGACGATGGTGAGGCCGGGGACGAGGAAGGCGGTCTGGCGGGCGCGCTGGTGCAGCGTCTCCAGGGAGAGCTTGGCGTCCTTGAGGAAGATCTGGCGGTCCGCCCAGTACCGCACGCGCGTGCCGGTGCGGGTCTTGGGGACGCGCTTGGTCTTGCGGAGGCCGCCGGCCGGGTCGAAGGGGCTGTCGGGGCCCTGCTCGGTGAAGATGCCGGGGACGCCGCGGCGGAAGCTGATGCTGTGGGTGGAGCCGTTGCGGTCGACCTCGACGTCGAGCCGGGCGGAGAGCGCGTTCACGACGGAGGCGCCGACGCCGTGCAGACCGCCGGAGGCCGCGTACGAGCCGCCGCCGAACTTTCCGCCGGCGTGGAGCTTGGTCATGACGACCTCGACGCCCGAGAGCCCGGTCTTCGGCTCGACGTCCACGGGGATGCCGCGGCCGTTGTCGCGGACCTCGACCGAGCCGTCGTCATGGAGGACGACGTCGATGTGGTCGCAGTAGCCACCGAGGGCCTCGTCGACCGAGTTGTCGATGATCTCCCACAGGCAGTGCATCAGGCCACGGCTGTCGGTGGACCCGATGTACATGCCGGGGCGCTTGCGGACGGCTTCGAGCCCTTCGAGGACGAGCAGGTGCCGCGCGGTGTAGTTGGAACCGTCACGGTCTGCGGTCAGCAGCGCACTGGACGGCACGGACGTCTCGGCGGTCACGCGGTTCGCTCCTCGCTGAATTTGAAATCTGGCCCGGTGGGGTAAGGCCCGGCGTCGGTCACCGGTCAGAGGGTACCGATGCCTGGTAGAGGCGTTGTCACGCCACCCTCCTGATTCCTCATGCTAGTCCAGTGTCGTATGAGTGTTCGATCCCTCGATGGGGTGACGTGAACATCACGTTCCCTTCCAGGCATGAACCATTTAGGGTTCGGGCACGTCCTGATGAACAACCGGCAACCCGCCGGAGGGACTCAACCACACACAGCAATGCGAAACCCGTAGAGCGAAGCAATACGGCTCATTCGCCGCCAACCGGCAGCAGACAGCCACCTTGGGAAAAAGTTTCGAGGAAAAGCCACGAGCGGGAACGTTTTCGGCCTGGTTGGATGTTGACCCTGGTACGACAGCTCGTCGAGCTAGAGAAGAGGCGACGTGACTACTGTTCTGACCCCCGCGAGCCCCCTGACGGCCGCTGACCGCTGCGACCGCTGCGGCGCCCAGGCGTACCTGCGTGTCGTCCTGACCAGCGGTGGTGACTTGCTCTTCTGCGCCCACCACGGGCGCAAGTTCGAGCCGGAACTCAAGAAGATCGCCGCAGAGATACAGGATGAGACGGACCGGCTCACCGACGTGCCGGCCCGCACCATGGGAGACGAGCACTGACGCCTCGCGTCCACGACGAGCCAGGGGCCGGCTCCTGACGACCGGCCGACGGGCGGTCACCCCCCGCGACATGAGGGGGGTGGCCGCCCGTTCTCATACGGTGACGATGACCGGCCCGAGAGTGACCGGCCCTCAGGAACGCCACGCCTGCAGTTCGGAGACCCGGCTGTAGACCCCGGGGTTCTCCGCCTGCCCGCAGCCGCTCCCCCAGGACACCAGGCCGATCAGCTTCCCCTGCGCTACCAGCGGTCCTCCGCTGTCGCCCTGACAGGCGTCCTTCCCGCCGTTCGGGTCGCCCGCGCACAGCATGGTGTCGCCGCGGTAGGCGGCACCGGGGCCGCTCGGGTAGGCGCGCTCACAGGCCGCGTCGGGCAGCACCTCGACCCGCGCCGAGCGCAGCGACATCGCGTACGTGCCATGGCCGGTCGTGTCGCCCCAGCCGTACACCTGCGCCGGTGTCCCGGGGGCGGTGGCCGGATCGCCGGGCTCGGCCACGGGGATCACGGAGGAGGCCGGCAGGGGCTTCTCCAAGGTGAGCACCGCCAGGTCGCCCGAGTTGGTCGAGGGGTCGTAGTCGGGATGGACCCACGTGTCGGAGATCCGCACCTCCTGGCCGCCCTGTCCGCGCAGTGAGGTGCGTCCGGCGATCACCTTGAAGTCGGCGAGCTGCCACGGCTCCCCGCCCAGGACCTCGCGGCCCAGGCAGTGGGCGGCGGTGAGGACCTTGGTGGGGGCCACGAGGGCCCCTCCGCAGAACTGACCGGCGCGCGTACCCCCGAACCGGTCACGACTGGACAGCGCCACCACCCAGGGCGCCTCGGTGATCCGGGTCGGCTGCCCGCCGACCACGACGCTGTCGGCGGACGCGGGAGCCGCGGCGGTGAGCGGTGCCGCCGCCGCGGCGATGAGGCCCAGGGAACCGGTCAATGCTCGGGCGATGGGACGACGCATGAAGCCTCCTGACTCTCCGGTGATGTCGGTTCACCCAGCGTCGTCCAGACGGACGCTGCGTGCACCCCGCCAACGCCGAAGGGCCCGGTTCCCTCGCGGGGGAACCGGGCCCTTCGTTCGTCGTACGCGTCCTTCGGCGGGATCAGTCCAGGTAGTCGCGCAGGACCTGCGAGCGCGACGGGTGACGCAGCTTCGACATCGTCTTCGACTCGATCTGCCGGATGCGCTCACGCGTCACGCCGTAGACCTTGCCGATCTCGTCGAGGGTCTTGGGCTGACCGTCGGTGAGACCGAAGCGCATGGAGACGACGCCCGCCTCACGCTCGGAGAGCGTGTCGAGGACGGAGTGCAGCTGCTCCTGCAGAAGCGTGAAGCTGACCGCGTCGGCCGGGACGACCGCCTCGGAGTCCTCGATGAGGTCACCGAACTCGCTGTCGCCGTCCTCGCCCAGCGGGGTGTGCAGCGAGATCGGCTCACGGCCGTACTTCTGGACCTCGATGACCTTCTCCGGGGTCATGTCGAGCTCCTTGGCCAGCTCCTCCGGGGTGGGCTCGCGGCCCAGGTCCTGGAGCATCTGGCGCTGCACACGGGCGAGCTTGTTGATGACCTCGACCATGTGCACCGGGATACGGATGGTGCGGGCCTGGTCGGCCATGGCGCGGGTGATCGCCTGGCGGATCCACCAGGTGGCGTACGTGGAGAACTTGTAGCCCTTGGTGTAGTCGAACTTCTCGACGGCGCGGATCAGACCCAGGTTGCCCTCCTGGATCAGGTCCAGGAAGAGCATGCCGCGGCCGGTGTAGCGCTTGGCCAGGGAGACCACCAGTCGGAGGTTGGCCTCTAGGAGGTGGTTCTTGGCGCGGCGGCCGTCCTCGGCGATGATCTCCAGCTCGCGCTTGAGCTTGGGGGCCAGCTTGTCGGAGTTGGCCAGCTTGTCCTCGGCGAACAGACCGGCCTCGATGCGCTTGGCGAGCTCGACCTCCTGCTCGGCGTTGAGCAGCGGGACCTTGCCGATCTGCTTGAGGTAGTCCTTGACCGGGTCCGCGGTGGCACCGGCGACGGCGACCTGCTGGGCCGGCGCGTCGTCCTCGTCCTCGTCGGACAGGACGAAGCCCTTGCTCTCGCCCTCGGCCTCCTCGTCGTCGCCCTTGCCGGGCGCGACGTCGTCGAGCAGCTCCTCACCCTCGAGCAGCTCTTCGTCGTCCTTCTTGGACGTGGTCTTCTTGGCCGCCGTCTTCTTGGCGGTGGCCTTCTTCGCCACCGTCTTCTTGGCGGCGGTCTTCTTGGCGGCGGCCTTCTTGGCCGGGGCTCCGGCCTCGTCGGCCGGGTCCGCGCTCTCGGCCGCCGGGGCCGCGGAGGCGGCCGAGACGGTCTTCGTCACGGTCGTCCTGGCGGTGACGGTCTTGGTGGCGGTGCGCTTGGCCGGGCTCTTCGCTGCGACGCTCTTGCGGGCGCGCTTCGGCGACTCCGCTGCACTGACCATCAGCGTCACACCCTCTTCCTCGAGGATCTGATTGAGGCTGCGCAGAACATTCTTCCACTGGGTTGGCGGAATCTGGTCAGCCTCGAAGGCCCGACGCACGTCATCGCCGGCGATCTGCCCATCAGCCTTTCCCCGCTCGATGAGCGCCATCACAGACTCGGACTCGGCGATCTCCGGCGGGAGCGTACGGGATGTGCTGGCCGACACGAACAACCTCTCGGAACGATGGAAACGGCTTCCGGCCCCGCCCTGGATCGGGCCGGAGCCGACGACCGTCGGCCGGGAATGTGCCGACGGCGCGGGCTGGACCGGGGAACTGCACAGCGCCATGGGCGGCTGCTGTATTCCTTCCTCGGCTGTCACCTCTTAGGTCATCGCGCGGCTTCGAGGAGTGTTACGCCCAATCCGCGTGGCCCGAGTCACACCTCATTTGCGACGATCCGCCATCAAACATACGGAACGCGACACGATCACGTCGTTTCGCGGCGTCCCGGCCCCGCTTCCGCGCGCCCCGGCGCCTGCCGCCAGACCCTGGCGCACCCGGGGACGGATTCCGCCCCCGGGTTCCGCTCGGGACCGGCGGCACGCGATGCGGGCTTCACGGTGCTCCTGCCCACGGCCGGCGGATCAATGCTCGCGGGGTGCCGGCACGACGCGCTCCACCTCGGGGTGGACGGTCAGCAGCTGGCGCATGGCCGTCTCGGCGCCCAGGGCGTCCCCGGCGGCGAGGGCGTCGACGATCCGGGCGTGGTGGGCGAGGCAGTTCTCGCCGGGCCGGTCGCAGCCGGTGGCGGTCGCTCCGGAGACCTGGAGGGCGGCGCCGACGATGCCGGAGAGGTGCTCCAGCATGCGGTTGCCGGCGAGCTGGATGAGCAGGGCGTGGAACTCGGCGTCGGCGCGGGAGAAGGTGATGCCGTCGCCCTGGGTGTAGGCGTGGCCCATGATCTCGACCATGTCGGAGAGCCGCTGCTGGACGTCCTCGCGGCCGTGGCCCGCGGCGAGCCGCGCGGCGAGGGGCTCGATGGTCCAGCGGAGCTCGTTGAGCTCGCGGCGCTGGTCGTCGCGCTGTGGCCCGAAGGCGCGCCATTCGATGATGTCCGGATCGAGCAGGTTCCAGTCGCTGACGGGGCGGACCCGGGTGCCGACGTTGGGGCGCGCGCTGACCAGGCCCTTGGCCTCCAGCACGCGCAGCGACTCGCGGACGACGGTGCGGGAGACCTCGAAGCGCTGGCCGATCTCCTCGGGGACGAGGGGGCGGTCGGCGCCGAGGTCGCCGGAGACGATCATCTGGCCGAGCTGCTGGACGAGCTGTCCGTGCAGTCCGCGGCCGCGGCTGCCGGCGGCCCTGCGGCCGACCCGGCCGAGGTCCTCCGTGGCCTCCCAGGCGGGCGGGCCGACGCGGTCGGCTCCTGGCGTCTCCGCGTAGGGGTAGCGGTCGAGGTCGCCCGGCGCGCCGAGGCCGGACTCGACGGGGCGGGCGGGGGTCATCATCGTGTGCGCAAGGGTACTCACGCATCCTTTGTCGGCGTGGCTCTCACCCCCCTTGAGGTCTTTGGTGAAAAGCACACGAAAGGGTGATCGGCACTCGCTACACAATTGACGATTAATCGGACATAACGCACATCTCTCAAGGGAGTTGCCGCCGATGCGGAAACTCCCGATCGGAAGGCGATCACCAACGAGCTCTGCTGTGACGGCCGGTGAACACATAGGCACAGAGCAGGACCGTCAACGTCAGGGTCAGAGCCACTCCCACGGGCTGCCCCAGCACCCGCAGCGCACCCATCAGCCACCGGTCGGCGGCCGACGACCACTCGAAACCGGCGAACTCGCGCAACCGGCCCGGGAGTCCGGCGACGGAGCGCCGGGGAACGCCGGCGAGCAGCCGCTGGAGCGGCGGGGCGAAGACCACGGGCACGGCCAGGACCGCCGCGACACCGGCCGCCGCGGCCCGGAAGACCCCCGCCCCCAGCACCCCGGCCCAGGCGCAGCCGATCACAAGGCCGCACCAATTCGCGCAAAGTGCGGGCCAGTTGCGCGGTACGGGAATCAACTCGCCGCCGTAGACGAGGCGCAGCGCCTCCAGGTCGGCCACCACCACGAGCACCGCGAGGAGCGCTCCGACGGCGGCCGCGACCGTGAGTTTGGCAAGGAGGAGTCCCAGCCGGCGCGGTACGGCACCGCGCCCGGTGGTGAGCGCCGGATAGCGATACTCCTCCGCGAACGAAAAGGCGCCGAGCAGTCCCGCCCCCAGCGCCGCGGGCGGCAGCGGGGAGATCCCCGGCCATCCCGCCAGGACGGCCGGCAGCGGCGTGCGCCCGCCGCGCGCGAGCAGCACGGCCAGGGCGACGGACACCAGCACCACCCCGGCGACGACGAGCGGCGTGGAGGGGACGCCGAGCAGACGTCGGATCTCGTAGCGCAGCGGACGCAGCGGGGAACGGTACGGGGCCCGGTGCGCCCGGCGCGGGGTCGGCGGGGCGGAGGCGGGAGCCGGGGCGGTGGTGGTGGGGGCGGTGTGGGCGGTCTCGGGGACGGGGGCCGTGGTCGGGGACGGCGTGGCTGGGGAGGATGTGGTTGGGGAGGATGTGGTTGGGGACGGCGTGGTCGTGGAGGGCGGGGCGGTGGTCGGCGGGGCGGGGGCGCCGGGGGGCTGGGGCGTGGGGCGCTGTCCGTCGGCGGACGTGCGGGTGTCACCGGTCTCGTCGGCGAGTCGGTGGAGGAGCACGCCGTTGCGGAAGGCGGTCTCGCCGACGGTGGCGCAGTCGCTGCCGTAGACGGAGAGGCGGTTTCCTCCCTCGGTGACCACCTCGACCGGGCGGCGGGAGGCGCGGGACTCCTGGGTGAGGACGGCGGCCAGCCGGGCGGCGTGCGGGGTGCGGACCGCGACCCGGGGGCGCAGCCTGGTCCGGGCGAACTCGGTGGCGTCCTGGTCGGCGGTGAGCCGGCCGCCGTCGAGGGTGATGACCCGGTCGGCATTGCGCGCGGCGTCCTTGGGGTCGCTGGTGGTGTAGAGGACGGTGCCGCCCTCGTCGGCGTGGGTGCGCAGCAGTTCGTAGAGCCAGGTGCTCTCGCGTACGGAGAGTCCAGCGGCGGGCTCGTCGAGGAGCAGGGCGTGCGGGTCGCCCAACAGGGCGGAGGCGAGGCCCAGTCGGCGGTCCATGCCGAGCGAGAGGGTGCCGATGCGCTGATCGTGGACGCCGGTGAGCCCGACGACCCGCAGCATCTCGTCGGCGCGGGTACCGGGGACTCCGGCGGCGGCGCAGAGCATGCGCAGTTGACTGCGCAGGGTGCGGGAGGGGTGGCCGGGGACGTCACCGAGCAGGACGCCGACCTCCCGGGCGGGGTTGGCGACGCGGTGCAGCGGGCGGCCCCGGAAGTAGGTGACGCCTCGCCCCGGTTCGAGCTGCAGCATGAGCCGCAGGGCGGTGGTCTTGCCGGCGCCGGCCGGCCCGAGCAGCGCGGTGACGGTGCCCGGCCGGGCCTCGAAGGTGAGATCGTCCACGGCGGGCGGAAGGTCCCGGCGGGGGGTGCTGGTGAGTCCGATGGCCTGGAGCATCGCTTCTCTCGCGGGTAGGTGAGACCGCTCCGCGGCAGGGCGGCTGTCCCAGCAAGATAACGTCCCATTTCGGACTTTTGGCGCAGGATTGACGGTTCGGGGCGGGCGGCCGGCCGCCGCTCAGACCTCCGGGCGGAGCATGGGCGGGTTCAGCAGCGTGGCCCCACCGGCCCGGAACAGCTGGGCGGGGCGGCCGCCCTGACGCGTCGTGGTCCCGCCCGCCGGAACGAGGAAGCCGGGCGTGCCGGTCACCTTGCGATGGAAGTTGCGCGGATCGAGCGCCACTCCCCACACCGCCTCGTAGACCCTCCGGAGCTCGCCGACCGTGAACTCCGGAGGGCAGAAGGCGGTGGCCAGCGAGGAGTACTCGATCTTGGAGCGGGCGCGCTCCACCCCGTCGGACAGGATCCGGGCGTGGTCGAAGGCGAGCGGCACCGGCGGCTCGCCGTCCGGCTCCCCCGCTCCGTCCTGCCCGAGGAGCTCCTCGACGGGTGCCCAGCGCGCGCTGTTGGCGTCGCCGCCCGCCCGCGGCGCCGGCAGGTCCGGCGCGAGCGCCAGGTGCGCCACGCTCACCACCCGCATCCGCGGGTCCCGGTCCGGCGCTCCGTAGGTCGCCAGCTGCTCCAGATGCGCACCGTTGCCGGGTACGGGCGGCGGGGCCCCCGGATCGTGGACACAGAGACCGGTCTCCTCGACCAGCTCGCGCGCGGCGGCGGCGTCGAGGTCCTCGTCGGCCCGGACGAACCCGCCCGGCAGGGCCCAGCGTCCCTGGAAGGGAGCCTCCCCCCGTTTCACGACCAAGGCGCACAGGGCATGGCGCCGCACGGTGAGCACGACCAGATCGACGGTGACGGCGAAGGGCGGAAAGGCCGACGGGTCGTAGGGAGGCATGCCCGTGATCATAGTCGTCTTCCTGACGATAAACACGCCCGTGGAGAGGATCCGCCGCCACTTCTTCTCCGTCCAGCCCCTGTCCGTCCTCCAGTTCTTTCCGCTCCGCCCGTCGAGCGCCGTCAGAACATCTGTGGCGGGTCACACCCCCAGCTGGAGGCCGGGTGCCGCCTCCTCGACCATGCCGAGCCCCAGCCGTCCGACGCGGCCCGCGAACGGCTCCCCGGCCACCCGGAGACCCGACAGCCGCACCTCTCCGAGCGGGGCCGAGCGCAGCGGGTGCAGGGCGACCGTGCGCCCGGGGACGTCGGGGCGGACGCCGAGGACCGCGGTCAGCAGCTGCACGCCGGCCGCGGCGGCCACCGCGGCGGGCCGGCAGGCCGCCGGGTGCGGCACCGGGAACGCGCCGGCCGTCCGCCGCTCCCCCGCGTACATCTCGGGGAGCCGGTGGTCGAAGGCCTCGGCGGCGTCCAGAACGCCACGCAGCAGTGAGGCCGCCTCGTCCTCGTGTCCGGCCGCCGCGAGCCCGGCGACGGCGACCGCCGTCTCGTGCACCCGGACCGCTCCCGAGCGGTGCCCGAACGGGTTGTAGCCGGGCTCCTTCTCCCCGAGTCCGCGCAGGCCCCAGCCCGAGTCGAGCGCCGGGGCGGCGAACAGCCGGGCCAGCCGCTCGGTCTGCCCCTTGTCGAGCAGTCCGGGTGCCTGCCGACCGGCGGCGGTGAGCCCCGTGTCGAGGAGGTGCGCGGCCCAGCCGCCGAGGTGCGGCAGCGGACGGCCGTCGGGTGTGCGGGCGAGGACGGGCCGACCGCCGGACGGGTCGTCGAGCCAGAACCGCCTGCGGAACCGCTCGCGCAGCGCCCGCGCCCATTCCCGCCACGCGTCCCCGCCGGGTCTCCCGCAGGCGTCGAGCAGGTCGGCGCCGAGCACGGCCGCGCGGTGCGCGTGGGCCTGGGTCTCGGCCCGTGCCGGCCCGGCGGGCCACGGATCCGGCACGAAGCCGTCGGCGTCGACGGCCCCACGCAGCCAGTCGAGGCACCGTTCGGCGACGGGGAGCAGCTCCGCCAGGTCCTGCTCGGTGAGTCCCCAGCGGCGGGCCTCGGCGAGGACGACGGGGAAGGCGAGGGTGGCTTCGACGCCGGTGCAGCGGGGCGGCAGCAGGGGGCCTGCGTCCCTGAGCGGACCGGGGATGAGGCCCGACTCCGGTCCGCTGCCGTCGCGTTGGGTACGACCGAGGGCGCGGAGCGTGGTGACGGCGAGCCGGGTGCCGAGCGGCAGGGCCATGCGGGCGGCCCAGAGCGCTTCCGCGGTGACGGGGCCGCAGCGCCAGGGCACTCCGGCCGCGAGGTGCACGTCGGCGGGGTGAGCGGGGTCGCGCTGGAGCAGTGCGCGCAGGTCGTCGACGGAGGAGCGCAGCAGCGGACCGAGGCGCGGGTCGTCCCCTTCGGCGACGGCGTCGGCGAGAACGTGGCCGCCCGGCCGGCCGGTGCCGGGGTTCTGCCGGCGGCGGGAGTGCTCGCTCCTGATCCGGAGGGTGAGGACGCAGCGGTCGCCGGGGGCCAGCTCGGCCTCCCAGCGGAGGAGCCCGGCCGCCGCCAGCGCGTCGCTGGGCGGCGGGTCCGCCGCGATCGTGACGGCGGTGCCGTCCTCATGGGCCCAGCGGAGCCCGGTGCCGTGGACGCTCGCGGCCAGCTCGGGCCCCGGCCGCCCACCCGCCACCGCGCCCAGGTCCGCGAGATCCGTGCCCAGAGCGAGCTCCACGGGAACCCGAAGAGACCGGAGCGCGGAACTGCGCAGGGTGATCCGTTCCGTCCCGTCGGCCTCACGGCTGCGCTCGACGCGGAGGCCGGGGTCCGGGCCGGTGTCGCCGGGCGCGCGCAGGACAGCCACGAAGTCGGCACGGTCCGCGGCGGCCCGCCGGCCGTGGAGGGAGACGGGTTCACGCCCGGCCACGCGCAGGACGCAGCGGGAGAGGAGGCGGCGTCCGCCGAGGAAGACCCCTTCGAGTCCGGTGCCGGTGAGCTGTCCGTGGCGAGGGCTGATGGTGAGGGCCGGGAGCGCGACGCAGACGAGGGTGTCGTGCAGGGCGGGCAGATCGCCGGAGCGGACTGCCCCGGCTCCCGTTCCCGGTGACGGAGCTCCGGGGTGGGAGGGGTGACCGGTGGAGGGTCCGGGGGCCTGGGCGGGGCTGGGGGCCATGACAGGTGTGCGGCGCTCTCTGTGCGGTCCGGACGGCGCGGCCGGGCCCCGTGGCGTCCACGGTGGACGCCGCTCGGGTGGTCCGGGGTTCCGGCCATGGGGCGGTACCGCTCCTGCGCGACCGCCACAGAGGTGAACGCCGCCGCGGGCCACCGGGTCACGGCCCGACTCGCCCTCGACCGGAAGACGCCCCGCGGCCGGGTGATGAGCCGTAGGCCCGGCTGGAGGACGCCCCGGCCCCGTGCGGCAGGCCGCGTGCCCAACCGGAGGACCTCCCGGACCTCCCCTGCGAGCCGCGTGCCCAACCGGACGACCCCCCGGACCTCCCCTGCGAGCCGCGTGCCCCGAGGGACGACGCCCCGGCCCCGTGCGGCGAACCGCGTGCCCGGCCGGAGGACATCCCGGACCCCGATGCCGAACCGTGCGCACAGCCGGAAGACACCCGGCGGTCCGGCTGCGAACCGCGCCCATGACCGGAAAGCGGCTCGCCTCCTTGCGGCGGGTCGCCCGCTCGGCCGGAAGACACCCCGCGGTCCGGCGCCGAGCCGCATGACCGGCCGAGAGACACCCCGATCCCCTGCCCCAAGGGCCGTGCCCGACCGGAAGACACCCCGGCCCCCTGCCGCAAGCCCCGTGCCCGACCGGAAGACACCCCGGCCCCCTGCCGCAAGCCCCGTGCCCGACCGGAAGACACCCCGCGGTCCGGCGGCGACCCGTGTGCCCGGAAGGGGGACCGCGCCCCTCGTGGCCCGCGCGCGGCTCATTCGCCGCTCCTGGCCCCGCGCCGTCCGGTCCGTCGCACCACCGCGGTCCTCGGCGGCCTCGGCTGGGCGTCGCGGCGGCGGGCCGCCGAGGGGGCACGCGCCGGGCCTCGGCCTGCGCCAGCGGCGCGGAGTCCCGCCTGCCGGGCGGTTCGCCGCGCGACCTGGCGGGCCTGCTGCCGCTGTCGGTTCCCAGCCGGCACCGGGGCGGTGCCATGACCGTCGGCCTGGGTGGCCGCCGCCCGCACCGGTCCCGGCCCGGACGGCGCGTACCGGGGCTGGCCCTCCACCTCGGCGCTGGTGCCGTCCGGCTCCCAGCTCTCCCCCGTGATGGCCGGCCTCCCTTCGGACGCGGCGGCGAGACGCGCGTCCCGCTCCTTGCGCAGGCAGTCGCGCAGCGACTCGGGGTCCAGTCCCTCGTTGCACGCCTGATGGAGCAGCCGCGCGAAGAGGTACTCGGGGTCGGCCTCCAGGGCGAGGCCGAGGGCCACCCGCGCGGAGGGTTCGTCACCGGTGGACCAGGCGACCCAGCCGGCCAGGGTCAGGGGTGCGGCCGCGTACTCCTGGTAGGGGGCGACGCAGCGCCGGGACAGGGCGCGCCAGAGCCGCAGCGCGGGGGCCGCCTCCGGGCCTTCCATCCATTCGGCGGCCTGGTCACGGGTGTCGCGGTCCTGCAGTCCGAGGATCACGATGGCGGCCTCGTCGGGTGTGAGGAGCGCGTCGTCGCGGGCGTCGGCGCTCGCCGTCCCCGCCGCCGCCCCGTTCACGAGGCCGGCGAGTCCGGGGGGAACGACGCTGCGACCGGTGGGGGTGCCTGCCACCGGGGCCTCGGGCGGTGCGGCGAACCGTGCGATGAGCCGGCGGACCAGGGCGAGGGTGGTGTCGCGCGTCTCCTGGCGCCCCACACCTCCCGGCGCACCGGCCAGGATCCTGGGCACGATGACCGCGGCGGCGTCGTTCAGGGCCGCGCGCTGCGCCGCGTCGCCTTCGGAGCCCCATGGCTTCAGCCGTGCCTCCATGTCCTTCAGGCTGCCGCGCACCTGGATCCCCGCGTAGGCGGCGGACGCCGCCATCACCGACGTACCGGAGAGGGCGAGGGGCGTGCCGTCGGGCGGGCAGCAGCGCGCGTCGGGGCAGCAGTAGGAGAAGTACAGGCCGTCGGAGATGCAGAGGGCTTCGAGGACGGGGGCGTCGAGCGCGCCGCAGGCGGTGCGCAGACGCTGGGCGAAAGGACGCAGCCGCTCCATCACCCGCTGCCCGGTCTCGCCCGGTGCGGGGTCCTGGCAGAGGAAGACGACGATGGCGTCGGGGCGGTCGCCGCGGCGGGTGGAGCCTTCGACGAGGCATTCGGCGAGGTGGTCCGCGGTCGCGGACCACTCGGCCGGCGACCTTGGGATGCCGACCCTGACCCGGCCGCCGAAACGTCCGCGCTCGCCGTGGAGGGCGACGAGGACGACGGAGTCGCTGGGGTGGAAGCCGAGCATGAACGGCAGCGCGTCGGCCAGCTCCGCCGGGCCGCGCAGGGTGATCTGCTGGGTCGAGGACGCGCCGTGGAATTCGTGGTGGTTCGAGTTCATGGCACGACGGTCCCGCGATCACGGTCGGTAGCGAAACCCCTGTGGATAACTCCCCCTCCGACCGCTCCGCCAGTTTTCCACAGGCTCGGCCGCTCGTTCGCGCTTTGTCGGACCGATCAGGTTGCATGGGGGCATGACCAATGCAGACCGCCCCGAGGACCGTGCCGCCCTGCGCGCGGCCGCCGACGCCGTGCTCGCCCGTCTCGTCTCGGACCCGACGGGGACGGCGAGACTCCGCGAGGACCAGTGGCGCGCCATCGAGGCGCTGGTCGCGGACAGACGCCGGGCGCTGGTCGTGCAGCGCACCGGCTGGGGCAAGTCGGCGGTGTACTTCGTCGCGACCTCGCTGCTGCGCGAGCGCGGCGCCGGGCCGACCGTGATCGTCTCGCCTCTGCTCGCGCTGATGCGCAACCAGGTGGAGGCGGCCGCCCGCGCGGGCATCCGCGCCCGCACGATCAACTCGTCGAACACCGAGGAGTGGGACACCGTCCAGGAGGAGGTGGCGGCCGGTGAGGTCGACGTGCTGCTCGTGAGCCCCGAGCGGCTCAACAACCCCGACTTCCGTGACCAGGTGCTGCCACGCCTTGCCGCTGCCACGGGCCTGCTCGTCGTGGACGAGGCGCACTGCATCTCGGACTGGGGGCACGACTTCCGGCCCGACTACCGGCGGCTGCGGACGATGCTGGCGGAGCTGCCGGGCGGGGTGCCGGTGCTGGCGACGACGGCGACGGCCAACGCCCGGGTGACCGCGGACGTCGCGGAGCAGCTGGGGACGGGCGGGGACACGGACGCGCTGGTGCTGCGCGGCCCGCTGGACCGCGAGAGCCTGAGCCTCGGCGTGGTCCGGCTGCCGGACGCTGCGCACCGGCTGGCCTGGCTGGCCGACCACCTCGACGAGCTGCCCGGCTCGGGGATCATCTACACGCTGACGGTCGCCGCGGCCGAGGAGGTGACGGCCCATCTGCGCCAGTGCGGGCACACGGTCGCCTCGTACACGGGGCGGACGGAGAACGCCGACCGGCAGCAGGCGGAGGACGACCTGCTGGCCAACCGGGTCAAGGCACTCGTGGCCACCTCGGCGCTCGGCATGGGCTTCGACAAGCCGGACCTGGGCTTCGTGGTCCATCTGGGTTCGCCCTCCTCCCCCATCGCCTACTACCAGCAGGTGGGCCGTGCCGGGCGCGGTGTGGAGCACGCGGAGGTGCTGCTGCTGCCGGGTAAGGAGGACGAGGCCATCTGGCAGTACTTCGCCTCGGTGGCCTTCCCTCCGGAGGAGCAGGTGCGCCGCACCCTCGACGTGCTGGCGCAGGCCGGTCGCCCGCTGTCCCTGCCCGCCCTGGAGCCGCTGGTCGAGCTGCGCAGGACGCGACTGGAGACGATGCTGAAGGTGCTCGACGTGGACGGTGCGGTGCACCGGGTGAAGGGCGGCTGGACGAGCACGGGCCGTCCGTGGGTCTACGACACGGAGCGATACGCGTGGGTGGCCCGGCAGCGGGCGGCCGAACAGCAGGCCATGCGGGAGTACGCGGCGACGTCCGGCTGCCGGATGGAGTTCCTGCGCCGGCAGCTGGACGACGAGGCCGCGGCTCCGTGCGGTCGCTGCGACAACTGTGCGGGGGTCAGATTCGACGCCAAGGTCTCCGAGGCGGCGCTCGACATGGCCCGGGGCGAGCTGGGCCGGGCGGGCGTGGAGGTGGAGCCGCGCAAGATGTGGCCGACCGGTCTCGCTGCCGTGGGCGTGGATCTGAAGGGTCGTATCCCGGTGGGCGAGCAGTCGTACACGGGCCGGGCGCTGGGCCGGCTCTCGGACATCGGCTGGGGCAACCGGCTGCGTCCGATGCTGGCCGACTCCGCGCCGGACGGGGAGGTTCCGGACGACGTGGTGCAGGCGGTCGTGAGGGTGCTCGCCGACTGGGCGAAGGGGCCGGGCGGTTGGGCTTCGGGGGCTGCGGACGCCCCGCCCCGCCCGGCCGGCGTGGTGACGGTCGCCTCGCACCGCAAGCCGCAGCTCGTGGGCTCGCTCGGCCACCGGATCGCCGAGATCGGGCGGATGCCACTGCTCGGTTCGGTGGAGTACGCGCCGGAGGCGGAGGACCTGCGGATCTCCCGGACGAACAGCGCACAGCGCGTGGTCGGGCTGCAGCGCGCGCTGGTGGTGCCGCCCGATCTCGCGGAGCGGCTGGCGTCGGCGGGCGGTCCGGTGCTGCTCGTGGACGATCTCGCCGACAGTGGCTGGACGTTGGCGGTGGCGGCGAGGCTGCTGCGACGGGCGGGAGCGGAGGGAGTGTTCCCGCTGGTCCTCGCCGTCCAGGCGTAGAACGGGGCGTGAACAATAGGTAACTGGGCAGGGATATGGGAGGCATACCGGTTCATTCCAGTCAGCTGCCTCAATTGCTCGTTGCCGCCCGCGCACGGGCCAGGAAGAATTGGGAATCCGCCCCGCACGGCCCGTACGTGGACCGGTTGGACCATGCCGTGGTGCGCCCTCACCCGACCCTGCCCGCGGAGCGGGCGCGTATCCGAAGGGAGGATCGTGACCCTCGGATTCGCTCCGTCCTCAGCCGCTCGGGGCAACTCGTCGTCCGGGTCGGCCAGCCGCCTCGCTCGGATGCTGGAACCGGCCGAATGGGCCGCGGCGGGGATCCCGCTGCTGCGCAATCCCCGGGATGTCGTCAGCGGTCTGCACTCCCGTCACCGGCCGACGCCGTCGACGGCGGTGATCGCCGTGCTCGACCACGAGGAACGGCTCGCGGCCAGCGCGTCCTTCGCCCACAGGCCGACTCCGGCGGACGGCTGGGAGTTCCGCAACGCGCTCCTCGCCCATCTGCGCCGGGTCATCCCGCATGACCTGCGGCGCCGTTCGCCGGTGCGCACGGCCGTGCTGCTCTACTGCCGCGAGGGCGACGAGCGTTGGACCGAGGAGGACGGCGCGTGGATGTGGGGCCTGCGGGACGCCTGCACGCTGCACGGGCTGCGCTGCGGTGCGTACATCACCCTGACCGCCGGCGGCTGGCAGGTGCTCGGCGAGGGCCGGGGCGGACGCAGGCCGAGCTCCGACTCGCGCCCCACCCCCCTGGGTGAGGACTCCCACTCCGACCGGCTGGCACCGCGGATCGCGAGCGGTGCGCCCGAGCCGCTGCGCCGGGCCGCCGCCCGCTGAGCGGACGGCCTCCAGCGCCTCACGTACCGCCCCCGGACACACCGGCTCCGGTCGGCGTTCCACCGCCCCGATGCAAAAGGACGGCGCGGGGAAAGGGTGTCCGCCCGGCCGCCGGGCGGCGGCCGGGACGTGGACGGGCGGTCAGACGCCTGCGCCGAGCGCGGCGTTGACCCGCTGCGGGTCGCCGCAGACGATCAGCAGGGCGGTCGCCCGCCGCATCGCCTCGGGCAGCCGGCGCGCGAGGTCCTCGTCGGAGCCGCCGTTGACGGCGACGACCACGACGGGCCGGGCCGCGGCCCGGGACACGGCGGCGGCGTCCGCGAAGAACACGTCCTCGCGGGCGTCCTGCTGCGCCCAGTAGGCGGCCTCGCCGAAGGACAGCTCGTGCGCCGCCCACGGGTGCTGCTCGCCGGTGGTGAGCACCAGGACGTCGCCGGGGGCACGACCGGACTCCAGGAGCAGGTCGACGGCCTCCTCGGCGGCGTCGACGGCACCGTCGGCGGGGGCGGGGATCAACTGGACCTGCGGCCCGGAGCGTTCGTCGGAACGATTCTCCGTGGCGGCGGGCGCCGTTGCGGCAGTGGGCGGGCGCGGAACCGGCGGTGCGGGCCTGGCCGGACCGGGACCCGGACGCCCGGGACGCGGAGAGGCCGCGGAACGCGGGCCGGGTACGGGTCGAGGGGTCGGCGTGGGGCGGCCTGCGGGCGCGGTCACGCGGGGACCCTGGGCACTCTCGTGAATCTGAGGCTCCTCGGGGATGAGAGGCATGGGTGGATGTCTATCAAACGCCGTCGCGCGGGGCTCCGGCGGGTGGGCGCACTGGTGCGCCCCGGCTGCTGAGACGGCTCTGCCGGAGGGTTCCCCCAAGGGCCCCGCCGGAGCATCCAGAAACCAGATTCAGAAGCCGGAAGTCGGTAGTCGGAAGTGGTCAGAAGTCGAAGCCGAGTTGGCCCCCGCTTTCCAGTGCGGCCGCCTCGGCGGAGATCCGGACCTTCTTGAGATGCCGCCAGCGGGGCATCGCATCGAGATACGACCAGGAGAGCCGGTGGTACGGACTGGGCCCCAGCTCTTGCAGTGCCGCCTTGTGGACCGGCGACGGATAGCCCGCGTTGGCCGCGAAGGCATAGGCGGCGCAGTCCTCCGCCTCGGCCTCCAGCTCCGCCATCAGCGCGTCGCGGCGGACCTTGGCGATCACGGAGGCGGCGGCGACGGCGACGCAGGACTGGTCGCCCTTGATCACCGTACGGACCTGCCAGGGGTTGCCCAGGTAGTCGTGCTTGCCGTCGAGGATCACGGCGTCGGGGCGGACGGGAAGGCCCTCCAGCGCGCGGATCGCGGCCAGCCGGAGCGCCGCGGTCATCCCCAGTTCGTCGATCTCGGCGGGCGAGGCGTCGCCCAGCGCGTACGCCGTGACCCACCCCTCGAGCTCCACGGCGAGCGCGGTGCGGCGTTTCGGGGTGATCAGCTTGGAGTCGGTGAGCCCTGGGGGCGGGCGGCGCAGGCCGGTGACGGCGGCGCACACCGTGACAGGACCGGCCCAAGCCCCGCGTCCGACCTCGTCGACCCCGGCAACGATCTTGGCGCCGGTGGTGGCCCGGATCGATCGCTCGACGGTGTGGGTGGGTGGTTCGTACGGCATGGCGCCTGACAGGTTACGCCGATGGATACCTCCCTTGGTACCCGGATTCCATGTGGTGGTCCACCCATGGCCGAAACCGGACCGCTCCGGCATCGGAAAACCGGCATCGGGGACACGGCGGCGGCACCATGACCGGGCCGCTCATCCCGGTGATCTGGGCGGCTTCTCTTCGCTGCCGCACACCCCGGTGCGGTGCATCGTCATCGCCGGATTCACCTCACGGAGGGCGCCGACCCCTCACGCGGCATCTCGTGGTCGCGTTCGTGAACGCCCTCCGCCGCGCGACGCCACAGGCGGGTTCTCCCCTCCGTACGGTCGGAAGGGAGAACCCGCCTGTGGCTTCAGGGTGCGTACGGGTCGGCGTCGCCGGAGTAGGGGTCGGCGTCCGGGTCGTACTGCTCCTCACGGGTGGGGTCGCCGCACGAGCCCGTACGGCTCGCCTCGCGCTCGGCCAGGATCTCCCGGGCCCGGGCCTCCGCCAGGCTGGTCTCGTACCAGGCCTCGTCGCTGTCCTCGCGGAGTCGGTCGGCGATGTCCCGCAGGGCGCAGGAGCGCAGGGGTTCGGGCAGCCGGTCGAGGGCGGGCACGGCATCCGCCGAGAGGCCCTCCAGGTAGTACACGTCGATCTTGCCGAGCCGTTCGTGGCGTTCGACGTTCTGCTGGGCGATGACGGCGTCCGGCTGGATCAGTCCGAAGGCGAGGACGAAGCCGGCGGCGCTCGCCGCCAGGGCGCGGGGCAGCAGACGGGCGCCCCAGATCCCGGCCGCCATGATCAGCAGGATCACCACGCCGAGCCAGAGCTCCATGGTGAGGACGGAGATCCGGAGCCGGGTGAGGCCGTACGCGTCGACGTACAGGTCCATCCTGCGCAGGGCGGAGGCGACCACGACGAGGGTGAGGACGCACAGGGTGCCGAGCACGGCCCGGACCAGACGCCGGTCGCCGGCGTCGGCGCGGGGCGCCCACCGCAGCGCCAGGCCGATCACGCCCAGGGTGAGCAGGGTCGCCATGAGGAGCTGCCAGAATCCCTGGCGCGCGTACTCGGCGTAGGTGAGGCCGGTCTCGCTGAGGACCTTGTCGTAGCCGCCGAACAGCACGGTGAGCTGGACCGCGTTGAAGGCCGCGAAGAGCAGGTTCAGGACGACCAGGGGGAGCGCCCATTCGAACCGGCCGCGGGCCCGGCCGGGGCTGAAGGACAGGCGGTCCCAGCGCAGCGGGGCCGCCGCGGTGCGGGCGACGGCGAGGGCACCGAACAGTCCGAGCAGGAAGAGCAGCAGCCGCCAGGGCGCCTGGTCGAGCGAGATGTCCGGGATGAGGGAACCGAGCAGGTCGGCGAAGGCGGCGTCGGCCCCGGCGAACAGCGCGCCGAAGACGACCAGCAGGCCGATCGCGATCAGGCCGGTGCGCAGGAGCGGCCCCCAGCGCCCCTGGGAGCCGCCCGCACGCTCGCGTACGCCCCGCCAGCCCCACATCATGCCGGTGCCGACGGAGTCGAAGAGGCCGATCGGACTGAACAGCATGCTGGGCCAGCCCCGACCGCCGTGCAGGGCGAAGCCGGTGAGGCCGAGGGCGCTGACGACGGCGAGGAAGGTCGGCCAGCTCGCGTCGCTCAGCGCGGGCACGAGGAGCAGCGCGGCGGCGCCGAGCGCCCAGACCAGGGTCCAGGGCCGCAGTCGGCGGCCGGCCGCACGGGCGGCGAAGGCGCCGGCGAGGGTGGCGGGCACCGCCACGAGCAGCAGGTTCACCCCGGCACCCGCGCCGAGCAGCAGGGCGGCGCACAGGGCGGTGGCGAGGACGGCCCACAGGGTGGCGGTGGTCGGCTTGGCCGGTGCGGCGGGCCTCAGTCGGCTGGGCGCCGGCTTCCTCGGGGGACCCCAGGCCTGGTAGGCCGGGTGGGTTCCCGGCCCGTACGGCCGGCCCGGCCCATACGCCCCTGGCGGCGGCCCGCCAGGTGCGGCGGACCCACCAGGTGCACTCGGGCCGCCGGGTGCGGGCGGGCCACTGGGCGCTACGGCACTCGTGGCGGCCGCGGCGGCAGGCGGGGCGTCGGCGGGCCTCCCCGGCTCCGGCGTTTTCGCCTGCGCCGTCGGTGCGGCGTCCTTGGGTGAGGCACCGCCCTTCGGCGGCGGGTTGTCCTTCGATGGCTCTGCGGACGGTGTATCGGTCACGGGACCCCCTCCCGGCCCGGTCCCCGCGGCCGTGCGGCCGGAAAGGCGGTCCCGGGTGTCTCTTCGGCGCGCTGTTGTCATGATCAGCGCTGCGGAGTGGCCGACTCTAACCGCGCCACGCCCTGCCGAACCGCCTCGGACGCGGATGTGGCAGGACCGTGACACTCAATCCGCCGGAGTCCGTCGGCCACCGAGGGATTCCGCCCGGAAGGTCCGATTCCGGAAACTGCCCCGGTGCCGATCCGGGAAACTTCCGCTCTACGAGCGCGCGGCCGAGGGGACCCAGTCAGGCAGGTCCTCGGTCTGTGCCAGCCACTCGGCGGGCGGGGCCCCGGCCGCCGTGGCGGCGACGACCCCACCGGCGATGGCGCAGGTCGTGTCGACGTCGCCGCCGACCTCCGCCGTCGTCCAGAACATCCGCTCGAAGTCGCCGAGCGCCCGAGCCGCGGACCAGAGCGCGAACGGGACGGTGTCGTGCGCGCTGGTACGCCGACCACTGCCGAGCACGGCCGCGACCGTCGCCGCGTCGTCGTAGTCGAGCATGTCGCGGGCCCGGCGCAGACCGGCGCCGACGGCGCTGCGCGGAACGAGGGCGACGACGCCGTCGAGCAGCGCCTCGGGCGTGGGCGGTCCGGCCGGGTTCGCGGCGAGGGCCGCCGCGGCGGCGACGGCCATCGCTCCGACCACGGCCTCGCGGTGCTGATGGGTGGTGTACGCGGAGATCTCCGCCTGGTGGGTGGCCTGCTCCGGGTCGTCCGCGTACCAGGCGCCGAGGGGCGCGATCCGCATGGCGGCGCCGTTGCCCCAGGAGCCCTGGCCGTTGAAGAGGGCCGCCGCGAGCTGCCGCCAGTCGCCTCCCTCGCGGATGAGCCGGAGCATCCGGTTGACGGCCGGTCCGTAGCCGCGGTCGAAGTCGTGGTGGCGGGCGAACGACTCGGCGAGGGCGTCCTGGTCGATGCGGTCGTGGCTGACCAGCACGGCGAGGACCGAGCAGGCCATCTCCGTGTCGTCGGTCCACTGCCAGGGACCGGACGGCAGCTCGTGCCGCTTCAGCAGGGGGTAGTTGACGGGAACGAAGAACTGGGAGCCCAGGGCGTCTCCCACGGACAGCCCACGCAGGCTGGCCAGGGCGCGGTCGAAGCGCCGGTCGAGAGTGGAGTCAGCGGTCATCGCTCCGCCACTCTATCCGGTGGGGCCGTACGGCTCCGGGGTACGCCAGCGTTCGAAGGGCCGGTCGAGCCGGTACTTCCCGTCCTCTCCGAGCAGCAGCGTCCGGGTCTCCGCGTTGCCCGGGTTGGAGAGGGACTCGAACTCGGCGACCGTCCAGTGGAACCAGCGCATGCAGAAGAGGCGCATGGTCAGGCCGTGGGTCACGAGCAGGACGTTGGGCGGGTGGTCGGGCGCCTCGAAGCTCCGGTAGAGGCTCTCCAGGAAGGCGCCCACCCGGTCGTACACATCGGCTCCCGACTCGCCCTGGGCGAAGCGATAGAAGAAGTGCCCGTAGGCGTCCCGGTACGCCTTCTGGAGGCGCACGTCCTCCCGCTCCTGCCAGTTGCCCCAGTCCTGCTCGCGCAGCCGGGGCTCCTCCCTCACCCGGACGCGGTGCGGGTCGAGCCGGAAGGCACGCAGCGTCTCGTGTGTGCGGCGATACGGCGACACGTAGACGCTGACCCGCTCCTGACCGAACAGCGCCCGCAGCCGCTCCCCCGTCTCCTCGGCCTGCCGCCATCCGGTCTCGGTGAGCCGGAGCGCGTGGTCGGGCTCCCGCTCGTACACCGTGTCATCGGCATTGCCCTCGGACTCTCCGTGCCGTACGAGGACGATGCGCCGCGGTCGTGCCATGCGAACGACCCTAGACGGACCCCCATCGGCCGGCTCAGTCGAGCAGGCGTCCGGAGTCCATCCGGCGTATGCGGCCGGTGAACCGGCGGCACAGCTCCCTGTCGTGGGAGACGATCACCACGGCCCCCTGCCACTGCTCGAGGGCCCGCTCCAGCTCCTCGACGAGGCCGAGGGCCAGGTGGTTGGCGGGCTCGTCGAGGAGCAGCAGGTCGGCGGGCCGGGCGAGCAGCCGGGCGAGCGCGAGGCGGCGGCGCTGTCCGGCGGAGAGGCTGCCGACCGGCACGCCGAGATCGGTGGGGCGGAACAGTCCGTAGGAGAGGAGCAGTTCGGCCTGCTCGTCCTCGCTGAGGGCGAGACCGCGCCCGAAGGTGGCGAGGACCCGCTCGGCCGGGCGGTGCGCCGGTATCTCCTGGGCGAGGAAGCCGATCCGTCCACGGCGTACCACCCGTCCGGTGTCCGGCTCGAGGAGGCCGGCCAGCACCCGGAGGAGGGTGGACTTGCCCGCGCCGTTCCCTCCGTGGACGAGCAGGCGCTCGCCCGCCCCGACGGTCAGCTCGTCGACCGCGAGCCGGTCGGCGACCCGTACGCCGCTGAGGGTGATCAGCTCGCCCTCGGCGCGGCCCATGACGGGCCGGGCCGTGAAGGCGAGGGGCCGTGGAGGCTCGGGCACGGCTTCCTCGTGGAGCCGGTGCAACCGTTCCCGTGCGTTGCGCACACGGCCCGAGACGGAGGCCTGCACCCGGCCGCCGGCACGGTCGTAGGCCATCTTGTTGTTGTCCTTGAGGGGCCGTCCGGCGGCGACGCCGAGCGCGGTGGTCCGCGCGTACTCCTTCAGCCGGGCCGTCTGCGCGCACCACTCCGCGTAGGCCTGCTCCCAGCGGCGGCGGGCGGCGACCTGCTCGGCGCGGAATCCGGCGTACCCGTCGCCGTAGCGCACGACCGTGCGGCGGTCGGCGTCGACCTCCAGGATCGCGGTGGTGACCCGTTCCAGGAAGACGCGGTCGTGGGAGACGGCCACGACCGTGCCGCGGTGCGAGAGGAGCGCGTCCTCCAGCCAGTCGAGGGCCTGGGCGTCGAGGTGGTTGGTCGGCTCGTCCAGGAACAGCACCTCGGGCGCGGCGGCGAGCGTGCAGGCGATACCGAGGCGGGCCTGCTCGCCGCCGGAGAGGCTGCCGAGCCGCCGCTCGCGGCCTATGTGGGCGAGGCCGAGGCCGTGCATGGCCTTGTCGACCCGCGCGTCCGCCTCATAGCCGCCGCGCAGCTCGAAGGCGGTGAGCAGCTCCCCGTAGGCGTCGAGCGCCCGCTCGTCCGCCGCGCCGAGCCGCGCCTCCAGGCCGCGCAGCCGCCCCTCCATGTCCCGCAGCTCGGCGAGCGCGTCGTCGATCGCCTCGGCGACCGTGGCGCGCGGGGGTGATGAGGGCGTCTGGGCGAGGAGGCGCGCGCCACCGTCTGCCACGGTGACGACCTCGCCGGAGTCGGGCGCTTCGAGCCCGGCGAGTATCCGCAGCAGGGTGGACTTGCCCGCGCCGTTCTCCCCCACGATCCCGATCCGCTCGCCGGGGCGCACGGCGAGCGAGACCTGATCGAGCAGCAGCCGTTCGCCACGGGTCACGGTCACGTCCTGAAGAGAGATCTGCGTGGGCAAGGGGCGCCTCCGTGCGGCATCATGAAAGGGACTAACGCAACGGGTGTCGCGTTACGTCGAGTGTGGCACACTCGACCCACTAACGCAACGGGAGTAGCAATTGAATGATCCGATGAGTGTCCCGACCGAGGAAGACCCCGCCCCGACCCCGGGCAGCCGCCGCCCCGGAGGCAGAACGGCCCGCACCCGCGCCGCGGTCCGCGACGCCGTTCTGACCGGCCTCGCCGAGCACGGATATCCGGCCCTCACCGTCGAGTACGTGGCCGAGCACTCGGGAGTCCACAAGACGACGCTCTACCGTCGCTGGGGCGGCGTCGAGGGCATGGTCGCCGACGCGCTCGCCCTCGCGGGCGAGGACGAGTGGACGGCCCCGGACACCGGGAGCCTCGCCGGCGATCTGCGGGCGCTCGCCCGTGAGGTGGCCGACGCCTTCGCCGACCCGGCGCGGGCGGCGGCGCCGACCGCGTTCGTCGCCGCCGCCTTCCAGTCCCCGCGCGCCGCCGACTCCCTGCGGGCGTTCTACGAGGAGCGCTTCCGGCGCTGCGAGAAAGTGGTGGACCGTGCGGTGGACCGCGGCGAGGCACCGTCCGGCACGGACGCCGCCGCGGTGGTACGGGCGGTCTCCGCGCCCCTCTTCCTCCGCCTCTTCGTCACCCGCGAGCCGGTCGACACGGCGGTCGCGGACCAGGCGGCCCGAACGGTCCTGGCGGCGGTGGAAGCCGGTGCGTTCGCGAGCGAGACCACCGACGGAGCCGAGTCTCGCCGAGCTCAACCGGATCGGATCCAGCCGGACCGGGCGGCCGGGCCGAACTAGCCGGCCGCGCCGGACCACCTTCGGCGACGCCGTACCGGGAGCCGCCCCCGAAGCCCCGGGAGCCGCCCCGGGCAGCCCGGCTCACCGGGCTCACCAGCTCCCGCCTCACCAGGGCCCGGCCGGGCCGGACCCGGCCCGTCGGTCCGATCACACCGTCCAGGCGGATTCGAGCTGCACCACGTCGCCGGTCATCGCCGCCACGTCCGCCTCGGTCTGCGCGCGCAGGCCGAGGCGCTCGACCCGCTCCGCCCGGTACTTGCCGTGTTCCGCCGCCGAGTTCCACATCGACAGGATCAGGAACTCGTGCCCCGGCGCCTCCCCGAACATGCCCCGGAGCATGCCGGGGGACCCGGCCATCGCCGGGTTCCACACCTTCTCCTGCATGAGGGCGAAGTGCTCGACCTTCCCCTCGCGCACCCGGCAGTGGGCGACCCGGGCCACGTCGGCGTCACCGAAGCGCGGTTCGAAGCCGGTCTTCACGTCGAAGCGGTGGTCGAACAGCTTGACCTGGGCGTTGCGGTAGGTACCGACCTGCGCCGCCGCCAGCCGGTCGTGCGAGCGCGCCATGAACGAGTCGTAGAAGGCACGGCTCTCCCAGAACGCGAAGACATGGGCGACATCCGGCCTCAGCCGGCTCCATCCCCCGCCCTGCCCCCGGAACCCCGGCTCACCGAGCAGCCCCGCCCACTTCCGCTGCCCCCGCTCGAACCCTCGACGGTCCACCACGGTGCAGCGAATCCACTTGACCAGCACCGCGCCATGGTACGGGGCGGAGCGGCGCGCCGTCAGACCTCCGCCGAGTGCACCCGCACCAGGCCCGCGGCCTCCCCGTCGCTTCCGGGCGCCGCGACCCGCGACCCGACAAGCCCATCCGCTCCAGGGACGCGCCCGCCGCACGGCGCGCAGGGTGGTGAGATCGGCCGCGAGCGCCCCCGAGTGCCCGATCCTCGCCAGATATGCGTCCAGATCCAGCTCTTCCCCGCCCCACATACGGCGCCCGCCCCTCGACCGATGACAGGTTGATCGCATGACACCATGAACGCCTCGTCAGGAACCGCGCAGCGAGAGGGGATTCACGATGAGCGGACTCAACAAAGGGGTCGGCAAGGTCGAGGTGGCGCTCAAGTGGGACCCGAGTCCGGCCGGCGCCGCCCCGCACGACCTGGACATCGTGGCCGGGGTCTACACGACGGACGCTCCGTATGGCCCTCCGGCCTATCTGGTGCACTTCGACAGCCGCTCCCCCGACGGCACCATCACCCTCCACCGCGACAGCCGCACGGGCCAGGGCTTCGGCTACGACGAGGCGATGACGCTCGAACTCCCGCGGCTCGCTCCCCGCTACGCGCGCGTGGTGGTGGGCGTGGCCATACAGCAGAGCAATGGCCGGGTGACCTTCGGGCAGGTGGCCCGGACGGGCGTCCGCGTCCGTGAGGGCTACACCGACCTCCTGGGCGACGACCTCACGTCCGTGGCGGACGCGACCGCCGTGGTCGTGGCCGAGTTCGTCCGCGGCGAGACGGAAGGCTGGACGTTCCGTCCCCTCCTCCACGGCCTCGACACGGACCCGAGTGACTTCGGCGCGCTGATGGGCGCGCAGCACTCCTGAAGGGCGTCGGACACCACGGGTGGACCGCTCGGAGGGGCCGGTCCACCCGGCCCGCCTCAGCCCGTGGCCACCCAGCCCGGCACCGTCGGCAGCACCCGCTCGGCCACCCGCACCAGCGCGGCGTCGTCGACCGGAACCCCCTGGTCCTGGCGCCAGATGACGAGCTCGTACGAACCGCCGCCGTCCTTCGGGTCCCTGGCGACCAGCAGGTGCCGGGCGATGCCGCCGGTCGTGGTTTCCGCCTTCCCGCCGCCCAGCGGCGCCCTGAACGCCAGGGTGCGGTCCGAGTAGAAGAGCGCGGTGCGCCCCAGAACCTTCGTGGGCTCCACCGTATTCCCGAGCAGCCGTCCCAGCCGTGCGACCGGAAGGCGGTCGTAGGAGACCGAGAGCTTCACGGAGTACGTCGGCAGATCGACGGCACCCGAGGGCGTCGGGATCCTCCCGCTCCCGGTCCCACTCCCGCTCCCGGTCCCGGTCCTACTCCCGCTCCCGCTCCCGCTCCCGCTCCCGCCGAGCGTCGTCCACCCGTGCGTGCCGTACGCGTTCGTGGCCTCTTCGCCCGGCGTTCCGAGCAGCGCCGGCAGGTCCGGCCGGTTCAGCGCCTCGCACAACCGCGTCCCGGACACGTACCGCGGCGGCACGGAATCCCTCGCCGCCGTCGTGCAGACGGCCGGGCCCCGGTCCCCGGAGCCTTCCTGGGACGTCTTGGCCAGGAACCAGAAGCTGCCCGCCAGCACCCCGCCCAAGGCCAGCGCCGCCGCCACCTGCGCGCCCACCCTCGGCCCCTTCACCGATCCGCCCACGTCACCGGCCATGTTCCACCCCCACCCCTGTGCGCGCTCCCTGCGCGCGACGGCAGAGCCTAACCGGTGATCGTTCTCGCGCGAACGGGGGTTTCCGCGCATGCGGAAGAGGGTGCCGACCACCGGTCGGCACCCTCTCACACGCTAGTCAGTCGGTCAGCTGCAACCGCTGGTCGAGCCGCAGCCCTCGCAGATGTAGCAGGAGCCGGCGCGCTGCATCTTCGTACCGCAGGAGAAGCAGAGCGGGGCGTCCGCGCTGATGCCGAGCTGCATCTCCACGAGCTCCGCGGAGGTGTGGGCCTGCTTGGGGGCCGGGACCTCGGCCTTCGGGGCCGGGGCGGCGACGGCCTTCAGCTCCTGGGCGCGGGGCGCGGACTGGGCCAGACCCTCGACGTCGACGTCCTCCTCGGCCGGCTCGTACGAACCGGTCTCCAGGTGGCGCTGGCGCTCCTCGGCCGAGTGGATGCCGAGGGCGGAGCGGGTCTCGAAGGGCAGGAAGTCGAGCGCCAGGCGGCGGAAGATGTAGTCGACGATCGACTGCGCCATCCGCACGTCGGGGTCGTCCGTCATGCCGGCCGGCTCGAAGCGCATGTTGGTGAACTTCGAGACGTAGGTCTCCAGCGGGACGCCGTACTGCAGACCCACGGAGACGGCGATGGAGAAGGCGTCCATCATGCCGGCGAGGGTGGAGCCCTGCTTGGACATCTTCAGGAAGACCTCGCCGAGACCGTCGTCCGGGTAGGAGTTGGCGGTCATGTAGCCCTCGGCGCCACCGACGGTGAAGGAGGTGGTGATCCCCGGGCGGCCCTTGGGGAGGCGCTTGCGGACCGGGCGGTACTCGACGACCTTCTCGACGGCCTCGCGGATCGTCGCCTCGGTCTTCGCGGTCACCTCGGCCTTCTCGTCCTCCTTCTTCTTGGCGGAGAGCGGCTGGCCGACCTTGCAGTTGTCGCGGTAGATCGCGAGCGCCTTGACGCCCATCTTCCACGCCTCGAAGTAGATCTCCTCGACCTCCTCGACGGTCGCCGACTCCGGCATGTTGACCGTCTTGGACAGGGCGCCCGAGATCCAGGGCTGGATGGCGGCCATCATGCGGACGTGGCCCATCGCGGAGATGGAGCGCTCGCCCATGGCGCAGTCGAAGACCTCGTAGTGCTCGGTCTTCAGGCCGGGGGCGTCGATCACGTTGCCGTGCTCGGCGATGTGGGCGACGATCGCCTCGATCTGCTCCTCCTGGTAGCCCAGGCGGCGCAGGGCCTGCGGGACGGTGCCGTTGACGATCTGCATCGAACCGCCGCCGACCAGCTTCTTGAACTTGACCAGGGCGAGGTCGGGCTCGAGGCCGGTGGTGTCGCAGGACATCGCGAGGCCGATGGTGCCGGTCGGGGCGATGACCGAGGCCTGGGAGTTGCGGAAGCCGTTCTTGGCGCCGAGACGGATCACGTCCTGCCAGGCCTCCGTGGCGGCGGCCCAGATCGGGGTGTCCAGGTCGTCCATGCGGACGGCCTTGTCGTTGGCGTCGGCGTGCTGCTTCATGACCCGCTGGTGCGGCTCGGCGTTGCGGGCGTAGCCGTCGTACGGGCCGACGACCGCGGCGAGCTCGGCGGAGCGCCGGTAGGAGGTGCCGGTCATCAGGGAGGTGATGGCACCGGCGAGGGCGCGGCCGCCGTCGGAGTCGTACGCGTGGCCGGTGGCCATCAGCAGGGCGCCGAGGTTGGCGTAGCCGATGCCGAGCTGGCGGAAGGCGCGGGTGTTCTCGCCGATCTTCTGGGTCGGGAAGTCGGCGAAGCAGATGGAGATGTCCATCGCGGTGATGACGAGCTCGACGACCTTGGCGAAGCGCTCCACGTCGAAGGACTGGTTGCCCTTGCCGTCGTCCTTGAGGAACTTCATCAGGTTCAGCGAGGCGAGGTTGCAGGACGTGTTGTCCAGGTGCATGTACTCGCTGCACGGGTTCGAGCCGTTGATGCGGCCGGACTCGGGGCAGGTGTGCCAGTGGTTGATCGTGTCGTCGTACTGGATGCCCGGGTCGGCGCAGGCCCAGGCGGCCTCGGCCATCTTGCGGAAGAGCGCCTTGGCGTCGACCTCCTCGATGACCTCGCCGGTCATACGGGCGCGCAGGCCGAACTTGCCGCCGGACTCCACGGCCTTCATGAACTCGTCGTTCACGCGGACGGAGTTGTTGGCGTTCTGGTACTGGACGGACGTGATGTCGTCGCCGCCCAGGTCCATGTCGAAGCCCGCGTCACGGAGGGCGCGGATCTTCTCCTCCTCCTTGACCTTGGTCTCGATGAAGTCCTCGATGTCCGGGTGGTCGACGTCGAGGATGACCATCTTGGCGGCGCGGCGGGTGGCGCCGCCCGACTTGATCGTTCCTGCGGAGGCGTCGGCGCCGCGCATGAAGGAGACCGGGCCGGAGGCGTTGCCACCGGAGGAGAGCAGCTCCTTGGAGGAGCGGATGCGGGAGAGGTTCAGGCCGGCGCCGGAGCCGCCCTTGAAGATCATGCCCTCTTCCTTGTACCAGTCGAGGATCGACTCCATGGAGTCGTCGACGGACAGGATGAAGCAGGCGGAGACCTGCTGGGGCTGCGGCGTGCCGACGTTGAACCACACCGGGGAGTTGAAGCTGAAGATCTGGTGCAGGAGGGCGTAGGCCAGCTCGTGCTCGAAGATCTCGGCGTCGGCGGGCGAGGCGAAGTAGCCGTGGTCCTCGCCGGCCTTGGTGTAGGTCTTCACGATCCGGTCGATGAGCTGCTTGAGACCGGTCTCGCGCTGCGGGGTGCCGACGGCCCCGCGGAAGTACTTGCTGGTGACGATGTTGACCGCGTTCACCGACCAGAAGTCGGGGAACTCGACGCCGCGCTGCTCGAAGTTGATCGAGCCGTCGCGCCAGTTGGTCATGACGACGTCACGACGCTCCCAGGTCACCTCGTCGTACGGATGCACGCCGGGGGTGGTGTGGATGCGCTCGATACGCAGGCCCTTGCTCGCCGCCTTGGCTCCCTTGGTGCGGGAACCACGTGCCGGACCGCTCGCCGTCTCTGTCATGCCGCCTCCCATATACGGGCAAAACACCCTGGAGCACCCGGAAAATTCCAGGGCTCTGTTTTCTGTACTGCTGTCTGTACTGCTGTTGCCACGAGCGCCTCACGAACCGCTCGGGGCAGGTCCTTCCCCGGCCGCGCGGCGGCCGGCCGCCGGACCGTCGCGGTCCGGCCCGCCGGTCAGTCGGCGGCGTGGGCGGGAACGGGGACCCCTGGGGTCGCCGCGGTCCCGCCGCCCTCAGCGGGAGGCCGCTCACGGAGTTCCGCGATGGCGGCCTCGAAGTCTTCGAGGCTGTCGAAAGCCTTGTAAACGGACGCGAAGCGCAGGTAGGCGACCAGGTCGAGTTCCTGCAGCGGGCCGAGGATGGCCAGCCCCACGTCGTGGGTGGTCAGCTCGGCGCTCCCGGTGGCACGCACCGCCTCCTCGACCCGCTGGCCGAGCTTGGCGAGGGCGTCCTCGGTGACGGGCCGTCCCTGGCACGCCTTGCGCACGCCGGAGATGACCTTGGTACGACTGAAGGGCTCGGTGACCCCGGACCGCTTGACCACCATGAGTGAACACGTCTCCACCGTCGTGAAACGACGGGAGCAGTCGGGGCACTGGCGGCGGCGTCGGATCGACGTTCCGTCGTCGGTGGTGCGACTGTCGACGACGCGGCTGTCGGGGTGCCTGCAGAAGGGGCAGTGCATTGGTTCCGACCCTCCCTCATGGCACGACTGAATAGCCTCGCCGGGCCCGTCAAGGCCCCTCGAAGCGACCACCAGCATAGGTGATCCGAGCACCCCCGGCCGACCGGGGACCACTACTTGTGGGTGGCGGATGCAATCCAACCACTAGATCTTGGGGCGATGCGCAATTTCGGCACGATGCGCGTGTCGCGCCGCCGACGGCTGCGCGAAGCAGCGCGGAGACGGCCACGAGGGTACGGGAAGGGCGCGGCGACGCGGATTCCGGGGTGGCCGGTGCGACACTGGGAGGGCACCTTCGAGGAGCGATTTGCCCGCTCCGGGCCGGCGGTGAAGGCTACCGTGACGACCGAATTCGATCGGTGGCCGGGCTGCATATACACCCACCTATGCGCACGCGTAAGGCGAACTGCGAATTTTCACTCGAACGTGTGTTTGGCGCAACCTTTCGAAAGCTACTACCGTTGTGCCAGCCAGGGAGACCATTCGAGAGGGGCCGACGACGTGACCACCACCGCAGACAGTGCCACCATTACCGCCCAGGACCGCTCCCAGGGCCGACTCGAGCCGGTGCATGCGATGAACGACGCAGTCATGAACGGGGAGGGAGAGCCCGGCCGCCCCGCGCGCTCGCTTCCCGGCCGACCTCCAGGCATCAGGGCCGACAGCTCCGGCCTCACCGACCGGCAGCGCCGGGTCATCGAGGTCATCCGCGACTCCGTGCAGCGCCGTGGATACCCTCCGTCGATGCGTGAGATCGGCCAGGCCGTCGGTCTCTCCAGCACCTCCTCCGTGGCACACCAGCTCATGGCCCTCGAGCGCAAGGGCTTCCTCCGTCGCGACCCGCACCGGCCCCGGGCGTACGAGGTGCGCGGCTCCGACCAGCCCAGCACCCAGCCGACGGACACCACGGGCAAGCCCGCCGCCTCCTACGTTCCCCTGGTCGGCCGCATCGCGGCCGGTGGCCCCATCCTGGCCGAGGAGTCCGTCGAGGACGTGTTCCCGCTCCCCCGGCAGCTGGTCGGTGACGGTGAGCTGTTCGTCCTCAAGGTGGTCGGCGACTCCATGATCGAGGCCGCGATCTGCGACGGCGACTGGGTCACGGTCCGCCGGCAGCCCGTCGCCGAGAACGGTGACATCGTGGCCGCCATGCTCGACGGCGAGGCCACGGTCAAGCGCTTCAAGCGCGAGAACGGCCACGTCTGGCTGCTGCCGCACAACGCGGCCTACCAGCCCATCCCCGGCGACGAGGCCACCATCCTCGGCAAGGTCGTCGCCGTCCTGCGACGGGTGTGACCCCGCCACGTCGGCCCTGAGCCGGGCCCCGGGACCCACTGCGCCGGTCCCGGGGCTCCTTTTTTCTGGGCTCGGTTCTCCTCCGGGGCGTTGGAGCCGAGCTCACGGCACCGACCGTGCTCTCCCCTCGTTCATCGGAGCCTGCGCGCGCTCAGCACTGTTCCCTCGGCACGCCCCTTCGGTTCACTCGCCTCGGGACGCGCCTCAGGGCTGGTCGGCTGCCGCCTTGAGGGCGGCCGCGTCGATGGCCGCCAGCGACCGCCGCACCTGATTGCGATCGGTCGTGTACCAGAAGTCCGGCAGCGAGGCCTTCAGATAGCTGCCGTACCGTGCGGTGGCGAGCCGCGGATCGAGGACCGCGACCACACCGCGGTCCCCCGTCGCCCGTACGAGCCGGCCGGCACCCTGCGCCATGAGCAGCGCCGCATGGGTCGCCGCCACGGCCATGAAGCCGTTGCCGCCCGCTTCCTCGACCGCCTTCTGCCGCGCGCTCATCAGCGGATCGTCCGGGCGCGGGAACGGGATCTTGTCCATGACGACCAGCTGACAGCTGGGGCCGGGGACGTCCACGCCCTGCCACAGCGACAGCGTGCCGAAGAGGCAGGTCTTCGGATCTGCGGCGAAGTTCTTGATCAGCTCGCCGAGGGTGTCCTCGCCCTGGAGCAGGATGGGCAGCTCGGGAATCCTGGTCCGCAGCTCCTCGGCCGCCTGCTGGGCGGCGCGCATCGAGGAGAACAGTCCCAGCGTCCGGCCGCCGGCCGCCTGGATCAGCTCGGTCAGCTCGTCCAGCATGTCGCCGCGCTCGCCGTCCCGCGCGGGCCGGTTCAGGTGCTTGGCGACGTACAGGATCCCCTGCTTGGGATAGTCGAAGGGCGAGCCGACGTCGATGCCCTTCCACACCGGCAGGTCCTCGCCCTGGGTGCCCTCCGGGGCGAGGCCCAGCGAGGCCCCCACCCCGTTGAAGTCGCCGCCCAGCTTGAGGGTGGCGGAGGTCAGCACCACCGAGCGGTCCGCGAACAGCTTCTCCCGCAGCAGGCCCGAGACGCTGAGCGGCGCCACCCGCAGCGAGGCACCGAAACGGTCGTGCCGCTCGTACCAGACGACGTCCCACTCCGAGCCCTGGGTGATCCGCTCGGCCACCCCGTGGACCGTCTCCACCGAGGCGAGGGCCTGCTTGCGCACGGCGTCCTCGTCCTGCACGGAGCGGTCGCGGGTGGAGCCGAGGGCCGTGATCACCGCTCGCGAGGCATCGCGGAGGGCCATCAGCGCGTAGCCGAGGTCCTCCGGGATCTCCTCGAGCCGGCCGGGCAGAGCCAGCTCCATCAGCTTCTCGAAGCCCTCGGCGGCGGTCTGCAGCTGATCGGCCACCTTCTCGTCGACCAGCTTCGCCGCCCGCCGCACCGCCCGGTTGACCTGGCCCGGCGTGAGCTCGCCGGTGGCCACGCCGGTCACCCGGGAGACCAGCTCGTGGGCCTCGTCGACGATCAACACCTCGTGCTGCGGCAGCACCGGCGCGCCCTCGATCGCGTCGATGGCCAGCAGCGCGTGGTTGGTGACGACGACGTCCGCCAGCTTGGCCCGCTCACGGGCCGCCTCGGCGAAGCACTCCGCCCCGTACGCGCACTTGCTCGCGCCCAGGCACTCGCGCGAGGAGACCGAGACCTGGGCCCAGGCCCGGTCCGAGACGCCCGGCGTGAGGTCGTCCCGGTCGCCGGTCTCCGTCTCGTCCGACCAGTCCCGCAGCCGCAGCAGGTCCTGGCCGAGCTTGCTGGTCGGCGCCGCCGCCTCGAAGGGATCGAAGAGACCGTCCTCCTCGTCCTGAGGGACGCCCTCGTGCAGCCGGTGCAGGCACAGATAGTTCGACCGGCCCTTGAGCATGGCGAACTCGGGGCGGCGGCGCAGCTGCGGATGCAGCGCGTCGACCGTCCGCGGCAGGTCGCGCTCGACGAGCTGGCGCTGGAGCGCCAGCGTCGCCGTCGCGACCACCACCCTCTCGCCCTGCGCGAGGGCCGGCACGAGATAGCCGAGGGACTTACCGGTGCCGGTGCCGGCCTGGACGAGGAGGTGGGAACCGTCGTCGATGGCCTCGGCCACGGCCTCGGCCATGGTGACCTGGCCGGGGCGCTCCACACCGCCGACGGCGGTGACGGCGGCGTGGAGGAGATCGGGGAGGGATGGCTTCGTCATAGCCCTTCCACCCTACGGGGCGGCACTGACAAGCCGGGCCCTCCCGTGATCATGCGAGCGGGTTCGGGACGGTGCCGTGGACGGCCGCGTGGGGCCGCTCGGGGCGGTCGCGGTAGCCGTCGAGATGGAGGCGGTTGCGGTTGAGGCACAGCCGCTCGATCCTCGGGACGAGGAGATCGAACAGCTCGAACCGTTCCTTCAGCTCCGGGAAGCGTGCCTGGTGGCGGAGGATCTCGGCGCGCACCAGGGTCCAGAACTCCTCCTCGGACACATCCAGTTGCTCCTCGCACAGCGGCGCGAGGTAGCGGAAGACGCCCACGAAAAGGCCCGAATGGATGAACTGGGTGAGGAAGTCCGGCTCCTCCGTGAGGAGCACGGCCCGTACGTCGTCCGGCATCGAGGCGTGCTCGGGGAGCGGCACGGCACTGATGTTGACGTCGTCGACGAAGTCCTTGATCGCCAGGCGGACCGGCACGTCCTGTTCGTCGTAGACGACGATCGCGTTCTCGCCGTGCGGGGAGAAGACGGTGCCGTACTGGTAGAGGAAGTGCAGCAGGGGCGGCAGCAGGGCGGCGAAGAGGCGCTGGAGCCAGGCCCGGGGTGCGAGGTCCGAGCGGGCGACGAGCTCGGCGACGAAGGCCCGGCCGTCGGGGTCGGTGTGGAGCAGCGAGGCGAGGGTACGGGCGCGCTCGCCCGGGGGCAGCCGGAGGGGTTCGCGCCAGATGGCGCCGAGGAGTTCCTTGTACTGGTACGGGACTTCCGGAAGCCGGTCGTACAGCGGGTGCTCGACGGTGACGGACGCGACCTCGCCGAGCAGGATCACGCCGCACTCCTCGCGGAGGAAGGGGTCGGCGTCGCGCAGGCCGTGGACCCAGGAGGTGACGGCGGGGGCGGCGAGGGTGCGCTCGGTGGGCAGGCCCCGCCAGACCAGGGTGTTGAGGATGGAGAGCGGCAGCTTGACGGTGTGCCGGTCGGGGCGGGTGGTGTTGAGGAAGGTACGGACGGACTGCTGCGGCAGGCGGAGGTCGGGGTCGGCCGGGAGCGGGACCACGGCCCCGGTGGCGATCGCGGGGGCGTAGAGCGGCAGCAGGATCTCGTCCCACTGCCAGGGGTGGACGGGCAGGAGCAGATAGCCGTCGGGGTCGAGGCCCCGGGAGCGCAGCGCGCCGTGGAAGCTCTCCCGCACCTCGGGGTCCAGTTCGCGGGCGTAGAGCAGGTCGGGGGTGTCGAGGCCGGGGACGCCGCGATAGGCGGCGATGCGGCTACTGACGGCGATCCAGGGCAGGCGGGCGGGGCGGCGGGCCTCGGGGGCCCAGCGGGCGGCGTCGGTGGCCGAGAAGCCGATCCGGCCCTTGTTGACGACGAGCCAGGGGTGGCCGGTCTGGTGGCCTTCCAGCTCCGCGTAGCCGAGGTCGGCGAGGCGGGCGGCGGGCAGTGCGGTGTGGTCGAGCCGGGTGTCGGCGGCGAGGGTGGTGGTCAGCTCGCGGATGAGGTGGCCGAGGGTGGCGCCGTCGAGGCCGAGGAGCCGGCGGGCGCGGACGAGGAAGGCGAGGGGGTCGGTGGCGGGCCTGCCGTCGAGGGTGAGCGAGCCGGGGTCGACCCGCCAGCTGTCGTAGGCGCCGCGGCGGGCGGTGAAGGCGAGGGTGCCGCCGTCGTCGAGGGTGAGGGTGTAGCGGCCGGGTCCGTCGCCTGGCCGGGGTCGGACGATGTCCTCGTAGGCGAATTCGGCGACCGTCTTGGCCAGCAGGCGGGCGCCGGCCCGGGTCCAGGCGGCTGCCTGGAGCTCGGGGGGATCGTAGAGGTCCGACGGTGTGGATGGTGCGGAGTCGTGGGGTGCAGGGGACGTCGACACGAGGACTCCTCGGAGTGGGAACCGCTGTGGGTCGAGCGGTGTATGTAAGGCAGAGGGTGTTCAGAGGACGTGGCGCAGGGCGCGGTCGCGGACCATGAGCGCGGCTCGTTTGTCGGGCAGGTCGACTTCCGCGGAGAGGCGGAAGCCGGCGGCGAGGAAGGCTGCTACGGAGGGGGTGTTGCGCAGGTCGGGTTCGGCGATGACCCGGGTGCACCGGGGCCGGTGGTCCAGGACGAGGTCGGCGACGGCCCGCAGGAGTGTGGTGCCGATGCCGCGGCCGCGGTCGGCGGCGCCGCCGATGAGCAGGTGGATCCCCGTGTCGTGCGGGCGCGCGGGGTAGTGGCGCGCGAGCGGGTCGAGGTCGGCGCGGTAGATCTCGAAGTAGCTCATGGGCGTGGAGTCGAGGACGCCGAGGCAGGGGACGCTGCGTCCGTCGCCGTGGAGTTGGGCGCGGAGGTGGTCGGCGGTGACGCTGTCGGGGCCTTGGAGTTCCCAGAAGGCGGCCACGGCCGGGTCGTTCATCCAGTGGGTGATGAGCGGCAGGTCGCGGTCGAGCCGGACGGGGACGAGCTGGAAGCGGCCGGCGGGCGTGGCGGCCGGGCGCCAGCCGGCGAGGTCGTCGAGGAGGTCGCCGGTGGCGCTCGGGTGCGGCTCCTCCTGGGCGAGGAGGGCGGTGAGCTCTTCGGGCAGGTGCAGGTCGAGGGTGTCGTCGGCGCTCGGGTCGGCGACGTGGTCGGCGCCGGGTGGGGCGGTGGTGCCGGGGTGCGCTTCGGTCGGAGGCACGGGGCGCTCTCCTCTCGGCGGGTCGGTGGCCGGTGGTCGTGTCGGGGTCGGCGGTCGGCCGGCCGGGGTGGCCGGGGCGGTGGGTTCAGGTCGCCGGCCGGGGTGGCCGGGGCGGTGGGTTCAGGTGCGGAGGGGGTTGGTGATGGTGACGTAGACGGACTGGGTGTCGACGGGGCCGACGAGCTCGTCGAGGCCGTGGAGGCGGGTGAGGAGGTTCGCCTTGCAGCGCAGGGTCGCCGCCTCCAGGAGCCGGTGCGGAAGGGGTGAGCCGAGGCTGGTGGCGCCGGTGAGGAACCGGCGGAGGGCGGCGAGCAGGACGCGTTCGTCGGCGAGATGCTGGGAGCCGAAGGCGCCGATGAGGCCGAGGACGTTGTTGATGCCGAGGTAGTAGGCGAAGCGTTCGTCGGTGACCTGGTCGGAGACGAAGGTGTCGCTGACGGTGCCGATGCCGGGGAGGCGGCTTTCGAGCTCGTCACGGCGGGATTCGCGGAAGTAGTAGCCCTGGTTGTCGCGGTACCGGCCGCCGGTGGGCCAGCCTTCGGGGTCGAGGAGGACCAGGGTGTTCTGCTGGTGGGCCTCCAGGGCGACGCCGGCCTGGCCGTCGAGCCAGAGCACGGGGCGGACCACGTGGTCGAGGTAGCGCAGGAACCACTCGGCGGCGACCGCGGTGGTGGGGCGTCCGGTGCGGGCGGCGAGGCGGAGGACGATCTCCGCGAGGCGTGAGCGCATCCCGGTGGAGCCGGGCCAGGGGCGGGGGGCGGTGAGTCCGGCGAGGCAGACGGCGTCGTCTCCGGCGGTGAAGGGGTTGTGGCGGATCATGACGTCGAGTCCGGGGACGGGTTCGCCGTCGGGGGTGTCGACCGCGAGCCAGGCGGGGTCGCGGACGATGTCGAAGCCGGGGTGGGCGGCCTGCCACTGGTCGACGAGGCCGGTGCGCAGCAGCCGGTGGACCTCGACGCCGCGGTGGAGTTCCTTGCGGAGGTTCTCCCGGCGGGAGTTGGTGATCCGCACGCCGAGGGAGAGCTTGAGCATGGCGCGGGCGCCGGGGCGGTGCACGGTGCGGACGGAGGAGGTGGGGTGCCAGCGGCTGCCGTGGGGGCCGAGGTCGTGCAGGAGGCCGGCGTCGAGGAGGGCGGCGACGGCGGGGCGGTGGCGGAGTTCTCTGGCCTGCCAGGGGTGGAGGGGCAGGGCGGCGGTGCCGGCGGGGAGGTCGAGGCCCTCGGCGAGGCCGGCGGTGAGCTGGGCGGCGAGGACGGGGCGGCCCTGTTCGGTCCAGGCGGAGTCGGTGGCGAGGACGGCGGGGTCGACGGCCATCCAGTGGAGGGGGAAGGAGCCGTGCAGTTCGGGTGAGTAGAGCCGAGCCTCGGCGTCGGAGAGTCCTTCGCGGCTCTTGGGGGTGGGGTGGAGGGGGTGGCCGAGCAGCAGGGACTGTTCGGCGGTGAGGAAGAGGTCGGCCTCGGGGGCGGGCCGGGGGTCGCGTCGGCGTGCGGCGATGAACTCGGCGGTGCGGCGGGTGGAGTCGGCGACGCGGCCGACGAGTTCGGTGGCTTCGGGGCGGCCGGTCTCGCGGCTGAGGAGGGCGGCGAGGGTGACGGCGTCGACGGGAGGCGCGGAGGTGGGGAGGCCTTCGATGATGGGGGCGCCGAAGCGGTGCCAGCCGGTGGGCGACCAGTGGCGGACGGGGACGAGGAGGGCGGTGCCGCTGGTGTCGAGGGGGATGCGCAGGGGGCCGCCGCCGTCGGGGCCGGGGAGGTTCTTCTCCCGTACCCAGCAGCGCAGCAGGTTCTCGACGGAGGCGCTGTCCGCGGCTCGGGCCGGGTCGGGGTCGTCCAGCGGGTCGGGCGCCGCCGCCCGGGTGCCAACGGGCGCGGTGCCGCGCGGCTCGTACGGGGCCGGGTGGGGGCCCTGGTACTGGCGGGGGACGGTGGGCTCGGCGGCCAGGGGGCCGCCGGGGGTGCCGGTGCCGGGCGCTTCGGGGGCTGGGGTGGGGTTCACGGGGGTTTCCTCGGGAGGGGACGGGGACCGGGCGGGGGCGGTCCGGTTCAGCGGGTCGAGCCGGACGGTCGGGGCCGGTGGGCCCGTTCGGCGGCGGCCAGGGCGTCGGCGAAGCGGTCGAGGACGGCGGCCGCCTGCTCGTCGGTGAGGGTGAGCGGGGGCAACAGGCGGACGACCGCGCCCAGCCGGCCGCCGAGTTCGACGATGAGTCCGCGGTCGAGGCAGTGACGCTGGACGGCGAGGGCGAGCTCGGGGTCGGCCGGCGGGGTGAGCCCGTCGGGGCCGGTGGCCCGGGGGTCGACGAGTTCGACGCCGATCATCAGGCCGCGGCCGCGGACGTCGCCGATGGAGGGGTGGGCCGCGGCGAGGCCCTGGAGCTGTCCGAGCATGCGGGCGCCGAGGGTGGCGGCGCGTTCGGCGAGCTTGTTCTCCCGGACGTAGGCGAGGGTGGCGGCGCCCGCGGCCATGGCGAGCTGGTTGCCTCGGAAGGTGCCGGCGTGGGCGCCGGGTTCCCAGGTGTCGAGCTCCGACCTGTAGACGATGACGGCGAGGGGGAGGGAGCCGCCGATGGCCTTGGAGAGGACCATCACGTCGGGGACGACGCCGCTGTGCTCGACGGCCCAGAAGGCGCCGGTGCGGCCGACGCCGGTCTGGATCTCGTCGGCGATGAGCGGGATGGAGCGGGCCGCGGTGATCTCCCGCATGCGGCGCATCCAGTTGTCCGGGGCGGGGATGACACCGCCTTCGCCCTGGACGGGTTCGAGGATCATTCCGGCCGGGGTGGGGACGCCGCTCTTGGGGTCGTCGAGCACGCTCTCGGTCCAGCGGGCGGCGATTTCGGCGCCGCGGTCCCCGCCGACGCCGAAGGGGCAGCGGTAAGTGCGGGGGTAGGGCAGCCGGGCGACGCGGACGTCGGTGGCGCCGCCGGAGGCGTCGAGGGCGCCGGCGGTCATGCCGTGGTAGGCGCCGCTGAAGGCGAGGATGCCGCGCCTGCCGGTGGCGGTGCGGACGAGTTTGAGGGCGGCTTCGACGGCGTCGGTGCCGGCGGGTCCGCAGAACTGGACGCGGGCGTCGGCGGCGAGCCCCGCGGGGAGGGTGGCGAACAGTTCGGTGACGAAGGCGTCCTTGACCGGGGTGGCGAGGTCCAGGACGTGGAGGGGCGCGCCCGAGTCGAGGACCTTGCGGATGGCCTCCAGGACGACGGGGTGGTTGTGTCCGAGGGCCAGGGTGCCCGCGCCGGAGAGGCAGTCCAGGTAGCGGCGGCCGTCGGCGCCCTCGATGGTGAGTCCTCTGGCCCGCACGGGGACGATCGGCAGGGACCGCGCATAGGTGCGCGCGGCGGATTCGCGCTGCGCCTGGCGGCGCAGGATGCCCTCGTGGGCGCTGCCCTCGACGGCCGTGCGGGGTTCCTCACAGGTCCGCGCGGCCGGTGGTACGGCCGGAGCTGGTTCGGTCACGGCCACGGCTGGGTGTCCTCCCGCTGTCACGGTTGCGTTGCACGTCGGTACGGAGCAGGACCGCCCCGAGGGGCGTCCTGAAGGCTGCCGTCGTGTCCCCCGCCCGTACCAACGACGGCGTCTGCCGGGGATCACGGTCGGGCGGCAAGATCCTTGGCGGGCTTCCGGATCACGGCACGGCAACGACCGGTGCGGGGCCGGAACCGCGGCCCTGCGTCGTACCGTCCCCACCGGCACCGGCATAGTGGGGGCTTCGTGCGACGCGGGCGTCCGCGCCGCCGCTGTTCACCGATGCACAAGTAGACGTAGTCCCAGGGGGATCACGAGATGCGATCGATTCGTCCGCTGCTGGCCGCAGCGTCCGCCGTCGCGGCGCTGACGCTGACGGCGACTGCCTGCGGTCCGACCGAGGACAACGCGGGGGGTGACAAGCAGCCCACCGCCTCCGCGACCCCGTCCGCGGGCGGCAAGATCACGATTCCGGACGACCTGAAGGACCGTCTGAAGGAGCACGGGATCGACGTCGACAGGTGGCGGGGCGGCGAGTGGAAGAACTGGGACCGGGACAAGTGGCTGCGTGAGGCCAAGGACTTCGTCAACCCGATCATCGAGGACCTCTGGGACCCGGACCGGATGCGGGACGCCGAGCGTCCGGACAAGCCGGTCGAGGAGGAGGACATCTCGGGCGACAAGGGCGTGACCGACCCGACGCCGGAGCCGGTGCGGGCGAAGGCCGTGCCGCCGCCCTACCACTCGTCGGAGCCGGCCTCCGGCAAGGTGTTCTTCGACGGCCCCGAGGGCTCGATGGTCTGCTCGGCGACCGTCGTGCAGGACCCGGCGCACCCGGGCAAGTCCAACCTGGTCTGGACGGCCGGGCACTGTGTGCACGCGGGCAAGAAGGGCGGCTGGTACCGCAACATCGCGTTCGTCCCGTCGTACAACGACGGCGGCAAGCCGACGGCCGCGCTGGAGAGCGCGACCCGCGAGGAGATCGCTCCGTACGGCGTGTGGTGGAGCGACTGGGCGCAGACCTCGCAGCAGTGGATCGACCAGGGCGGCCAGACGGGCGGCAAGGGCGCTCCGTACGACTACGCGGTGCTGCACGTGACGCCGGAGAAGGGCGGCACGGGCAAGTCGCTGGAGGAGACCGTCGGCGCGGCGCTGCCGGTGGACTTCAACGCCCCGGCGGTCCCGAAGATCGCGAGCATGACGGCGACGGGCTACCCGGCGGGCAAGCCCTTCGACGGCCAGAAGATGTTCCAGTGCGCGGACAAGCCGGGCCGTCTGTCGGTGAAGGCGGATCAGCCGACGATGTACCGGATCGGCTGCACCATGACCGGTGGTTCGTCCGGCGGCGGCTGGGTGGCCACGGGCAAGGACGGCAAGCCGGCGCTGGTGTCGAACACGTCGATCGGGCCGGTGTCGGCGGGCTGGCTGGCCGGTCCGCGGCTCGGCGCCGAGGCCAAGGCGCTGTACGACGGCGTGAGCCGGAAGTACGCCAACCAGTAGGACACGTACGGATGTCGGGCGGGACCGATGCGGTCCCGCCCGGTCCGTACGGGCATACTGTGCACCGCTAGTGACGCGTCCATGGCAAACCACCCGGTGGCGGCCGTAGCCGGCCCGGGGCGGACGCGCGATTACCCCAGGGGGACACCACTTCATGCGTTCCATACGACTCATGCCCGCCGCCACCGGCGTGGCGGCGGCGCTCGCGATCGCGCTGACCGCGACGGCCTGCGGCCCGACGGAGACTCCGGCGGCGGACAAGCCCGCCGACACCACCGCCACCGCCACCGCGAGCCCGGCCGCCGGCGATGCCGGCGCAGCCCTCGCCGACGGTCTCGACAAGCTGAAGAAGCACGGCGTCGACATCGACAAGTGGAAGAACGGCGAGTGGAAGAACTGGGACCGGTCCACCTGGCTCCGTGAGGCCGAGGACTTCGTCAACCCGGTGATCGACGGCCTGTGGGACACCGAGCGGATGCAGTCCGCGAAGAGCCCCGACCCGACCGTCGAGACGCAGGCGACCGGCGGCGGCAGCGACCCGGTGCCGCGGCCGGTGACGGCGCAGCGCGAAAAGACGCCGTACCACCGCAACGCCGCTCCGGTCGGCAAGATCTTCTTCGACTCGCCGAAGGGCCACATGGTCTGCTCCGGCACGATCGTGAAGGACCCGCGCCGCCCCGGCAAGTCCAACCTGGTGTGGACCGCGGGCCACTGCGTCCACGCGGGCAAGCAGGGCGGCTGGTACCGCAACATCACCTTCGTCCCCGCCTTCAACGACCTGGGCAAGTCGCCCTCGGCGCTGCGCAACGCGCAGCCGCACCAGGTCTACCCGTACGGCCAGTACTGGGCCGACTGGGCCGTGACCTCCGGTGAGTGGATCAGGAACGGCGGCACCAACCAGGCCTGGCCGTACGACTACGCCGTGCTGCACGTCCAGCCGCAGAAGGGCCGCAAGTCCCTGGAGGAGACGGTGGGCGCGGCCCTGCCGATGGACTTCTCCGCTCCGGCGCCCGCGCAGACCGGCACCGTCGGCGCCTGGGGCTACCCGGCTGCGCCGCCGTACAACGGCGTGATCATGCACAAGTGCCTGGACCGGGCCACCCGCTACACCACGGCCCCGGCGACGCCGACCATGTACCGGATCGGCTGCACCATGACGGGCGGTTCGTCCGGCGGCGGTTGGTTCCGCGTCCTGCCGAACGGCAAGACGGCGCTGGTGTCGAACACCTCGATCGGCCCCGCCGGCCGCAACGGCTGGCTGGCCGGACCGCAGCTGGGCAAGGGCGCCAAGGCGGCCCACGAGATGGTCAGCAAGAAGTTCGCCCGCTGACCGGCTCTGGCTGACCGGATACACACGAAGGGCGCCGGCCGTCTCCCTCTCGGGAGGCGGCCGGCGCCCTTCTTCGTGTGCCTGGGCGTGCGCGGCGTACGGCGTCAGTGCGCGGCGGGAACGAACGGCGAGAGCATCGCCGCCAGCTCCTCGTGCACCCGCGCCTTGAGCAGCGTGCCCTCCGGGGTGTGCTCCTCGGAGAGGAGCTCGCCCTCGGCGTGCACCCGCGAGACGAGACCGCCCTGCGTGTACGGCAGGAGAACCTCGATCTCGACCTGCGGCCGCGGCAGCTCGGCGTCGATGAGGGCCAGCAGCTCCTCGATGCCCTGGCCCGAGCGGGCGGAGACCGCGATGGAGTGCTTCTCGACCCGCAGCAGCCGCTGGAGCACCAGCGGGTCGGCCGCGTCCGCCTTGTTGATCACGACGATCTCCGGCACGTCCACCGCGCCGACGTCACGGATCACCTCGCGGACGGCCGCCAGCTGCTCCTCCGGGGCCGGGTGCGCGCCGTCGACCACGTGCAGGATGAGATCGGAGTCGCCGACCTCCTCCATGGTGGAGCGGAACGCCTCGACCAGGTGGTGGGGCAGGTGCCGGACGAAGCCGACGGTGTCGGCCAGGGTGTAGATCCGGCCGGTGGGCGTCTCGGCCCGCCGCACGGTCGGGTCGAGGGTGGCGAACAGCGCGTTCTCCACCAGCACGCCCGCACCGGTGAGGCGGTTGAGCAGGGACGACTTGCCGGCGTTGGTGTATCCGGCGATGGCGACCGACGGCACCTTGTGACGGCGCCGCTCCTGCCGCTTGATGTCGCGGCCGGTCTTCATCTCCGCGATCTCCCGGCGCATCTTCGCCATCTTCTCGCGGATCCGGCGCCGGTCCGTCTCGATCTTGGTCTCACCGGGACCACGGGTGGCCATGCCGCCACCGCCGCCGCCACCCATCTGGCGGGAGAGCGACTGACCCCAGCCGCGCAGTCGCGGCAGCATGTACTGCATCTGCGCGAGGGCCACCTGCGCCTTGCCCTCTCGGGACTTGGCGTGCTGGGCGAAGATGTCGAGGATGAGGGCGGTCCGGTCGACCACCTTCACCTTGACGACGTCCTCGAGGGCGATCAGCTGGCCGGGGCTGAGCTCACCGTCGCAGACGACGGTGTCGGCGCCGGTCTCCAGGACGATGTCCCGGAGCTCCTGCGCCTTGCCCGAGCCGATGAAGGTGGCCGGGTCCGGCTTGTCGCGGCGCTGGATGACGCCGTCGAGCACGAGGGCGCCCGCCGTCTCGGCGAGGGCGGCGAGCTCCGCGAGGGAGTTCTCCGCGTCCTGCACCGTCCCCGAGGTCCACACACCGACCAGCACGACGCGCTCGAGGCGCAGCTGGCGGTACTCGACCTCGGTGACGTCCTCGAGCTCAGTGGAGAGGCCGGCGACACGGCGCAGAGCCGCGCGCTCGGAGCGGTCGAACTGGTCGCCGTCCCGCTCTCCGTCGATCTCGTGGCTCCAGGCGACGTCCTCTTCCATCAGGGCATCGGCCCGAAGGCTCTCGGTGCGGCTCGTCTCCGCGAAGCTCTGCTTGTCCTGGGAAGGGGAAGAAGAGGAGGTCATTGGATCCTTACGTCGAAGAAAAGTCCGTTACGGCAGTCACAACGCGTGATGCCCGGAAAGAATTCCCGGGGCCCCGGCCGCGCCGCCGACCTGACGATGGTGGCACGGCCAGGCGGCCCCCGTCACCCGGGTTTCACCGGGCCCGGCCCGCCTCCGGCCCGGCGGCGCGCTCCGGGGCCCGGCTGCGCCAGTCGGGGTGTCCCGGCATGGGCGGGGTCTTCGCCGCGTAGAGCCAGTCGGCGAAGAACCGGGTCAGGTCCCGCCCGGAGACCTCGGCCGCCAGGGCGGTGAAGTCGGCGGTGGTGGCCGTGCCGTCCCGGTGGTCCTCCACCCAGCGGCGTTCCAGACGCCGGAAGGCCTCGGCGCCGATCTCGTGGCGCAGGGCGTAGAGGACCAGGGCGCTGCCGTCGTAGACCACGGGGCGGAACAGGCTGATCTTCTGGCCGGGCGCCGGCGGCCTGGGCGCGGCGGGCGGGCCGCCCGCCGCCCGCCACCCGTCGGAGGCGGCGTACGCGGCCTTCATGCGGCGCTCCAGGGTGGGCCCGCCGTTCTCCTGCGCGTACAGCGCCTCGTACCAGGTGGCGTGGCCCTCGTTGAGCCAGAGGTCCGACCAGGTGCGCGGCGAGACACTGTCGCCGAACCACTGGTGGGCGAGCTCGTGGACCATGACGGAGTCGACGAACCACTCCGGGTAGCCGGGTCCGGTGAACAGACGTCGCTCGAAGAGTGACAGGGTCTGCGTCTCCAGTTCGAAGCCGGTGTCGGCGTCGGCGACCAGCACCCCGTAGTTCTCGAACGGGTACGGGCCGACGTGGCCCTCCATCCACTCCAGGTGGCCGGGGGTCCGCCGGAGCCAGGGCTCCAGGAGCTCCCGGTCGGCGGTGCGCACGACGTCCCGCACCGGAAGCCCGCGGGGGCCCTCGCGGTGCACGACGGTCGACTTCCCGATGGAGACCTGGGCGAGCTCGGTCGCCATGGGGTGGGCGGTGCGGTAGGTCCAGGTGGTGGTCGAGCCCTTGGGAACGGGCTCGCCGGCCAGGCCGCTCGCCACGGCCGTGAGGTCGTTCGGCGCGGTGATCCGGAAGGTGAAGAACGCCTTGTCGGAGGGGTGGTCGTTGGACGGGAAGACGCGGTGGGCGGCATCCGCCTGGTTGGCCATGGCGAGGCCGTCGCCGGTACGGACCCAGCCGCCGGACGTGGCCGGGCCGGTGGGGTCGCTGGTGTGGGTGACGGCGATCTCGACCGCCTCGCCCCGGTCCACCGGCCGTGCGGGGGTGATCACCAGGTCCTCGCCGCTGGTCGTCCACTCGGCACGCTCGCCCGCCACGGTGACGGTGGAGACGGTGCCGTGCGTGAAGTCGAGGTTGATCCGTTCCAGATCGCCGGTGGCCAGCGCCTTGATCCGGGTGACGCCGTCGAGCGGGGTGGTGTTGCGGCCCTTGTAGGTGAGGTCGATGTCGTAGGTCAGGACGTCGTAGCCGGGATTGCCGAGGTGGGGGAAGAGCGGGTCTCCGATGCCCAGCGGCGTGGGGGCGGGCAGAGCGGCGGCGACGAGCCCCGCGGAGAGGGCGACGAGGACGGCGGAGCGCAGGGCACGCGCGCGGGGAGCCCGTTCACGGGGCGTACGGGAGGGGAGCGGCATGGGTTACCGCTACCAGGGGAGGGGGCGCTCCCCGGGGCGGCGCGCGCACCCGCCACTCGAAGGGGGCACGGCGCGCGGATCTTGGATCCAATATCCGATGCTCGGGGTGCCGGGGGGTGCCATGGACGCCGTCGGCGCCGGGGCTGAATATCGGATACCGGATGTTGGATCCAACCTCCAATGTCGCCCAGCGTCGGCCACCGGATATCGGATCCAGTATCAGAGGTCCGGAGCCGCCTGGTGCCGCGCCCGGCTCACGTCGTACACCCCCGGCACGTCCCGCATCGCCTTCATCAGCGCGGGCAGTCGGGCGGCATCGGCGAGTTGGAGGGTGTAGGTGTGACGGACCCGCTGCTCGCTCGGGGGTTCGACGGTGGCGGAGACGACGGCGGCGCCCTCGGCGGCGATGGCCTCGGTGAGGTCGGCGAGGAGCCGCGGCCGGCCGAAGGACTCGGCGACGAGGGTGACCCGGCAGGCGGCCGTGTCGCCCCAGTGGACGGTGACCGGTGCCCGGCCGAGCCGCTTCATGGCGTCGACGGAGGCGCAGCCGGTGCGGTGGACGGTGACGGTGCCGCCGCGGACGACGAAACCGGTGATCTCGTCGGGCGGTACGGGCGTGCAGCACCCCGCCGGCCGTACGGCGGGGGGAGTGACGGTGTCCGGCCCGGGGAGCTCGACGCGGAGCCTGGCCCCGGAGCGCCGGTCCGCGGTGACGCTGGCGGGCGGCCGGGGCGCCGCCGCAGGGGCCTTGGCGGCCTCCGGATGGGCCTGGAGCCAGCCGGTGATGGCGATCCGCGCGGCGGGGGTCCTCGCGTGGTCGAGCCACTCCGGGGACGGCCCGGAGCCGGCGTCCTGGGCAAGCAGCAGCTGGACGGTGTCGCCGTCCTGGAGCACGGTGCCGAGGGGCGCGAGCCGGCCGTTGACCCGCGCCCCCAGACAGCCGTGGGCGGCCTCCCCGTGCTGGGCGTAGGCGGCGTCGACGCAGGTGGCGCCGGCGGGCAGGCTGATCGCGCCGGGGGCGCCGCCGTCGGTGCGGAAGACGGTGATCTCCTGGTCCTGGGCGAGGTCGGCGCGCAGCGAGGTCCAGAAGGTGTCGGGGTCGGGGGCGGACTGCTGCCAGTCGAGCAGGCGGGACAGCCAGCCGGGCCGGGTGGGGTCGGCGCGCTCGCCGTCCTCGACGCACTCCCCCGGCGCCGTCTCCTGGCCGCTGTACGGGTTGCCGAGGGCGACCACGCCGGCCTCGGCGACCTTGTGCATCCGGTGGGTGCGGATGAGCACTTCGGCGACGGCGCCGTCGGGGGCGGCGACGGCGGTGTGCAGCGACTGGTAGAGGTTGAACTTGGGGGCGGCGATGAAGTCCTTGAACTCGGAGATCACCGGGGTGAAGCAGGTGTGCAGTTCGCCGAGGACGGCGTAGCAGTCGGCGTCCTCGGCGACCAGGACGAGGAGCCGCCCGAAGTCGCTGCCGCGCAGTTCGCCGCGCTTGAGACGGACGCGGTGGACGGAGACGAAGTGCCGTGGCCGGACGAGCACTTCGGCGCCGATGTCCGCCTCGCGCAGCACGGCGGAGACCTGTTCGGCGATGGCGGCGAGGGCGTCGGCCGCACCGGGGTTGCCGGCGATGACGGCGCGGGTGGCCTCGTACTCCTCGGGGTGGAGGATCGCGAAGACGAGGTCCTCCAGCTCGGTCTTGAGGGCCTGGACGCCGAGGCGTTCGGCGAGCGGGATGAGGACGTCCCTGGTGACCCTGGCGATGCGGGCCTGTTTCTCGGGGCGCATCACGCCGAGGGTGCGCATGTTGTGGAGCCGGTCGGCGAGTTTGATCGACATGACGCGGACGTCGTTGCCGGTGGCGACGAGCATCTTGCGGAAGGTCTCGGGCTCGGCCGCCGCGCCGTAGTCGACCTTCTCCAGCTTGGTCACGCCGTCGACGAGGTAGGCGACCTCGTCGCCGAACTCCCGCCGGACCTGTTCCAGCGTCACCTCGGTGTCCTCCACGGTGTCGTGGAGCAGGGAGGCGGTCAAGGTCGTGGTCTCGGCGCCGAGTTCGGCGAGGATCAGGGTGACCGCGAGCGGGTGCGTGATGTACGGCTCGCCGCTCTTGCGGAACTGGCCCCGGTGCGAGGACTCGGCGAGCACGTACGCCCGGCGGAGCACGGCCAGGTCGGCGTCGGGGTGGTGGGCGCGGTGGGCCTCGGCGACGTGCCCGATGGCGTCGGGCAGCCGGTCGCGCACGGCGGGTCCCGCGGTGGCGCCGAGCAGGGCGGCGCGGCCGAGCCTGCGCAGGTCGATCCTCGGGCGGCCTCGTCTGCGGCCGGGAGCGTCGGGGCCGGTGGCCCCGGCCTCGCTCACGGGATTGGTGGCCTCTGCGCTCATGGGGGGCACCTCCGGCGGCGTCGACCGGCGGGACCGGGCCGCATGCCCGGTGGGCCGGTGCTTGATGCTACCGACCCCACCACGCGGCGCAGTCGCGCTCTCGCCGAGCGTGAACCGGATCACCCATTCGAGGGACGAATCAGTCGTTGACCGTTTCGAATCCGGTACGCCTGGCGCGAGTGGCGGGACTGTGCCTCAGGCGGACGCGTCGAGCCACGAGGGCTCGACGGTGCCCTCGGCGACGATCACGGCGGGGCCGGTCATCTCGATCTCGCCGTCGGGGTGCTCGGTGATGACGAGCGTGCCGCCGAGGACGTCGACGGTGTACGTGACGGGGGTCCCGGTCTCGGCCGGGTCGAGGCCGTCCCGGCGGGCGGCGGCGACGGCGACGGCGCAGGCGCCCGTACCGCAGGAGCGGGTCTCGGCGGCACCGCGCTCGTGGACGCGCATGGCGACGTGGCGGGGGCCTCGGTCGGCGACGAACTCGATGTTGACCCCGCTCGGGTAGACCCCGGCGGGCTGGTACGGCGGCTCGTCGTACAGGGTGCCCGCGTGGGCGAGGTCGTCGACGAAGGCGACGGCGTGGGGGTTGCCCATGTTCACGTTGCGGGCGGGCCAGCTGCGGCCGTCGACGGTGACGGTGACGCCTTCCTCGGGGAGCGCGGCGCGGCCCATGGAGACGGTGACCGAGCCGTCCTTGTCGAGGTGGACGCGCTTGACGCCGCCGCGGGTGGCGACGGCGACCTCGCCGGCGGTGACGTGGCCGGCGTGCTGGAGGTAGCGGGCGAAGACCCGGACGCCGTTGCCGCACATCTCGGCGACGGAGCCGTCCGCGTTGCGGTAGTCCATGAACCACTCGGCCTCGTCGGCCATGGCGCGCGCCTCCGGGTGGGCGGCGCTGCGCACCACGTGCAGCACGCCGTCGCCCCCGATGCCGGCCCGGCGGTCGCACAGCCGGGCCACGAGGGCCGGAGGCAGGTCGAGGGCGTTGTCGGCGTCGGGGACGATGACGAAGTCGTTCTCGGTGCCGTGGCCCTTGAGGAAGGCGAGGGGCGAGGTCTGCGCGTTGGTCACGGGATCAACTCTACGGGTCGGGTACGACAGGGGCCCGGACGGTCCGGGGAGCGGTACGGGGACGGGACCGGCCAGGGACACGAAGCGGTACGGGGACGGGACCGGCCAGGCACAGGGAGCGGTACGGAGGCGGGACCGGCCAGGGACACGGACCGGCCAGGGACACGGAGCGGTACGGGGACACGGAGCGGTACGGGCCCGGCCGCCGCTCGGCCCCCGGCAGGCGCGGCTCAGCGCAGGCGGGCCACGCGCCAGACCGCCAGGGCGACCAGGAGGGCGCTGATCGACACGTACAGGGCGAGGACGCGCCAGTCGGGGCGCTCGCCGGAGCCGCGGGCGGGCAGGCCGGGCCAGGTGTGGCCGACCCGGCGGGCGGCCATCATGCCCCAGCCGGCCGCGCAGCAGCTGATCAGCAGGCCCAGCATGGCGACGACGGCTCCGCCGTCGCCCGAGCCGAAGGCCAGCGGGAAGGCGAACATCAGGGAGCCGAGGGCGGCGAGCCCGACGATCGGGGCGAGCTGCCAGATCCTCAGGCGGCGCTGCGGGCGCAGTTCCACCTCGACCTCCGCCGCGTCCACCTCGACGGCGCTGCCTTCGGCCTCGTCCGGGCCGTCAGGCGTCAGTCCGGGCGCCCCACCGGGGTTTTCGCCCCGGAGGGCGGCTTGCTGCTCGGTGTCGCGAGGGCCGGCCTCCATCGCCACGCGCCCTCCCAACTCGGACTCCACTTGGTCGATCGATGCTCGATGATGGCACGCTCCCGCCCCCCGGAATGACGGGCATGACGTCCCGATGCCATCACGTGATCAGGCTGTAACCGCTCGTTCGATCAACGCGAGGGCCTGCCCGGGGAGTTCCCCGCGGTCCGCGGCGGCCCCGCTGAGCCAGTGGACGCGGGGATCGCGCCGGAACCACGAGTCCTGACGGCGCGCGAAGCGCTTGGTGGCGCGTACCGTCTCGGCCCGGGCCTCGTCCTCCGTGCACTCCCCCGCGAGCGCCGCGAGCACCTGCTGGTAGCCGAGCGCGCGGGCGGCCGTGCGCCCCTCGCGCAGGCCGCGCGCCTCCAGGGCACGGACCTCGTCGACGAGTCCGGCCTCCCACATGCGGTCGACCCGGGTGGTGATGCGCTCGTCGAGCTCGGGGCGGGCGACGTCGACGCCGATCTGCACGGTGTCGTAGACGGAGTCGTGGCCGGGGAGGTTCGCCGTGAACGGCTTGCCGGTGATCTCGATGACCTCCAGGGCGCGGACGATGCGCCGGCCGTTGCTGGGCAGGATCGCGCGGGCGGCCTCGGGGTCGGCGGCGGCGAGCCGGGCGTGCAGGACGCCGGAGCCGCGCTCCTCCAGCTCGGCCTCCAGACGGGCCCGGACGTCCGGGTCGGTGCCGGGGAAGTCCAGGACGTCGATGGCACCGCGGACGTACAGGCCGGAGCCGCCGACGAGGACCGGGGTGCGGCCCTCGGCGAGCAGCCGGTCGATCTCGGCACGGGCGAGGCGCTGGTACTCGGCGACGCTGGCGGCCTCGGTCACGTCCCAGATGTCGAGGAGGTGGTGCGGGACGCCGCCGCGCTCCTCCAGCGTCAGTTTGGCGGTGCCGATGTCCATCCCTCGGTAGAGCTGCATCGAGTCGGCGTTGACGACCTCGCCGCCCAGCTGCTGGGCCAGAAAAACACCCAGATCGGACTTTCCGGCCGCTGTGGGACCGACGACGGCGATGACCCGCGGGGCGGGAGCTGCACTTCTCACTTCCCCAGTCTCGCAAACCTCGCGGCGCGTCCCCGAATGAGCTACGTGACGGCCCTCGTCCGACTTCGTTGCCTGTTGCGGAATTCCGACCCTGAGTACGCTAGGGAGCAGATATGGGTGTTTTCGCATTGTTTCGCCGGAAGAGCAAGGAATCGGAAACGGTCGAGACCACGGTCGTGACGGAGGAGACGGAGGCCGCCGCGGGTACGGCGGAAGCGCCGGAGTCCTCGGCGCCGGAGCCGGAGTCCTCGGAGCCCAGGGCAGCCGGATCCGGCGAGGCCACCGGGACCGGCGAGACCACTGCCGGTACCGCCACCGCCGACACCGACACCGCCCCCGACACGGCGGCGAAGGGCGAGACCGTGGAGATTCCGAAGCAGCAGTCGGCGGAGGAGGCCGCGGACAACGAGGCCGGCGAAGGCGCCCGCGCGTAGGAACAGGCACGGAAGCGTTCGGTACGGGACAAGAACGGTACGGGCCCCACAGGTCCGTCGGAGGGATGGTGACCCCATGGGTCTCCTGGATTCACTGAAGGCCAAGCTCGCTCCCGCCAAGGACAAGGTCTCCGACCTCGCCAAGGAGCACGGGGGCAAGGTGGAGCACGGCCTGGAGAAGGCCGCGCGGGTGGTCGACGAGAAGACCAAGGGCAAGTACAGCGACAAGATCGAGTCCGGTACGGGCAAGGCCAAGGACGCCATCGAGCGGCTGGCCCACAAGGACGAGGGCACGCCCCCGACTCCTCCCCCGGCCTCGCCGCCGCCGGCCGCCTGACCGACGCCCGGTGTCACCCACGGTCCCTTCGCAACGGCGGACGGCCGCGGAGCAACGCGCTCCGCGGCCGTCCGCCGTTTGCGTCCCCCAGTGGTCGTGTACGGGGCGTACGTCTCAGCTCCAGGCGGCGACGAAGTACCCGACGCCGTACGGGGCGTCCTCGTAGAGCAGCCGTCCCGCCAGGCCCGCGCCCTCCGCGGCGCCCGCGAGCACCTGCCAGGGCGCGCGGCCGGCCGCCTTCAGATCGTGCGCCAGGCCCTCGTCCAGGGCGAGCAGCGCCGCCGGATCCGCCGCGCCGAGGGCACGGGCGGCCTCGGCGTCGAAGGGCTCGGCGCGCTCGTCCAGATAGCCCGGGGCCTTCACGGTGCGGCAGGCGCTGCCGTCACCCATCACGAGCAGGGCGACCCGCTGTGCCGAGGCGGCGATCTCCCGGCCGGTCCCGGCGCAGCGGGCGGCGTCCAGCGTCTCGTCGACCCCGAGGCCCTCGATCGGCGCGTCCGCCCAGCGGGTGTGCTCCAGGAGCCAGGCGCCCACGGCGAGGGAGGCGGGCAGCGGCCGGTCGCCGCCGGGCCCGCTGCCCAGCCGTACGGTGAGGTCGACGCCGAACCCGGCGAAGGACCCGGCCGTACCGCCCGGGTGGACGCCCCGGGCGCCTTCTTCCGCCGGTCCGACGACGACGAGCCGGTCGGGCCGGGAGGCGGCCAGCACGGCGAGCGCGTCGGAACAGGCCGTACGCGCGTCGGCGAGCTCGGACGCGGCACCGGCCGCGACGGCGGGCACGAGCAGCGGGGGGCAGGGGCAGACGGCTGCGGCGACAAGCATGATCCGCAGCCTACTGCCCGGCGGGCGGACCCTCCGGGACGGCGGCTTCCTCGGCGGAGGGGCCGCCGGAGGGGCCGGCGGGCGGGTCCTCCGGGACCGTGGCTCCCTGGCCGGAAGGGAGCCTACTGCCCGGCGGGCGGACCCTCCGGGACGGCGGCTCCCTCGGCGGAAGGGCCGGCGGCGGAGTCGTGGACCAGCTCGGCCAGGCTCAGCACGGTGTCCGTCTCGGACATCAGCCCGTTCACCCGCACGAGATAGCTGTCGCCCCCGGCGAGCCGGTACACCCGGCGGCGCTTCTCACGCACGGGCTCCCGGTAGGAGAGGGCGGCCTTCCACAGCGCGTCCCTCGCCTGCTCCCGGGTGCCGGTCACCTCCCGGACCACCCGGGTCCGGTGGTTCTCCCCGGCGTCGTACTGGGCTATGACGGCCCACTCCCCCATGTTTCCCCCTGTGTCGTTGTCGGTCAGTGGCTCCCGCAGGCCGGCGCGTCCGCGACCGGCAGCGGCTCGGGGACGCCGATCTTCGGCAGTCCGAGCATCACGCCGGCCGGCTTCGCGGCCGCCGCGGCGGTGCGCTTCTCCCAGGCGTCACCCGCGCGCGTGCGGCGCACGGAGGTGGTCGGGCCCTCGGCGAGCAGGTGGTGGGGGGCCGCGTAGGTGATGTCGACGGTCACCACGTCGCCGGGCCGGACGTCCTCGTCGGGCTTGGTGAAGTGGACGAGCCGGTTGTCGGGGGCGCGGCCGGACAGGCGGTGGGTCTCGCCGTCCTTGCGGCCCTCGCCCTCGGCGACCATGACCTCCAGGGTGCGGCCGACCTGCTTCTTGTTCTCCTCCCAGGAGATCTCCTCCTGGAGGGCGACGAGACGCTCGTAGCGCGCCTGCACGACCTCCTTGGGGATCTGGCCCTCCATGGTGGCCGCCGGGGTGCCGGGGCGCTTGGAGTACTGGAAGGTGAAGGCGTTGGCGAAGCGGGCCTCGCGTACCACGTGCATGGTCTGCTCGAAGTCCTCCTCGGTCTCACCGGGGAAGCCCACGATGATGTCGGTGGAGATGGCGGCGTGCGGGATGGCGGCGCGCACCTTCTCGATGATCCCGAGGAAACGCTCCTGCCGGTACGAGCGGCGCATCGCCTTCAGGATCGTGTCCGAACCGGACTGCAGGGGCATGTGCAGCTGCGGCATCACGTTCGGCGTCTCGGCCATGGCGGCGATGACGTCGTCCGTGAAGTCGCGGGGGTGCGGGGAGGTGAAGCGGACCCGCTCCAGGCCCTCGATCTCGCCGCAGGCGCGCAGCAGCTTGCTGAAGGCCTCGCGGTCGCCGAGATCGGAGCCGTACGCGTTGACGTTCTGGCCGAGCAGGGTGATCTCGGAGACGCCCTCGGCGACCAGCGCCTCGATCTCGGCGAGGATGTCGCCGGGGCGCCGGTCCTCCTCCTTGCCGCGCAGCGCGGGGACGATGCAGAAGGTGCAGGTGTTGTTGCAGCCGACGGAGATGGAGACCCACGCGGCGTACGCGGACTCGCGCCGGGTCGGCAGCGTCGAGGGGAAGGCCTCCAGGGACTCCGCGATCTCGACCTGCGCCTCCTCCTGCACGCGGGCGCGCTCCAGGAGGACCGGCAGCTTGCCGATGTTGTGCGTGCCGAAGACCACGTCGACCCAGGGGGCCTTCTTGACGATGGTGTCGCGGTCCTTCTGGGCCAGGCAGCCGCCGACGGCGATCTGCATGCCCGGGCGGGCGGCCTTCTTCGGCGCGAGGTGGCCGAGGTTGCCGTACAGCTTGTTGTCGGCGTTCTCGCGGACCGCGCAGGTGTTGAAGACCACGACGTCGGCGTCGCCGTTGGAGCCCTCGGGGGCGCGGACGTAGCCGGCGTCCTCCAGGAGACCGGAGAGCCGCTCGGAGTCGTGGACGTTCATCTGACACCCGTAGGTGCGCACTTCGTAGGTTCGCGTCACGACGTCCTGCTCGGCCACGGCTCCGGTCCCGTCTTTGCTGCTGGTCACCTGACAAGGGTAAGGGGGCCGTGGGGCTGCCCGGCCACCTCCGCCCGCCGCCGGTCGGCGCTAGCGCGGGCCGCCGCTCGCTTCGAGGACCGCCGTGAGCTGGGCGGCGAGGGTGCCGGCGTCCGGGCGGAGGGCGCCCGCGAAGGCCGCGGAGCCGACGGTGAAGGCGTCCGCCCCGGCCTCGGCCAGGGCCTGGATCTGGGCCGGGGTGCTCAGCGAACCGGCCACGACGAGCCGGCCCGTCGTGGCGGCGCGGGCGGCGCGGACCAGGTCGAGCGGATCGGCCTCGGTGGCGCGGTGGGCGAGCAGGTCGACGCCCGCGCACCCGGCGGCCTCGGCCCGGCGGCAGTCCTCGGCGATACGGGCGGGGCTGCCAGCCAGCCGGGTGGGATGGCCCGTCGGCTCGCCCGCGAAGGGCAGGTAGCGGACGCCGGTGCCGTCGAGGAGGGCGAGGGTCTCCTCGATCCAGGTGCCTCCGAGCAGCCAGTCGACACCGAGGTCGACGGCCGTCCGTACGGAGTCGAGCGCCTGGGCGCGGCCGGTGGAGACGACCTCCAGGTGGCTGGTGGCGCCGAGTTCCCTGATCTGCTCGTGGAGCCGGTGCAGGGTCGCGGTGTCGACGCCGACGTCCTTGAAGCCGATGTGGGTGATGCCCAGCTCGCGGACGGAGTCGAGGACGCGGAGGCAGTCGGTGACGGTCCGGTCGTCGCGGGTGAGCATGAAGATGAAGTCCACGGGGATTCCCCTCACGGGTGTCGCGGGGCCAGTTCGTCGGCGTGGTGCAGGGCGGTGAGCAGGCTGGTGTGGTCGGCGGTGCCGGTGCCGGCGAGGTCGAAGGCGGTGCCGTGGTCGACGCTGGTGCGGACGAACGGCAGGCCGAGGGTGATGTTGACCCCGTGTTCCAGGCCCAGGTACTTGACCGGGATGAGTCCCTGGTCGTGGTACTGGGCGACGACGGCGTCGAACTCGCCCGCCCGGGCCCGCATGAAGACGGTGTCGGCGGGCCAGGGCCCGCTCGCGTCGATGCCCTCGGCGCGGGCGGCGCGCACGGCGGGGGCGATGACGTCGAGGTCCTCGCGGCCGAAGAGGCCGTTCTCGCCGGCGTGCGGGTTGAGGGCGGCGACGGCGATCCGGGGGCGAGCCGGCGCCGTGGCGCGCAGCGCGCGGTGGGTGAGGCGGATGGTGTCGAGCTCCCGGTCGACGGTGAGCGCGTCGATCGCGGTGCGCAGCGACTGGTGGACGGTGACGAGGACGGTCCGCAGCTCGTCGTTGGCCATCATCATCGCGTAGCGCCGGGTGCCGGAGAGCTCGGCCAGGACCTCGGTGTGGCCGGGGTGGGGCACCCCCGCGAGGCGCAGGGCCTCCTTGTTCACGGGGGCGGTGGTGAGCGCCCGGACGCGGCCCGCGAGGGCGAGCTCGACGCCCTTGCGCACGTACGCGTACGAGGCCGCGCCCGCCTCGGCGGCGACGGTGCCGAGGGCGAGGCCGGCGGCGTGCAGGGCGGGGCCTTCCGCGAGGACGTCGAGGACTCCGGGAGTGCGGCCGGCGGTCTCCACGACGTCCGTGGCGTCCACGGCGTCCACGGCCTCAGCCGGCAGGGCGCGCACGCGGAGGTCGGTGCCGGTGGTCCGGCAGGCGCGTTCGAGGGTGCCGGGGTCGCCGATGACGACGACGGGGGCGCGGCGGCGTGGGTCGGCGCAGGCTCTGACGGTGATCTCGGGGCCGATGCCGTGCGGGTCGCCCATGGTGACGGCGATGGGGCGGGTCACCGGGCGCCGCCCGCCGCGAGGAGGGCGTGGAGGCGGACGAGGGTGCCGTCGTCGCCGAAGCCCCCGGCCTTGACGAGTACGGGGAGCCGGGGCGCCGCGGGGCCGTGCAGGATGCCGCGGGCGATGCCGGGCTCGGGCTCGTCGTACAGCTCGATGCCGGTGCCGCCGAGCGCGCCCAGGACGGCGGCCGCGGTCTCCCCGCCGGTGAGGACGAGTCCGTCGGCCCGGCCGTCCTCCGTCCGCCCCCGGGTCTCCTCGGCGAGCCGGCGGATCAGCGCGGCGGGGCCGGCGGGGTCGGCGGTCCGCTCCTTAGGGGTGTGGAGGGCGGCGAGGGGTTCGCCGGTGAACCGCTCGCGCAGGGCGGCGAGCTGGCGGCGGCTCGCGGGGTTGGCGCTGCCGACGACGGTCAGCGGGTGCCGTACGGCGGGGAGTTCGGGGAGGGCGTCGGCAGGCTGCCGGGCGTGGCGGCGGGCCAGGGCGTCGGCGAGGCCCGGTGAGCCGACCCACAGGACGTCCTGGGGGCGGGGGACGGCGGCGACGACGGCGTCCAGGTCGGCGTCGGTGGCCGCCGAGCAGACGAGGATCCCACCGGCCTCGACCAGGCGCGGCAGTTCGGTGAGCTGCTCCGGTACGGGGGCGGGGCGGGGCTCGGGGCCGGGGCCGGGGACGGGGGCGGGGGCGGGGCGGGGCTCACGGCCGGGGCGCGGTTCGGGGCCGGGGACGGGGCCGAGAGCAGGGACAGGGCCGAGAGCGGGGCCGCGGCCGAGAGCAGGGACAGGGCCGAGAGCGGGGACAGGGCCGAGAGCAGGGACAGGGCCGAGTGCGGGGACAGGGCCGGGGACGGGATCACGGACGGGCTCGGGGACGGGGGCAGCAGGGCCGCGGGCGGGCTCGGGAACGCGGGCCGGGCCAGGGCCGAGGACGACGGCGTCCGGCAGGAGGCGGGCGAGGTCGGCCGAGCGGACCGGGTGGGCCGGGTCGCGGGCGAACTCGCTCGCGTCGACCCGTACGCCCCTGACGTACTGGACGCCCCGGACCGTCGTACGGCCCTCGGAGGGGAAGGCCGGGGCGAGGATCGCCGTGCGGCGGCCGGAACCGGCGAGCGCGGCCCGCAGTTCGGCGGCCACATGGCCGCGCAGGGTCGAGTCGACGGTCTTGATCAGGAGGTCCGCGCCGGCGTACGCGGCGGCCGCCTCGCGCGTCCGGGCGGCCGCGTCCGCCTCTCCCCGCAGCCGGGTGCCGAGGTCGACGGCGGTGACGCCGAGCTCGGGGGCGGCGCCCCCGGGAGCGAAGAGGACCCGTGCGCGGTGGCCGTTCCTGCGGAAGGGGGCGGCGCCGTCGGCGGCGCTGGTGAGGTCGTCGGCGAGGACGACGACGGTGGATGGCGGCATGCTGGGCGGCCCCTCTTTCAAGGAAGGAGGCGGAACAGGTGACGGGTGACCGCGCTCGCCTGACGGCCGCGAGGCCGTCGGCGCGTGACGGGATCAACCCTCGCCGCCGCGAACCCGCAGGACAAGCGATTCCTTCTCACGCGACCTGTGAGGGAATCTCACCGATAGATTCCCCTCATGCCCAGGCCCTCCCTGCCGCCCCTCGCCACCCTCCTCCCCTTCGAGGCGACCGTGCGCCACGCGAGCATGACCGGAGCCGCGCGGGAGCTCCACGTCACGCACGGCGCGGTCAGCCGCCAGGTGCAGAACCTGGAGAAGGCCCTCGGGACGACCCTGTTCGAGCGCGGCGCGCGCTCCCTGCGGCCCACCCCGCAGGCCCGGCGGCTGGCCGCCGCCGTGCGGGAGGCGCTCGACCTGATCGAGGCGGCCGCCGCGGAGGTCTCCGGCCGGGACCCGGGCGGCCCGCTCGCCCTGTCCTGCGAGCCCACGCTCCTGATGCGCTGGCTCATCCCGCGTCTTCCCGACCTCGCGGCGCGGCACCCCGGCCTGACCGTGCACCTGTCGGCGGGCGGCGGCCCGCCGGACTTCGCGCGGGACACGGTGGACGTGGCCCTGCGCCGGGACGACTTCCCGGTGCCCGAGGGGGTGAGCCGGGTGCCGCTCTTCGAGGAGTGGATCGGCCCGGTCTGCCGCCCCGAACTGGCCGAGCGGCTGCTGACCGGCGGCTTCGAGGGCGTCACCCTGCTGCACACCGGCACCCGGCCGGCCGCCTGGGACGACTGGCGGCGGCTGACCGGGCACGCCGTGGCGGCCGGCGGCGCGCCGCAGCAGACCTTCGAGCACTTCTACCTGGCGCTCCAGGCGGCCGTCGCGGGCGTGGGCGTGGCCGTCGGGCCGTACGCGCTGGTCCGGGACGATCTCGTACGGGGGCAGCTGGCCGCCCCGTACGGGTTCGTGGCGGACGGCACCGGCTACGGACTGCTCAGCCCTCGTCCGCCGGCGCGGGACGCGCGGATCGCGACGCTGCTGGGCTGGCTGCGGCAGCAGGCGGCTTCCCTGACCCCGCCACCGTGAGGGTCTCCATCGCCATCTCCACCACCATCGTGAGGACCGCCCACCGGCACCGTGTGGACCGCCACCACCACCGTGAGGACCGGCACCGCCCACCCGTCCGCCCTGGCCAGGACGCCCGACCAGCTGGCAGGATCGCGCCATGCCCGCCGCACTCTCCCGCACCGCCCGCCGCCGCGCCCTCCAGGTCTCGGCAGCGCTCCTGGCGCTGGCCGGAGTCCTGGTGTGGTGGCTGGTTCCGTTCGGCACGAAGGCGCCCAGCGGGCACATCACCTTCAGCACCGGGGTGCCCTCGGGCGTCTACCAGCGGTACGGGGCGCTGCTCCAGCAGGCCCTGGCCCGCGACCTCCCGGACGTCTCGATAACGCTGAGGAACAGCGAGGGATCCCAGCAGAACCTGGCCAGGCTCGCCTCCGGCGAGGCCGACTTCACGGTGGCGACGGCGGACGCCGTGGCCCAGTACCAGCGGGACCGCAGGCCCGGCTTCGAGCGGCTGCGCGGCTGCGCCCGGCTCTACGACGACTACGTCCAGCTGGTCGTGCCCAAGGGTTCGACCGTGCAGTCGGTGGCCGATCTGCGCGGTCGGCGCGTCGGCGTCGGCCAGGCCGGCTCGGGCGTGCGGCTGATCGCCGACCGGGTGCTCGCGGCGGCCGGGCTGACCCCGGACGTCGACATCGTCCCGGTCTCGGCCGGCATCGACACGATGCCGGGGCTCCTGGAGCGGCACCAGCTGGACGCCTTCTTCTGGTCGGGCGGCCTGCCCACCCAGGCCGTCCAGGACCTCTCCGAGCGGCTGCCGATCCGGCTGGTGTCGCTGGACGAGGCGCTGATCGAGAGCCTGCACGACGTGGGCGAGTCCACCCGCCACTACCGCTCGGCGACGATCCCGGCCGACGCCTACAGCCGGGCGCAGGACGGCAACCCGGTGGACACCCTGGCGGTGGCGAACATCCTGGTCACCACGGCCGCCGCCGACCCGGACCTGGTGGAGGGCTTCACCCGTACGGTGATCGGCAGCCGCGACCGGATCGGCAGCCAGGTCCACCCCGCCCAGCTGGTCGACCTGCGGACCGCGATCTACACCGACCCGCTGCCCCTGCACGAGGGCGCCCGGCGCTACTACCGCTCGGTGAAGCCCTGACCCCGACCATCCCGACCGGTGAAACCCTGATTCCGACCGGTGAAGCCCTGACCCCCGTGCGTGAAACCCTGATCTCCGCCTGCCCCGCCTGATCGGGTCGCGCCCCGCGGGCCGCCGTCCGAGGCCGGTCGCGGCTCGTCCCGCGGCACGGTGACGGTCACCTTGAGGCCGTGCGGCTCGTTGCGGGCGTAGGCGATGGTGCCGCCGCCCGCGGCGAGCAGGACCCGGGCGATGGACAGACCGAGGCCCGAGCCCTTGACGTTCTGGTGCCGGTTCGAGCGCCAGAAGCGGTCGCCGACCCGCTCCAGCTCCTCGTCCGTGAGGCCGGGGCCGTGGTCGGCGACCTCCACGGCGACGGTCCGGCCGCCGGGGCTCAGGAAGACCCGTACGGAGACGTCCTCGCCCGCCGGGGTGAACTTCAGGGCGTTGTCGATCACCGCGTCGAGCGCGCTGGACAGCGCCACCGGGTCCGCCCAGGCAGTGACGGCGGCGGTGTCGGCGACGATCGCCACGCCCTTGTCGTCGCCGACCGGCCGCCAGGAGGCCACGCGCTCGGCGGTGAGCGCGCCGATGTCGGTGAGCCGCAGGTCGGCGGCGGTGTGTTCGGCGAGCGCGAGGTCGAGCAGGTCGTCGAGGACCTGGGCGAGCCGCTTGCCCTCGGTGCGGACGGAGGCGATCTCCTCGTTGTCCTCGGGGAGTTCGAGGGCGAGCAGTTCGATCCGCAGCAGCAGCGCGGCGAGCGGGTTGCGCAGCTGGTGGGAGGCGTCGGCGACGAAGGCCCGCTGCTGTTCGAGGACGTCCTCGACGTTGTCGGCCATCTCGTTGAAGGAGCGGGCGAGACGGCGCAGTTCGGGCGGTCCGCCGGCGGCGGCGACCCGGGACTTCATGCGGCCGGTGGCGATGTCGTGGGTGACGGCGTCGAGGACCCGTACGGGCCGCAGCACCCAGCCGGTGAGCCGGAAGGCGGCGCCGACCGCGAGCAGCATGGCGGCGGCCTCGCCGGCGAAGATCAGCAGCCAGTCGCGCAGGATGCGGGAGCGGAGCTGTCCGGTGGGCGAGTCGGTGACCACGACGGCGACGACGTCGCCGTCCCGGACGACCGGGGAGGCGATGGTGAGCCGAGCGTCCCGCTGCCAGGGCCACACCTGCGGCGGGTCGTGGCTGCGGCGGCCGAGCAGGGCCTCGTTGAAGGCGCGCCGGCCCTCCCCCTCGTACGGGACGACCCAGTCCTCGGGGGCGGCGGCCATGGCACGGTTGTCGCGGAAGAAGATGCCGGCGCGGATCTCGTAGACGTCGTGGTAGCTGGCGAGCTCGCCGCTGAGGGTGGAGCGCCGTTCGTCGCGGCCGAAGCTGCTCTCCTCGACGAACTGCGCGAGGGCGGCGAAGCGGGCCGCGTCGTCGAGCCGGTCGACGACCACCCGCTGCTGCTCGGAGGCGGCGGTGCTGGCAGCCAGCGGGAAGCCGAGGGCGAGCAGCACGCCGGCCATCAGGACGATCAGGAGCGGGAGGAGGCGGGTGCGCACGGGCGGGCGGGCCTTGTGACTACGCGGTCGGCGCGACCAGGCGGTAGCCGACGCCCCGCACGGTCTCGATCAGGGCGGGCATCCGCAACTTCGAACGCAGGGAGGCCACGTGGACCTCCAGGGTGCGCCCCGTGCCCTCCCAGTTGGTGCGCCAGACCTCGCTGATGATCTGCTCGCGGCGGAAGACCACTCCGGGCCGCTGGGCCAGCAGGGCGAGCAGGTCGAACTCCTTGCGGGTGAGGGGTACGGCGTCGCCGTCGACGCTGACCCGGCGGGTGGGCAGCTCGATGGTGACGGAGCCGAGGCGCAGGGTGCTGTCCTCGCCGGAGCCGGTCTGCTCGTCGCCCGCGGCGCTGCGCCGGCTGACGGCGTGGATGCGGGCCAGCAGCTCACCCGTGTCGTAGGGCTTGACGACGTAGTCGTCGGCCCCGAGGTTGAGGCCGTGGATCCGGGAGCGTACGTCGGCGCGCGCCGTCACCATGATCACGGGGGTGGTGGTGAGCTTCCGGATGCGTCCGCAGACCTGGTAGCCGTCCTGGTCGGGCAGGCCGAGGTCGAGCAGGATCACCCCGTACGAGGGGCGCTCGCCGTGGGCGGCGGGCAGGACGGCCTGGAGCGCCTCCTCGCCGTTGCGGGCGTGGGTGACGGTGAAGCCGTGCCGGGCGAGGATCGCGGAGAGCGCGGCGGCGACGTGGTCGTCGTCCTCGACGAGCAGCAGTCTCATGGCCCTCCTCCGTGATCTCTCGGCGTCTCTCGACGGTGACTCCGCAGGGGGTCCGGCCTGCGGTGGCGTGGGGTTCGCGCGGTGCCCGCGGCGTTCGCGCGGCGCGGGTGATGACTATCTGTGTACCAGGGCATGAACGCCGATGGTCACGGTCACAGTCAAGTGTCCCCCCGTCACTCTCCCGTTTTTCGTTATCCACCCGGTACGGCGGTACGCACCCCCTTCACGCAGAGTGTCCGGTTGCGACCGGATCGTTATGCTCAAACTTCGCTCAGATGTGATGACGCTTCTCGCACCCGGTCTCTAGTGTCCTCCCCAACCGAGCAGGACGGAGCGAGATGCCGATGAGCGGAGTGTCAGTGACCAAGGGTTCGGAGGGCGCCGTGCCGGCCGCGGACGACCTGGTCGTGCTGTCCGACGTGAACAAGCACTTCGGCGCGCTGCACGTGCTCCAGGACATCGACCTGACGATTCACCGCGGCGAGGTCGTGGTCGTCATCGGACCGTCCGGGTCGGGCAAGTCCACGCTGTGCCGCACGATCAACCGGCTGGAGACGATCGACTCCGGCAGCATCACCATCGACGGGAAGCCCCTGCCCCAGGAGGGCAAGGAGCTGGCGCGGCTGCGGTCCGACGTCGGCATGGTCTTCCAGTCCTTCAACCTCTTCGCGCACAAGACGGTGCTCGAGAACGTGATGCTGGGTCAGGTCAAGGTCCGCAAGACCGAGAAGAAGGCGGCGGAGGCAAAGGCCCGCGCCCTGCTGGACCGGGTCGGGGTGGGCACGCAGGCCGACAAGTACCCGGCGCAGCTGTCCGGCGGCCAGCAGCAGCGCGTGGCGATCGCCCGCGCGCTCGCGATGGACCCGAAGGTCATCCTGTTCGACGAGCCGACCTCCGCGCTCGACCCGGAGATGATCAACGAGGTCCTGGAGGTCATGCAGCAGCTGGCCCGGGACGGCATGACGATGGTGGTCGTCACCCACGAGATGGGCTTCGCCCGGTCCGCCGCCAACCGCGTGGTCTTCATGGCGGACGGCCGGATCGTGGAGCAGGCCACGCCCGACGAGTTCTTCAGCAACCCGCGCAGCGACCGCGCCAAGGACTTCCTGTCGAAGATCCTGCACCACTGACGGGTGCCGCCGGCGCCCCGCCGCGGCAACTCCTGAGACTCCACAGCCGACGTGCTGCACACTGACGATCAACTACCCACGACCTGAGGGATGTTCACGATGAAGCTCCGCAAGACCGCGGCCGTGGCCGTTGCCGTGCTCGCGCTGACCGCGACCGCCTGTGGCGGCAAGGAGGGCTCGGCCGGCGACAAGCCCGCCACGAAGCCCGGCGACGCCAGCGCCCCCAAGCTCCCCACGTACACCGTCGCGAGCGGCGTCGACCTGAACTCGCCGACCTTCAAGAAGGCCAAGCAGCGCGGCAAGCTGATCATCGGCTCCAAGGCCGACCAGCCGTACCTGGGCTTCGAGGACCAGGCGACCAAGAAGCGTTCCGGCTTCGACATCGAGATCGCCAAGATGATCGCCGCCGACCTGGGCTTCTCCGAGGACCAGATCGAGTGGAAGACGGTCGACTCCAAGCTCCGCGAGACCGCGATCTCCACGGGCCAGGTCGACTACTACGTCGGCACCTACACGATCAACGACAAGCGCAAGGCGCAGGTCGGCTTCGCCGGCCCGTACTACCAGGCCGGCGCCGACCTCCTGGTCCGCAAGGACGAGACCGCGATCACCGGCCCGGAGTCCGTCAAGGGCAAGAAGGTCTGCTCGATCACGGGCTCCACCCCGCTCCAGGAGATCAAGAAGCCGCAGTACGGCGCGGAGACCGTCGAGCTCGGCAAGTACTCCGACTGCGTCCAGCAGCTGCTGACCAAGCAGGTCGACGCCGTCACCACCGACGACTCCATCCTCAAGGGCTACGCCGCCGCCAACGCCGGCAAGCTCAAGGTCGTCGGCAAGCCGTTCACCAAGGAGCCGTACGGCGTCGGCATCAACAAGGACGACAAGGTCCTCCGCGACAAGGTGAACGACATCCTCGAGAAGTACGTGGGCGACGGCACCTACAAGAAGATCTACGAGGCCACCCTCGGCCTCTCCGGCTCGGCCTACACCGCGCCGCCGGCGGTCGTCCGCTACTGATCCGCCTCCGCGTGAGCGCCCCGTACGCCCTGTGCGCTACGGGGCGCCCCGCCCCCTGCCCGTACACCTGCCGCTGACTGCCGACGCGGAGTCCTCATGAACGTACTGCTCGACCATTTCCCGGAGTTCCGCAACGGATTCATAGGAACCGTGTCGATCACCGCCGTCAGCTCGGTCATCGCCCTGGTCCTCGGCATCGTCATCGCCGGCTTCCGTGTCTCGCCCGTCCCGCCGCTGCGCCTCTTCGGCACGGCGTGGGTGACCCTGCTGCGCAACACGCCGCTGACGCTGCTCTTCCTGGTCTTCTTCTTCGTCGTCCCGGAGATCCTCTTCCCGGGCATGAGCCCCTTCGTGCTCGCCTCGCTGGCGCTCGGCTTCTACACCTCCTCGTTCATCTGTGAGGCGGTCCGCTCCGGCATCAGCACGGTGCCGCTGGGCCAGGCCGAGGCCGCCCGCTCGCTCGGGTTCACCTTCTCGCAGACGCTGCGCCTGATCGTGCTGCCGCAGGCCACCCGTACGGTGCTGCCGCCGCTGAGCTCGATCTTCATCGCCCTGACCAAGAACTCGGCCATCGCCGGCGCCTTCAGCGTCACCGAGCTCTTCGGCTGGCAGACGCTGATGAGCGAGCAGGGCTACGCGATCATCCCGATCTTCTGCTGGGTCGCCGTCGCCTACCTCGTCATCACCTTCGCCATCAGCGGACTCTTCCGTCTCCTTGAGCGCAACCTGGAGGTCGCCCGATGAGCGCCAGCGTTCTCTTCGACGCCCCCGGCCCCAAGGCGAAGATCCGCAACCGGATCTACGCCGTCGTCGGCAGCCTCGTCATCCTCGCCCTGCTCGCGGTCAGCGTGCTGCGGCTCGCCGAGAAGGGGCACCTCGCCCCCGAGATGTGGGACATCTTCAACTACGCGGGCATCCGGCAGAACATCGCCGACGCGCTGCTCGCCACCCTGAAGGCCTTCGCGCTCGCCGCCGTCGGCTCCCTCGTCCTCGGCGTGCTGCTCGCCGTCGCCCGGCTCTCCGACCACAAGGCGATCAGCTGGCCGGCCACCGCCTTCATCGAGGTCTTCCGCTCCCTGCCGCTGCTCATCACCATCTACGCGGTGTGGGTCGCCTTCCTCACCGACTACTCGATGTGGGCGCTCGCGATCGGCCTGTCCATCTACAACGGCTGCGTCCAGGCCGAGGTGCTGCGCGCCGGCGTCAACTCCGTCCCGCGCGGACAGCGCGAGGCCGCGTACGCGCTCGGCATGACCAAGACCCAGGTGATGACCACCGTCCTGCTGCCGCAGGCGGTCCGGGCCATGCTGCCCACGATCATCAGCCAGCTGGTGGTCACCCTGAAGGACACCTCCTTCGGCTTCGTCATCCTCTACCCCGAGCTGCTCTACTCGGCCCGCCTGATCGCCTCCAACACGCTGGTCAACGGCTCGTACCCGTACGTCTCCGTGATCGTGGTCTTCGGCGCCATCTACATCGCGCTGTGTCTGGCGCTGTCCGCGCTCGCCACCTGGATCGAGAAGCGCGGCCGCCGCTCGAAGACCGGCGTCGTCGCCCCCGGCACCGACGCGCAGGCCGTCGTGGGCGCCACCGAGGCGGGCACCGCCGGTGGGACGGCCGGGACCGCCGGCGGCGGCTCCGACGGCCCTGGCATCACGAAGAACTGACGGCATGTGACATCATCCGGGGGCAGTGGCGACGCCGCTGCCCCCGTCACTTGACGCACGCACCCCCAGTGGGTTGCATACGTTCTGTGATCAAGCTCCGGGCCCGCGCCACACCCCGCTGTGCTTCCCGCACGACCGTACGGCCTCGCACGCCCTCAGGAGCCGCGCCGTGGACCCGGTGATCATCGTGGGCGCGGGGCCGGTCGGCCTCGCGCTCTCCCTCGCCCTGGCCGCCCAGGACGTGCCCAGCGTCGTCCTCGACGAGAGCGCGGGCAAGGAGGAGCCGCGCCCCGCGCGCACCGTCGTGCTGCGCGCGGACATGGCCGCCCTGGTGGAGCGGCTCGGCTGTGCCACGCTCCGTGACGAGGGCGTCCGCTGGGTCGGCTGGCGCTCGATGCGCCGCCGGCAGCAGATGCGGCACATCCCGCTGGACCTCGGCCTGTCCGGGGACGCCGGCGCGGAGGGCGGCGCCGCGGTGCCGGCGGCCCCGCTGCACATCCCGCAGCACGCCCTGGCCCGCGGGCTGCGCGACGCCATCGCACGCCAGGACCTCGTCACCCTGGTCACCGACTCCCGGGTCGACACCGTCGAGCAGGACGCCCGCGGTGTCAGCGCCCACACCCGCGGCCCGGACGGCACCTGGTGGCGCGGCAGCCATCTCGTCGGCTGTGACGGCGCGCGTTCCACCGTGCGCAAGCTGCTCGGTGTCCGCTTCCCCGGGCGTACGGCGGTGGAACGGCACGCGGTCGCCGCGCTGCGCACCGAACTCCCCTGGGCCGGCGAGGCCCTGCTGCACCGTCAGCCGCCGTGGCGCACCGGCGGCGAGGAGGTCGCGGCCCGGCCGCTGCCCGACGGCGTGTGGCGGATCGACTGGCTGCTGCCGCCGCGCGGCGAACTGGTCACCCCCGACGCGCTCGTCACCCGCATCCGCGAGACCCTGGCCGGCTGGTGCGAGGGGGTGACCCCGCCGTACGACCTGATCGACACCGGCGTCCACACCGTGCACCACCGGCTCGCCCGGCGCTGGCGGGTGGACCGGGTCTTCCTCGCCGGGGACGCGGCGCACCTGCTGGGCGCGGTCGGCACCCAGGGGCTCGACGAGGGCCTGCGGGACATCGACAACCTGGCCTGGAAGCTGGCCTTCGCCTGGCACCACCGCGACGCCCCGGACACCCTCCTCGACAGTTACCAGAGCGAGCGCCGGGCGGCCGTCGCCGGGCTGCTGCGTGCGGCCGACCAGGTGCTGCCCGTGCTGCGCGGCGGCAGGGGCCTGCGTACGTATCTGCCGGGCGGCGGTCGCGGCCACGACGCCCTGCTGACCGACGGGCACCTCGGGCGCGGCCCGCTGGGCGCGCTTCCCGCGTTCCCGCACTCCCCGTTGGCGCCGGAGCCCTCCGAGGGCCGCATCCCGGTGGCCACGCCGGACGGCGCGCCGGTCGACGACGTCCGGGTGACGGCGCCCGACGGCACGACCGTACGGCTGCGCGACCGGCTCGGCTGGGGCCGGCTCCTGGTGCTGCTCGTGGCCCCGGGCACCGGGGTCTGGGACCGGCGGCACTGGGTGAGCGCGGGGGTGATGCCCCGGCTCGCCGAGGCCGTGGACGGGCTGCCCGCACCGGCCGAGCTCCTGGTGACCGAGGCCTATCCGGGCGCCCCGGCCCACGCGGTGCTCCTCGTCCGCCCGGACGGCCATCTGGCCGCGGCGTTCGCCGGTGTGCGGCCGGAGGAACTGCACGCGGCGGCGGAGGCGGTACGGGGCGGGGTGCCGGCGCCGGACGCGGAGGGGGACCCGGGGGCGGGCGCGAAGGCGGACGCGAAGGGGAAGCAGGCCACCGCTCCGGGGGCGGAGCCGGTGCCAAAGGACGTGGCCGCGGAGGTCAACTGAGGGCCGATTGACCGCCACCGGCGTCCATGGTGTACTCCGGAACGTGACCGGCACCGATCTGCGCCTGTGGCGGAGGGTCCATATGGACCTCGTCCGCTACGCGGGCTGCGTGTGTCGCCCGTCCTGCTGAATTCGCCCCCCTTTTTCCAGCGCGCGCTTCGCCGTGCGCTCTTTCGCGAACCTCAGGACGGTCACCCGTGCCCCAGACGCAGCACGTCCTCTCGCCCGTTTCCGGCCCCTCCCCCTCCCCCGCCTCCCCCGCCTCCCCCACCACCGCCTCTCCTACGGAGGCCGATCTGCTGGACTTCGTCCGGCGCACGGCCGCCGATTCCGCACTGATCGCCTCGCTGCCCCTGGATCCCGAGGGCCGCACCTGGGTACGGCTCGACGGACCGGGCGGCAGTGAGGCCTGGCTCATCGGCTGGCCGCCCGGGACGGGGACCGGCTGGCACGACCACGCCGAGTCGCTCGGCGCCTTCGCCACCGCGCGCGGCACCCTGCGGGAGAACTCCCTCGCGGTGCGGCTCCCGGCGAGCGGCTGGAAGACCCTGGAGCTGGCCGACGGCGTCGACCGCGGTCGCGAGCTCCCGGCCGGCCGGGGCCGGGCCTTCGGCCGGTACCACGTGCACGAGGTGCTCAACGAGTCCCGCGCCGAGCACGCGGTCTCGGTGCACGCCTACTATCCCCCGCTCCCGCTGATCCGGCGCTTCAGCCGGACGGGCGCGGTGCTCCGCCTGGAGCAGGTCGAGCGCCCGGAGGACTGGCAGTGAGCGCGGAACGCGAGGACGAGGGTGCCGGTGTGGGTGGCGATGTGACGGTGGGTGCCGGTGTCGGTGTGGGTGGCGATGTGACTGTGGGTGCCGGTGTCGGCGTCGGTGTCGGCGAGCGGGTCGGCATCGACGTGTTGTTGGAGCGGGTGCGGGCCGGCCTCGACCGGATCGACGCCCGGACCGCGTACGAGGCCTACGAGGCCGGTGACGCCCTGCTGGTCGACACCCGCTACGCCGCCCTGCGCGAACGGGACGGTCTGATCCCCGGCGCGCTGGTCGTGGAACGCAACGAGCTGGAGTGGCGGCTCGACCCCCTGGGCAGCCATCGCGCTCCGCAGGCCGACAGCCACGATCTGCGGGTGGTGGTGCTCTGCGACGAGGGCTACGCCTCCTCGCTCGCCGCCGCCTCCCTGCGCCGACTGGGCCTGCACCGCGCGACGGACGTGATCGGCGGCTTCCAGGCCTGGAGGGCGGCGGGCCTCCCGATCCTGCTGCCGGCGAAGCGCCCGTCGCCGGGAGCCGGCCCTGCGGCGGGGTCGGCGGGAGGCTAGAAGGGCTCGTCCAGCCCCTCGGTGTCCTCGCCCTCTTCCTCCAGGGCCTGGCGGACCACCCGCAGGGCCATGCCCTCCGGGTATCCCTTGCGGGCGAGCATGCCGGCGAGTCTGCGCAGCCGCCGGTCGCGGTCGAGGCCGCGGGTGGCGCGCAGCTTGCGGTCGACGAGCTCGCGGGCGCGCGACTCCTCCTGGTCGGAGTCGAGCCGGTCGACCGCCTCCTGGATCAGGGTGGGGTCGACCCCCTTGGTCCGCAGCTCGCGGGCGAGGGCCCGGCGGGCGAGGCCCCGGCCGTGGTGGCGGGACTCGACCCAGGCGCCGGCGAAGGCGGCGTCGTCGATGAGCCCGACGTCCTCGAACCGGGAGAGCACCTCGTCGGCGACCTCGTCCGGGATCTCCCGCTTGCGCAGGGCGTCGGCGAGCTGCTTGCGGGTGCGGGGGGTCCCGGTGAGCAGGCGCAGGCAGATCGCCCGCGCCCGCTCACCCGGATCCTGGGACGACAGCTCCTTCTCGGCCCTCGACGAGTCGGGGCTGCCGTCCGGCCATTCGGTGCGACCGGTCACCGGGTCAGCTCTTGGCCGCCGTGGCCTTGGTCGCCTTGGCGGCCTTGGCCGGGGCCGGGACGGACTTGGCCGCCTCGTCCGCGCCCGCCGCACCCGCGGCGCCCGCCGCGTCCGTGCCGCTCGCCGCGTCCGCTCCCGGCTCGGCCGAGGGCTCCTCGGGCCGGACGCCGACGCCCAGCTTCTCCTTGATCTTCTTCTCGATCTCGTTGGCGAGGTCGGGGTTGTCCTTGAGGAAGTTGCGGGCGTTCTCCTTGCCCTGGCCGAGCTGGTCGCCCTCGTAGGTGTACCAGGCGCCGGCCTTGCGGACGAAGCCGTGCTCCACGCCCATGTCGATCAGGCCGCCCTCGCGGCTGATGCCCTGGCCGTAGAGGATGTCGAACTCGGCCTGCTTGAAGGGGGGCGCGACCTTGTTCTTGACGACCTTGCAGCGGGTGCGGTTGCCGACCGCCTCGGTGCCGTCCTTCAGGGTCTCGATGCGGCGGATGTCGATGCGCACGGAGGCGTAGAACTTCAGGGCGCGGCCACCGGTCGTGGTCTCCGGCGAGCCGAACATCACGCCGATCTTCTCGCGGAGCTGGTTGATGAAGATCGCGGTGGTCTTGGACTGGTTGAGCGCGCTGGTGATCTTCCGCAGGGCCTGGCTCATCAGGCGGGCCTGGAGGCCGACGTGGGAGTCGCCCATCTCGCCCTCGATCTCCGCGCGCGGGACGAGCGCGGCGACGGAGTCGATGACGATCAGGTCGAGGGCGCCGGAGCGGACCAGCATGTCGACGATCTCGAGGGCCTGCTCGCCGTTGTCCGGCTGGGACAGGATGAGGTTGTCGATGTCGACGCCCAGCTTGCGGGCGTACTCGGGGTCGAGGGCGTGCTCGGCGTCCACGAAGGCGACCTGGCCGCCGGCCTTCTGCGCGTTGGCGACGGCGTGCAGGGTCAGGGTCGTCTTGCCGGAGGACTCCGGTCCGTAGATCTCCACGACACGGCCGCGCGGCAGGCCGCCGACGCCGAGGGCGACGTCGAGGGCGGTCGACCCGGTCGGGATGACCTCGATCGGCTCCCTCGAGCGCTCGCCCATGCGCATGACGGCACCCTTGCCGAACTGCCGTTCAATCTGTGCGAGCGCGGCGTCGAGCGCCTTCTCGCGGTCGGTTCCTGCCATGGGTTCCACCCGGTTTGCTTGAGTCGATCGCTTCATGTGAAAGACGCTAACCCCTGCCACTGACAATGGGCCCCGGCGTCCCTTCCGACCTGTGGATAACTCGGCGACAACCCCGTGATCCCAAGGCCTGGCCCTCCCATGAGAATGGATGTTCGATTTTCGTGTCAAGCGCACCACGCCGGGCCCGCCCCGGTCAGGTCGCGGCGGCCGACCCGGTGCGGACGACGGCCTGATCGCCCTGCGGGCCGAAGAGGTGGAGGATCTCCACCGCCTGGTCGCCGGCGGGGCCGAACCAGTGCGGTTCGGCGGTGTCGAACTCGGCGATCTCACCGGGGCGGAGCGTGTACTCGCGGGCGCCGAGCACGAGGCGGAGCTCGCCGGCGAGCACGTACAGCCACTCGTATCCGGCGTGGGTGACCAACTTCGGTTCGCGGCGGGACAGCACCTGCTTGAAGACCTGGACCCGGCCCGGGTACTGCGTCAGCGGCACGAGCACGCTGCCGTGCCTGCCGCGGTGGGGGCGCAGGTGGACGCGCGGGTCGCCGGTGGCGGGCGCCGCCACCAGCTGGTCCAGGGCGACGCGGTGCGCCCGCGCGAGCGGGATGAGCAGGTCGAGCGTCGGGCGCCGTTTGCCCGATTCCAGGCGGGACAGCGTGCTCAGCGAGATGCCGGTCTCCTCGGCGAGCGCTTCGAGGGTGAGCCCTCGGTCGTGGCGCAGCGCCCGCAGCCGCGGGCCTATGCCGTCGAGAATCTGAGCGAGGTCGGCGTCCATGGCCCCCATTTTGCGGTCTCCGCAAAAGCGCTGGGCCGCCGCCGACGGCCGGTTCGAGCATGACGGGACGAGATCCGGTCCGCACGACGACAGAAGGCGCACCTCATGAACACCCCGGCAGCCACGCCACCCGTCACCCCCGCAGCCACCACCGCGCCCCCGGCCGGCGAACCCCTCGGCCCCCGCCGGAGATGGACGATCCTGGCCGTCTGCGCCCTGAGCATGTTCCTCGTCGGCCTCGACACGACCATCGTCAACGTGGCCCTGCCCGAGATCGGGCGCGGCCTGGGCGTGGACACCAGGGGCCTGGAATGGATCGTGGACGCGTACACCGTGGTCCTGGCCGGCTTCCTCGTCGTCTCCGGCGCTCTCGCCGACCGCTTCGGACGCCGCCGGGTCTTCCGGTGCGGCCTCGTCGTCTTCGGTCTGGCGTCCCTGGCCTGCGCCCTGGCGCCCTCGCTCGGCCTGCTCGTCGCGGCACGGGCCGTCCAGGGCATCGGCGCCTCCATGCTGAGCCCCGTGGCCCTGGCGATCGTCGTGAACGCCATGCCCGACCCGAGGGAGCGGGCCCGCGCCATCGGCATATGGGCCTCGGTCTTCGGCCTCAGCATGGCGGCGGGGCCGGTCACCGGCGGCGCCCTCGTCGAGGCGTTCGGGTGGCGATCGGTGTTCTGGGTCAACGCCCCCGTGATCGGCACCGCCCTCGTCCTCGTCGCGGTCTTCGTGCCCGAGTCCCGCGGCGGGCGCGCCCGGCGGCTCGACCCGGCCGGGCAGGTCCTCCTCACCCTGGCTCTCGGCGTCACCGTCGCCGTCCTCATCGAAGCGCCCCGCATCGGCTGGACCTCGCCGCTCACCCTGGCCGGCTGCGCCGTGGCCGCCGCGTCGACCGCCGCGTTCGTCCTGGTGGAGCTGCGCCGGCCCGAACCGCTCATGGACCTCGGCCTCTTCCGGCGGCCGGTCTTCACGATGGCGGTGCTCGGCGCGGTCGCGGTGTTCGTCGCGCTGAACGTGAGCCTCCTGCTCACCACGCTCTACCTCCAGCACTCCCGCGGTTGGACCCCGCTCGCGGCGGGCGCGGCGACCCTGCCCATGGCCCTCGGGGCCACCCTGTGCGCGCCGCGGGCCGGCAGCCTGACCGGCCGGGTCGGGCCACGCCGCCCGCTCCTGATCGCCGGCGCCTTCACCGCCGCCGGCGGCCTGTGCCTGGTGAACCTGGACCAGGACACCGGTCTCCCGCAGCTCCTGACGGCGTATCTCCTGATCGGGATCGGCTTCGGCTTCGCCAACGCCCCGCTCACCAACACCGCGGTCAGCGGTCTGCCGCCCGCCCGCGCCGGGGTCGCCGGAGCCATCACCTCCACCGCGCGCCAGCTCGGCGCCGCCGTCGGCATCGCCGTCGCCGGAGCCCTGGTCGCCCACGTCTCCGACGACCGTCTGGCGCAGGCGTCGAGGCCCGGCTGGCTCCTCGTGACGTGCTGCGGCCTCTTCCTCCTGCTCGTCGCGCGCGCCTCGCGGACGGCCGCTCCCCGAACGCCCTCGCCCCGGCCCGCGTGACGGAGACGGGGTGCCCTTCCGGCCGGGCAGGGCCGCCGGCCCGTGCACGCGCGCGTGGGGTGCCTTGGGCGGGCCCCGGGGCCTGGCGCTCGTCCGCGGCCCGTGCACGCTCGCGTGGGGGGGGCGCGTGCGCGGGCCGCCACGCGCGCGTGGGGGGGGAACCACGGGAGACGCGGAACGAGAACCCCGGAGAACGCGGGACCGTGCCTATCCTTCCTGCCATGGCCCTCCCCCTCCGCGTCCGCGATCCCGGCGTGGCGCTCCTGGTGCTGCTCGTCGTGACGGTCTGGACCCTGGTCTCGGCCCACTACGCCGAGGAGCCGGCCTCCCGCACCGTGCTCGGCTGGCTGCTGATCCTGGTCGGCTGCGGGGCCCTGTGCTTCCGCCGCCGGCAGCCGGTGGCGGTGGCCGTGGTGACGCTCCTCGCCTGCGCCGTGTACTACCCGCTGTCCGCGCAGGACGGACCGCTCCTGATCGCCTTCGCGCTCGCGCTGTACACCACGGCCGCCGAGGGCCGGTTCGCCGCCGCCGTCGCCCTGGCGGCCGTGACGCTCCTCGCGGTCGGCCTCGGCGAGATCGGACACCAGCCGGGCCGCCGGCAGATCGACGACACCTCGCTCGCGATGATGGCCGGCTGGTTGATCAGCCTGGTCGCCGTCGGCCGCGCCCAGCGCAACCGGGTCGCCTATCTGTACGAGGTGGAGCAGCGCGCCCTCGCCGCCGAGCGGGAGCAGGAGGCCAGGGCCCGGCAGAGCGCCACCGAGGAGCGGCTGCGGATCGCCCGTGAGCTGCACGACATCCTCGGGCACAGCATCTCGCTGATCAATGTCCAGTCCGGCGCCGCGCTGCACCGGCTCGGCAAGAAGCCCGCCCCCGAGCTCGCCCTCGCCACGGCGCGGGACGCGCTGCAGGCCGTACGGGACACGAGCAAGGAGGCGCTGCGCGAGCTGCGGGCCACGCTCGGGGTGCTGCGGCGGGCCGACGAGGCCGCTCCGACCGCCCCGTCGTCCGGCCTCGCGCTGCTGCCCGAACTGGTGGAGCGGGCCGCGAGCACCGGTCTCGACGTACGGACCCGGGTCGACGGCACGCCCGTACCGCTGCCGCCGCCGCTCGACCTCGCCGCGTACCGGATCGTGCAGGAGTCGCTGACCAACGTGACCCGGCACGCGCGCGCGTGCTCGGCGCTCGTGGCGCTGGAGTGGGGTGCGGACGAGCTGCGGCTGCGGATCGAGGACGACGGCGGGGGCGCGCCGGAGGACGGGCCGGAGGGCAGCGGCATCCGGGGCATGGCCGAGCGGGCCCGCGCGTTCGGCGGGGAGCTGACGGCGCGTAACGTTCCCGGCGGCTTCCGGGTCGACGCCCGGCTGCCCTTCACCGCCCCGACCGCCCCGACCGCCCCCGCCTCCGAGGGAGATCCCGCATGATCCGTGTCGTGCTCGCCGACGACCAGACCCTGGTCCGGGCCGGCTTCCGCTCGATCCTGACCGACGAGGACGACATCGAGGTGGTCGGCGAGGCGGCGGACGGGGAGCAGGCGGTGGCACTCGCCCGCGAGCTGCGGCCGGACGTCGTCCTGATGGACGTCCGGATGCCGGTCCTCGACGGCCTGGAGGCGACCCGCCGCATCACCGGCGACACCCGCCTCGACGGGGTGCGGGTGGTCATCCTCACCACCTTCGACGTCGACGACTACGTGTACGGGGCGCTGCGCGCCGGCGCGAGCGGCTTCCTGGTGAAGGACACCGAGCCGATGGAGCTGCTCCACGGGATCCGGGTCGTGGCACGCGGCGACGCGCTGATCGCCCCGGCGGTGACCCGGCGGCTGATCGCCGAGTTCGCGGGCCGGGCCGCCCGGCAGCCGGACCCGAGCCCGCGGCTCAACGCGCTGACGGAGCGCGAGCGGGAGGTGATGGGCCTGGTGGGGGCGGGGCTGTCCAACGACGAGATCGCCCAGCGGCTCGTGCTGTCGCCGGCGACGGCGAAGACCCATGTCAGCCGGATCATGACCAAGCTGGACGTCCGGGACCGGGCGCAGCTGGTGATCCTCGCGTACGAGTCGGGGATGATCACTCCGGGCTGGCTGGCCTGACCCCTCGCCGGGCCTCGCCCTCGCCCCTTGGCCGGCCTGCCCCTTAGGGGGTGGGGCGGGCCGGACGCAACTCCCGGTGTACGCGGGCGGGGCCCGGCGCAACCGCTGGGGTAGGGCAGGTGTCCACCACGGGCCGACGCCCCGCCCAGGGCCGTACACCGACGCTTACGGCGTGAATCCCGACGTCCTCGATCTCGCGCGGCTGCAGTTCGCCCTCACGGCGGGCGGCCACTTCCTCTTCGTCGCCCTCACCCTGGGGCTCGCGACCGTCGTCGCGGTGCTCCAGACCCGGGCGACCGTCTCCCGCTCACCGCTGGACGCCCGCCAGGTGCGGTTCTGGGGCCAGCTGTACGTCATCAACTACGCGGTCGGGATCGTCACCGGCATCGTGATGGAGTTCCAGTTCGGCATGAGCTGGAGCGGGCTCACCCACTACGCGGGCAACGTCTTCGGCGCCTCGCTCGCGGTCGAGACGATCGTGGCCTTCTTCGTCGAGTCGACGTTCCTCGGACTGTGGATCTTCGGCTGGAACCGGCTGAACCGCTGGGCGCACCTGGCGGCGATCTGGATCGTGACCCTCACGGCGTATCTCTCGGCCTACTGGATCCTGGTCTCCAACGGCTTCCTCAACCACCCCGTGGGGCACCGCGCCGAGGGCGGGAAGCTGGTCCTGGACGACCCGGTGGCCGTGCTCACCAACCCCTCCGCGCTGCTGGCCTTCGGGCACATCGTGGCCGGGGCCCTGCTCACGGCGGGGTTCTTCATCGCCGGGGTGAGCGCCTACCACCTGTTCCGGCGCACGCCCGAGTGGGAGTTCTTCGGGCGCGCCCTGCGGATCGGGGTGTTCCTGTCCTTTCCCGCGCTGATGGTGACGGCGGTCTTCGGTGGAATCCAGTTCGCGAGCCTGCGCACCCTCCAGCCCATGAAATCGGCCGTGTTCAGTCAGAAGACCGCCGAAATCGCGCAGATCCAGGCGGAGATGGTCGCCCGGTTCGGTCCGGGGGACTATGTGCCGTCGATCGCCCTGACCCGCGGGGCGGGTCTGGTCATGCTCATCTGCTTCGCCCTGATGATGTACTTCAGCTTCGCCGGCGTGATCCTCGCCTGCTTCAAGAAGGCCGTCTTCCGCTTCCGGCTCTGGCACCTCGCCCTGATGGCCGCCGTCCCGCTCCCGTACCTCGCGATGATCAGCGGCTGGGTCTTCCGGGAGGCCGGCCGCCAGCCCTGGGTGGTCTACGGGCTGCTGAAGACCGAGGACGCGGTCTCCGGCCTCTCCCCCGGCACCATGCGCCTCTCGCTCGCCGTCTTCACCACCCTCTTCGCCCTCCTGGCCGTCCTCAACGCCTGGCTGCTCGCCCGGCACGCCCGCCAAGGGCCGGTCGACGCCGGACTCGGCCACGACGACCGGGCGGCGGTCGCGGACGGGCCCGACCCGGCCGCCGCCCTTCCCGTCCCGCGCTACTGACCCGGCCCTGCCCGCGCCCTTCCCCTGACCGCCCCCGCCACTGCCCGCGCCCTTCCCCTGGCCGGGCCCTTCCCCCGCCCTGCCCCCGCCCTGCCCGCGTCCCGCCACTGCCCCGCAGAGGAGCCGACCGACCGTGGACACCCTCGCCCTCGCCCTGCTGGCCTTCTTCGCCACCGGCTGGTTCGTGCTCGCCGGCGCGGACGTCGGCACCGGCATGCTCACCCCGTACCTCGGCCGCACCGACCACGAACGGCGGCTCGTCCTCGCCTCCTTCGCGCCCTTCTTCCTGGGCAACGAGGTGTGGCTGATCGCCACCGCCGGCGTGCTCGCCGGCTGTTTCCCGGAGCTGGAAGGCACCCTGCTGACCGGCCAGCTCCCGGTCCTCCTGCCGCTCCTCACCGGCTGGATCGTGCGGGACGTCGGGCTGTGGACGCGCGGACGCGGGCCGGGGCCGCGCTGGCGGGCGCTGTGCGACGGCGCCGTGACGGCCGGCAGCTGGATGCTGGCCCTGGCGACGGGCTGGCTGCTCGCTGCGCTCCTCACCGGTCGCCCGTACGAGCCGGCCACCGGGCCCACCGCCGTCCTCGCCGCCCTCGCGGTGGCCGCGCTCTTCGCCGCGCACGGCCTCGGCTTCGCCACTCTGCGCCTGACCGGGCTGCCGTACGAGCGCGCCCGCCGGCTCGTCGGGCGGGCCCGCCGCCCCTGGCACTCCTTCGCCCTCACCGCCGTGCTGCTCGGCGCCCTCCCGCTCGCCGGAGGCAGCGCGCTGGCGCCCGGCTCCCACACCGCCGACCCGGGCACCCTCGGGCTGCTCGTGCCGGCCCTGCTCGCGGTCACCGTGCCGCTCGTGGGCGTCCAGGCGTGGATCTGGCACGCCTTCCGGCACCGGGTGAGCGGCCCGTCCTACCTCTGACCGTCGCTCACGCGGCCGTCGCTCACGCGGCCGTCGGCGGCGCGCTAATCACGCCCCGGCCCCTGGTCGTGCCGCCGTGCCTGCCGCTCCGCCTCCTGCTTGCCCTCCTTCTCCTTCTTGTGGTGCAGCGCCTTGTGGAGCCGGGCGACGACGGCCTCCCCGTACCGCCGGTGGCCGTGGACGCGCGGGTCGTCGGTCACGTCGTACCGCTTCACATACGCGCCGAGGAAGGCCTGGAGGGTCGCCACGGCGGGAATGGCGATCAGGGCACCGACCGCGCCGAGCAGCGCGGTGCCGGCGATGACGGAGCCGAAGGCCACCGCCGGATGGATGTGGACGGTCTTGGAGGTCAGCTTCGGCTGCAGGACGTAGTTCTCGAACTGCTGGTAGACCACGACGAAGCCGAGCACCCACAGCGCGTACCAGGGGTCCACGGTGAAGGCGATCAGCATCGGCAGGGCCCCGGCCAGATACGTGCCGATCGTCGGGATGAACTGCGAGACCAGACCGACCCAGACCGCCAGCGCGGGCGCGTAGGGCACGCCCAGGATCTCGAAGAGCACGAAGTGCGCCACGCCGGAGATCAGCGCCATCAGGCCGCGCGAGTAGAGGTAGCCGCCGGTCTTGTCGACGGCGATCTCCCAGGCGCGCAGCACCTCGGTCTGCCGGGCGGGCGGCAGCACCGAGCACAGCGCGCGGCGCAGCCGGGGCCCGTCGGCGGCGAAGTAGAAGGCGAAAAGGAAGATCGTCAGCAGCTTGAAAAGACCGCCGAGGAGCGTGGCGGACACGTCCAGGACTCCGGCCGCGCTGTTCTGCACGTACTTCTGCAGCCAGTCGGAGCGCAGCACGCTGTCCTGGACCGCGACCCGGGACAACTCGGTGCGGAAGTGCTGGTTGATCCAGTTGATCAGCGAGTCGAGGTACTTCGGGAAGTTCTCGAACATGTCGACGATCTGGCCGGCGAGCATCGAGCCGAGGAGCACGACGAAGCCGACGCCGATCGCCAGGACGGCGAAGAAGACGATGAAGGTGGCGAGCCCCCGGCGCATCCCACGCGCCGCCATGCGGCCCACGGCCGGCTCGATGGCGAGCGCCAGGAAGAAGGCGAGCAGGATGTTGACGAGGAGCCCGATGAGCTGGTGGAAGGCCCAGCTGCCCAGCTGGAAGCAGGCGTAGAGGGCGAGGGCGAGCACCAGGGCCCGGGGCAGCCACCGTGGCATCCGGGCGGCCGGGGGGACGGCCTCGGAGGGGCCGACGGGGCCGGTCGGGCCGGAGGGCCCGGAGGGTCCGGTCGGCCCGGACGGGCCAACGGGTCCGGTCGGACCGGAAGGGCCTGCGGCGTCGGAAGGGCCTGCAGCGTCGGAGGGGCCTACGGGTTGGGTGGGGCCGGTGGGGCTGGTGGGGCCGGTGGGCGAGGGTTGCGGGGCCGGGGCGGCCTGCCCGGAGGCCGGCGTCCTCCGGCCGTCGTCGTCTTCGGTGCCATCGGTCTCGTCGTGCGCGTCAATCGGGGCCACCCCGCCAGTCTCGCTCACCGCGCGGACATTCCGGTCCGGACCCGTCAGGTCATCGCTTCTCGGCCGGTACCCCGACGGCCGCGCAGACCGCCCGCCACACGTCCTTGGCCTCCCAGCCCGCGTCCAGCGCCTGGTGCACCGTCCGTCCCCCGAGCTCGGTCATCACATGGTCCCGCGCGAAGGTCTCGGCGTAGGCCGCACCGAAGTGCTCCGTCATCCGTTCCCAGAAAATCGTCAACCGCATGACCCCAGTATCCCGCCCTGAGGAGTGCACCCGGGCCGTAGACCTTGTCAGACGCGCTTTCCCGCCTACGGTCGGAACATGGCCGGAAAACCAGCAGAAACCCCCGATCCGTCCGCGTCACCCCTCGCGCGTGCCGAGCACTTCGTGTGGCTGACCGCCCGGGTGCTCGAACAGCGCCGGTTCGCGTACCACTTCCTGCGCGGCGGGGCGGATCCCGTCGAGGCCGCGCTCTCCGCGTACCTCAACGAGGACGGCGGCTACGGCCACGCCCTCGAACCCGATCTGCGCGGACCGGTCAGCCAGCCGCTGCACACCGCGCACGCGCTGCGGGTCCTCGACTCCATCGGCCGCTGCGGCGGCCTGCGGGTCGAGCGGATCTGCCGCTATCTGACGGAGGTGTCGACCCACGACGGCGCGCTGCCCGCCGTCCACCCCTCGCAACGCCCCTACCCGGCGGCGCCCTTCGTGCCCGTCGTCGACGATCCGCCCAGCGAGCTGCTGTCCACCGGCCCGGTGGTCGGCCTGCTGCACCGCAACCAGGTCTGGCACGCCTGGCTGTTCCGGGCCACCGAGTTCTGCTGGGCGGCCGTGGAGGCGCTGGAGAAGTCCCATCCGTACGAGGTCCAGGCCGCCGTCGCGTTCCTCGACGGGGTCCCCGACCGCGCCCGCGCCCAGGCGGCGAGCGACCGGCTGGGGCGCCTGGTGCGCGAGCAGGGGCTCGCCGTGCTCGATCCGGACCGGCCGGAGGACTACCCGGTCGCGGAGGGATACGCGCCGGGCGAGCTCCACTATCCGCACGACTACGCGCGCGTGCCGGACTCGCTGGCGCGCCGCTGGTTCACGGACGAGGAGATGGCCCGGTCCCTGGACCACCTCGCGGCCTCCCAGGAGGAGGACGGCGGCTGGCCGATCACCTGGCGGCAGTGGGCGCCGGGCCCGGCCCTGGAGAGCCGCCCGATCGTCACCGTGGAGGCGCTGCGCACGCTGCGCGCGCATGGACGGGCGATCGGCTGACGATCGGCTGACCGGCGGCTCCCCGGAAAGCACGGGGCCTGGGCGAGCTCAGCCGCCCAGGGCCCTGACTCCCGCCGTGACGAGGACGGCCGCGCCGACGACCACCAGGAACGGAGCCCTGACGACCAGCGCGAGGGCCGCGGCGGTGAGCCCGGCGGCGCGGGCGTCGACCGTGAGGGCGGCCTGGGTGCTGAAGGTCTGCTGGGCCGTGAGCGCGGCCAGCAGGGCGACCGGGACCAGGGCCGCGAGCCGCTGGACGAGGGGGCGCTCCAGGGTGTCGGCGGGGACGAGCAGGCCGAGGAGTTTCACCAGGTAGCAGCCGGCGGCGGTCAGCGCGATGGCGAGCCAGACGTTCATCGGGCGTCCTCCTCCGGGTGGTCGGAGCGGCGGTCGGCGGCCGGGGGCTCACCGGAGCGGCCGTCCGCGGCCGGGAACTCACCGGAGCGGCCGTCCGCGGCGGGGAGCTCGCCGGCGCCGCCGTCCGTGGAACGGCCCTCACCCGAACGGCGCTCACCGGCCTCGGCCTCGGCCCGGCCGCCCCGGAGGCGACGGCCGTGGACCCACAGGACGGCCGGTGCGGCGAGGGCGGCGGCCAGGACGGGGACGCCGGCCGGCAGGACGGGGAGCAGACCGAGGCCGAGCAGGACCGCGAGCGCGGCGGTGGCGCGCTCGGTGGTGCTCTTCAGCATGGGCGCGAGCAGGGCGAGGAAGACCGCGGGCCCGGCCGCGTCCAGGCCCCACGCGCGCGTGTCGCCGAGGGCCTCGGCGCCGAGCGCGCCGAGCAGCGTGGTGACGTTCCACAGCACGTACAGGGTCAGTCCGGTGACCGTGAAACCGATGCGGGCGGCCCTGCGGTCCGGCTGGGCGAGGGCGACGGCCGTGGTCTCGTCGATCACCGCTTGCGCGGCGAGCGGCCGCACGAGCGGGCGCAGGGCGAGCAGCTGGGAGAGCCGCAGGCCGTAGAAGGCGTTGCGGGTGCCGACGAAGAAGGCCCCGGCGGCGGCGGTGAACGGGTTCCCGCCCGCCGCGAGGGCGCCCACCAGCGCGAACTGCGAGGCGCCGGTGAACACCAGCAGGCTGAGCGCGCAGGTCTGGAGCAGGGTGAGGCCGGATCCGGCCGAGGTCACGCCGAAGGCGAAGCCGGAGAGCCCGACGGCGATGCCGACGCCGAGGGCGTCACGCACGACGGCCCCGTCGCTCCTGGGCGCCGCTGCCGGTTCGCCTCCTCGTACGGAGCTTGCGGAGGGGGATGCTGTCTGGTGTGCCACGCCGGGGACGTTACGGGGCCGGTCCGCGGCCGGTCTTGTACGTTCTTGCGGCCCTGGCCCGCTGGTAGGCGCCCGGGGGCACGCCCACGCTGCGGGTGAAGTGCCGGTTCAGGTGGGGCTGGTCGGTGAAGCCGACCGCGACGGCGGCCTCGGCCGGGGGCGTGCCCGCGTCCAGGAGCCGGCGGGCCCGCCGTACCCGGGCGTCGGTGAGCCAGGTGTGCGGCGGCATCCCGTACGCGGCGCGGAAGGCCCGCAGCAGCGCGAAGGGGCTGGTGCCGAGCTCGGCGGCGAGCCGCTCCAGGGTCGGCGGGTCGGCCATCCGCTCCTCCAGGAGGGCACGCGCGCGTGCCGCGTCCCGCGCCCCGGCCGCGAGGGGCGCCCGCGACCGCACCCGTCCGCCGTGGCTGCGCAGCATCCGCGCGGTGACCAGCCGCAGCAGGCTGTCGGCGGCGAGCGCGTTGCCCTCCTCGGCGGCGCGGTGGACGCCGATGACGAGCTGGGCGGCGTACGGGTCGTCGACGACGGGGGACGTGAAGCCGATGTCGCCGCGCAGCGCGATGGTGTCGGCGGCGATGGACCGGATCAGCTCGGCGTCGGGGTAGATGGTGCGGTACGTCCATCCCTCGGGCACCCCGGCGTGCCCGGTGTGCGGGGTGTCGGGGTTGACCAGCGCGATCTGGCCGGGGCCGGCGTGGACGAGGTCGCTTCCGTAGTGGAAGGCCTCGACGCCCTCGGTGATGGCGGCGAAGACGAAGCTCTCGTGGGTGTGCCGGGAGAAGGACTTCCGTATGTAGTGCGCGTGCAGCAGATCCACGCCGGGCAGCTCGCCGTACCGCCAGTACCGTGCCCGCTCACCACCCGACCTGCCGATACCGCCGATTCCGCCGATAGAGCCGGTATCGCCGATGCCGCCGATGCCGCCACCGTTCGCCGTGAGGCCGCCCCCGGACCCGCGAGCCGCGGGGCCGGCTCCCAGGACTTCGGTCTCGGCCTCGGTCGGCGCCCCGCTCCGGTCGCCCTCGGTGACGGCGTGCCCCCGCGGCCGTCCGCCCCTGCCCGGCCCGGCCGGGCCGGCGCCCGCCCGGGTCCCGCCGGCACCGCCGGCTCGGGGCGTCTGGTCCGGGCCCGTTCCGCCCGCGCGTCCGTTCTCCGCGCCGCCGCTCGCCATGTCTTCGATTGTGCGCCACGTCCGGGGCCGCCACGAGCCGGTTTCCCCAGGTCCGGGCGGTTGTCAGTGGCGGGGTGCACGATGGGGGGCATGGCCAGGTCCGCACTCGACTCGTTCTCCCCCGCCACCCGCAGCTGGTTCACCGGGGCCTTCACCGCGCCCACCGCGGCGCAGGAGGGTGCCTGGCGGGCGATCGGCGCGGGCTCGGACGTGCTCGTCGTCGCGCCGACCGGTTCCGGCAAGACCCTCGCCGCCTTCCTCGCCTCCCTCGACCGACTGGCGGCCACTCCCCCGCCCGCCGACGCCAAGAAGCGCTGCCGGGTGCTGTACGTGTCTCCGCTGAAGGCGCTCGCGGTCGACGTCGAGCGCAATCTGCGCTCCCCGCTGACCGGCATCCGCCAGGAGTCGGTCCGGCTCGGGCTGCCCGAGCCGGACGTGAAGGTGGGCATCCGCTCCGGTGACACCCCGCCCGCCGAGCGACGGGCCCTCGCGACCCGGCCGCCGGACATCCTGATCACCACGCCCGAGTCGTTGTTCCTGATGCTGACCTCGGCCACGCGCGACGCGCTCGCGGGCGTGGAGACGGTCATCCTCGACGAGGTGCACGCCGTCGCCGGGACGAAGCGCGGCGCGCACCTGGCGCTCTCCCTGGAGCGCCTTGACGAGCTGCTGCCCCGCCCGGCGCGCCGGATCGGCCTGTCGGCGACGGTGCGGCCGGTGGAGGAGGTGGCCCGCTATCTCTCCCCGCAGCGGAAGGTGGAGATCGTCCAGCCTCCGTCGGGCAAGGAGTTCGACCTCTCCGTGGTCGTGCCGGTGGAGGACATGGGCGAGCTGGGCGGTTCCCCGGCCTCGGCGGGCACCGAGGGGGGCGACCGGCCGTCGATCTGGCCGCATGTGGAGGAGCGGATCGCCGACCTGGTGCAGGCGCACCGCTCGACCATCGTCTTCGCCAACTCCCGCCGCCTCGCCGAGCGGCTGTGCAACCGGCTCAACGAGATCGCGTACGAGCGGGCCACCGGCGAGGCCCTGCCCGACGGTGCCCCACCCGCCGAGATCATGGCCCAGTCGGGGGCCGCGCAGGGCGCCCCGCCGCTCCTGGCCCGGGCGCACCACGGCTCGGTCTCCAAGGAGCAGCGCGCCCAGGTCGAGGAGGACCTGAAGGCGGGCCGGCTGCCCGCCGTGGTGGCCACGTCCAGCCTGGAGCTGGGCATCGACATGGGCGCGGTGGACCTGGTCGTGCAGGTGGAGTCGCCGCCGTCGGTCGCCTCCGGGCTCCAGCGCGTGGGCCGCGCGGGGCACCAGGTGGGGGCGGTCTCCACCGGTGTGGTCTTCCCGAAGTACCGGGGCGACCTGGTGCAGTCGGCGGTGGTCACCGAGCGGATGCGCAGCGGCTCCATCGAGTCGCTGCGGGTGCCGGCGAACCCGCTGGACGTGCTCGCCCAGCAGCTGGTGGCGATGGTCGCCCTGGACAGCTGGCAGGTGGACGACCTGCTGGCGACGGTCCGCCGGGCGGCCCCGTTCGCGGCGCTCCCCGAGTCGGCGTTCACGGCGGTCCTGGACATGCTGGCCGGGCGCTATCCCTCCGACGCGTTCGCCGAGCTGCGCCCGCGCGTGGTGTGGGACCGGGTCACGGGGACGGTCACGGGCCGGCCCGGCGCGCAGCGCCTCGCCGTCACCTCGGGCGGCACGATCCCCGACCGGGGCCTGTTCGGGGTGTTCCTGGCGGGCTCGGACCCGAAGAAGGGCGGCGGCCGGGTCGGCGAGCTCGACGAGGAGATGGTGTACGAGTCGCGGGTCGGCGACGTCTTCACGCTAGGCACGACGTCCTGGCGGATCGAGGACATCACCCGGGACCGGGTGCTGGTGTCGCCCGCGCCGGGCGTGCCGGGGCGGCTGCCGTTCTGGAAGGGCGACCAGCTGGGGCGGCCGCTGGAGCTGGGCCGCGCGGTGGGCGCGTTCCTCCGGGAAGTGGGGGCGCTCGCGCCCGACGACGCCCGCCTGAGGCTGCTGGCCGCCGGGCTCGACGCGTGGGCGGCGGAGAACGTGGTGGCGTATCTCGCCGAGCAGCGCGAGGCCTGCGGCCATGTGCCGGACGACCGGACGATCCTGGTGGAGCGGTTCCGCGACGAGCTCGGCGACTGGCGGGTCGTCATCCACTCCCCGTTCGGTGCGCAGGTCCATGCCCCGTGGGCGCTGGCGCTCGGCGCCCGGCTCGCCGAGCGCTACGGGATGGACGCCCAGGTCATGCACGCCGACGACGGGATCGTGCTGCGGCTGCCGGACGCGGACCTGATGGGCCTGGACCTGCTCGACCACGACCCCGTGGACCCGGGCCGGTTCGCCGACACCACGTACGACAGCGAACAGGCGCCGATCGGCGCGGCCGACGTCGCCTTCGACCGGGGTGAGATCGAGCAGATCGTCACCGACCAGGTCGGCGGCTCCGCCCTGTTCGCCTCCCGGTTCCGCGAGTGCGCGGCGCGCGCCCTGCTGCTGCCCAAGCGCAATCCCGGCAAGCGCACCCCGCTGTGGCAGCAGCGGCAGCGGGCGGCGCAGCTGCTCCAGGTGGCGAGCGAGTTCGGTTCCTTCCCGATCGTCCTGGAGGCGGTCCGCGAGTGCCTCCAGGACGTCTTCGACGTGCCGGGCCTGCGGGAGCTCATGGGGGACATCGAGTCCCGCCGGGTGCGGCTCGTGGAGGTCACCACTCCCGAACCGTCCCCGTTCGCCCGTTCCCTGCTCTTCGGCTATGTCGCGCAGTTCCTGTACGAGGGCGACTCGCCGCTCGCCGAGCGGCGGGCGGCGGCGCTGTCCCTGGACTCGCGGCTGCTGGCCGAGCTGCTCGGGCAGGCAGAGCTGCGGGAGCTGCTCGACGCGGACGTCCTCGCCGAGCTGGAGCGGGAGCTGCAGTGGCTGACCGAGGACCGGCGGGTCAAGGACGTGGAGGGCGTCGCCGACGTGCTGCGGGTCCTCGGGCCGCTGACCGACGCGGAGCTGGCCGCGCGGGGCGCCGAGGCCGGCTGGGCCGAGGAGCTGGCCCGAGCCCGGCGGGCGATCCGGGTGCGGATCGCGGGCGCCGACCACTGGGCGGCGATCGAGGACGCGGGCCGGCTGCGGGACGCCCTCGGCACGGCGCTGCCGGTGGGCGTGCCGGAGGCGTTCACAGAGCCGGTGAAGGACCCGCTGGGCGATCTGCTCGCCCGCTACGCCCGTACCCACGGCCCGTTCACCTCCTCCCAGGCCGCGGCCCGCTTCGGCCTGGGGGCGGCGGTCACGGACGGGGCGCTGCACCGGCTGGCCGGTGCCGGGCGGGTCGTGCAGGGCGAGTTCCACCCGTCGGGGATCGGCCAGGAGTGGTGCGACGCCGCCGTCCTGCGCCGGCTGCGCCGCCGCTCCCTCGCGGCCCTGCGGCACGAGCTGGAGCCGGTGCCGCCGGCCGCGCTCGCCACCTTCCTGCCCCAGTGGCAGCACCTGGGCGGCAACAGCCTGCGCGGGATCGACGGTCTGGCCCGGGCGATCGAGCAGCTCCAGGGCGCACCGGTGCCGGCCTCGGCCCTGGAGAAGCTCGTCCTGCCCTCGCGGGTGCGGGACTACTCCCCCGCGCTCCTGGACGAGCTGACCACGACCGGCGAGGTGATCTGGGCGGGCGCCGGGGCGCTGCCCGGCAAGGACGGCTGGATCTCGCTCTATCTGGCCGACGCGGCGCCGCTGCTCCTGCCCCCGGCACATCCCCTGGAGCTCACCGGGCTGCACGAGTCCGTCCTGACGACCCTGTCCGGCGGATACGGGCTGTTCTTCCGCCAGATCGCCGACCAGGTGCGGGCCACGACCCACCCGGACGCCACGGATCCGCAGCTGGCGGACGCGCTGTGGGACCTGGCCTGGTCGGGTCGTCTCACCAACGACACGCTGGCCCCGCTGCGCTCCCTCCTGGGCTCGGGCCGTACGGCCGGCTCCACGGCGCACCGCGCCCGCCGCACGGTCCCGCGCGGCCGGTACGGGACGCTGAGCGCCGCCGCCCGCACGGCCTCCCGCACGGGGCCGCCCACGGTGAGCGGCCGCTGGTCGCTGCTGCCCCCGCTGGAGCCGGAGCCCACCCACCGGGCGCACGCCCTGGCCCGCACGCTCCTGGACCGGCACGGGGTGGTCACCCGGGGCGCGGTGGCGGCCGAGGGCGTCGAGGGCGGCTTCTCCGCGACGTACCGGATCCTGTCCGCCTTCGAGGACAGCGGTCAGGCCCGCCGTGGCTATGTGGTGGAGGGCCTCGGCGCGGCCCAGTTCGCCATGGACGGGGCGGTGGACCGGCTGCGCGCGGCGGCGAACGCCCGGGACCGGGGCGCCGAGGAGGGCGTCGGTCCCCGGGCGGTGGTCCTGGCGGCGGCCGACCCGGCGAACGCGTACGGGGCCGCCCTGCCCTGGCCCGAGCCGCCGACGGACGCCGGGCACAAGCCGGGACGCAAGGCGGGTGCCCTGGTCGTCCTGGTCGATGGCGAGCTCACGCTCTACATGGAGCGGGGCGGCAAGACGCTGCTGTCCTGGCCGGCCGACCCGGAGTCCCCGGCGCTGCGGGCGGCGGCGGAGGCCCTGGCGGCAGCGGCGTCGGCGGGCTCGCTCGGCACGGTCACGGTGGAGCGGATCAACGGGACGACCGCCCTCACCTCCCCGCTCGCCCGCTCCCTGGAGGCCGCCGGCTTCCACGCCACCCCCCGCGGCCTACGCCTGCGGGCCTGACCATCCGCGGGCCGCCACCGCCGTCGCCCCGCCCGCCTGTCGCGCCGACCCTCCGACGGGCGCGGCAGGCGGGGCGGGGCCTGCCGTCCCACCGGTCCCGCAGCCACGCGGCGCCACTCCCGCCTCCGCCGCGCCCCGCCCCAACCCACCGCATCCCCGCCCCCGCACGGCATCATGGCCCCATGCCCGAAGGTGACACCGTCTGGTACGAGGCCCACCGGCTGGACTCGGCGCTGGCCGGGCGGGTGCTGACGCGGTTCGATCTGCGGGTGCCCCGGTTCGCGACCGCTGACCTGACCGGGCGGCGGGTGCTCGACGTCACCCCGCGCGGCAAGCACCTGCTGACCCGAATCGAGGGCGGGTTCACGCTGCACTCGCATCTGCGGATGGACGGGGCGTGGCGGGTGTACGCCACCGGGGAGCGTCCGCGCGGAGGGCCCGCGCACCAGATCCGGGCGATCCTCGGGAACGCGGAGTTCACCGCGTACGGCTACCGTCTGCCGGTCCTGGAGCTGATCCGTACCGCCGAGGAAGCCACGGTGGTGGGCCATCTCGGGCCGGATCTGCTCGGGCCGGACTGGGACCCGTCGGAGGCGGTGCGCCGTCTCGGCGCCGACCCGGGGCGAACGCTCGGTGAGGCGCTGCTCGACCAGCGGAACCTGGCCGGGATCGGCAATGTCTACAAGTCGGAGCTGGCCTTCCTGGCCGCCGTCACGCCCTGGCTGCCGGTGGGTGAGCTCGGGCCGGGCGTCCCGGAGCGGCTGGTGGCGACCGCGCACCGCCTCCTGGAGGCGAACAAGGACAGTCCCGGCATGCGCACGACCACCCGCCACCGCCCTGGCGAGCGTCTGTACGTCTACGGCCGTGAGGGCCGCCCCTGTCGGCGCTGCGGCACCGCGATCCGCAAGGCGGAGCTCGGCGACCGGGTGACGTACTGGTGCCCCGGCTGCCAGAAGGGCCCGCAGGGCGAACCCGTACCCTGACCGCTTCCGCCTCCGATTGACGGTCGGTCAGTTCTCATCGGACGGTCCGCGCACGGGCCTCGGCGCGTACGACCTCACCGGCCGCACGGCCTTCGTCACCGGAGCCGCGAGCGGCATCGGCCGTGCGACCGCCGCGCCGCCTCGTCGTTCACGACGGGGCGGACCCTCCGCCCCAACGGCGGCGTGCCGATGCCCTGCTGACCGACCGCCAGAGGTCCGCGAGCCGCGCCGCTTCCGAAGGCGGCCCGGACCGTCCCGGCCGACCTGGACCATCCGGCCCGCCGCCGCGCCGTCGGCCGGAAGAGGCGGCCACGTGCACCGGCAGCAGGCTCAGCCCCCAGCCGCCCGCGGCCACCGCCCCCTCGACCGGTCCGGTCTCCCCCGGCACCAGCAGCAGGCGTGCCACCGCCCACCACCAGAGCCCACCGACCGCCAGTCCGGCCGCGACCAGCATGAGCGTCACCAGCGGAACCCGTCGCCGTACCATGGCCGCCTCCTCCGGTCGACGCTAGACCGGCAGGATCACCCGGCGGGAGGGCGCACTAGAGGCAACCCCGGCGCACGGGACGCATATCGCCACACCGTCAGCCACGGTCAGGCGCTCTCCGCCTGGAACATCCAGGCGTGCTTCTCGAGGTCGGCCGTCAGCCCGATGAGGATGTCCTGCGTCACGGGGTCCGGCTCCTCGGTCACGGCGATCCGCTCGCGCATCCGCGTCACCACCGCGGCCAGCGCGTCGACGAGGATCCGCACCGCGTCGGTGTCCTTGATCCAGCCTTCCGGCACGGAGCCGATCGCGCTCCCGGACGCCACCGTGGCCGCCCGTCCGTCCGGGTTCACGCCGATCGCCGAGGCGCGTTCGGCCACCGTGTCGGAGTGCGTCCGGGCCGTGGCCACCACGTCGTCGAGCTGGAGGTGGACGGACCGGAAGCGGGGGCCGACCACGTTCCAGTGGACCTGCTTGGCCACCAGGGCGAGGTCGACCAGGTCGACCAGCGCACCCTGCAGGGCGTTGCCGACCGTCTTCAGATCGGCATCGGACAGGGAGCTCTTCACGACAGTCATGCGCACTCTCCAACTTCGGTCGTACGGTTCCCCCAACGATGTCACGCATCACCCGAATCCGGCATCTCAAACGTAATCAACCGATTACCGGACCTACGACCGAGGGTCGCGGGACCGAAGTCCCGTCCGGGCATGAGGAAAGCCCCGGCCGGCACCCTGAACAGGGCACCGACCGGGGCTTCACCCCGCTTCGTTCTTCTCAGGCGGCGACGACGTCCACGGCCTCCGCGGGCGCCTTGATGGTCACCCGCTCGGTGGGCACACCGGGCACCGACGTCACCGACACCGAATTGAGCATCGGCCGTACCGGCGCCGGCACCGGTTCGCTCGCCCTTGCCGACTCGGCAAGTTCGGCCAGCGACAGCTCGTCACTCACTTCGCGCATGAGCTCGGACATCCGTACGTCCAACGCGTCGCAGATCGCGGAGAGCAGTTCGGAGGAAGCCTCCTTCTGCCCCCGCTCCACCTCGGAGAGATAGCCGAGTGAGACTCGGGCGGAGGAGGAGACTTCGCGCAGAGTACGGCCCTGGCGCTGGCGCTGCCGACGCAGCACGTCACCCAACAGGCGACGGAGCAGAATCATCGGTGGCTCCCTCCTCGGACCGCGTAGCCGCATCCTTCACGCCCCACCGTACCGCCTCGCGCCGCGGCCGTGCGGGGAGCGATGTCGTGTTCACTCATGGCTGCAAACATCAATCTCCCCCGTTCTGTTCCGTATCCTGTGCCCGCGCATTTTCCGAGCGTTCGTCGGCGAGCAGTTCACTCAGCAATTCGAGCACGCTCCGTACACTCTCTCTACGGATTTCCGCTCGATCGCCGTTCAACCGCAGCGCGGCCACCTTCCGCGCCGCAGTAGCCCCGTCGAGCCCTCCCGAAGGGCCCGCGACGGCCACGTACACCGTTCCCACGGGCTGTCCGTCCTGCGGATCGGGGCCCGCGACACCGGTCGTCGCCAGCCCCCAGTCGGCGCCCAGTCTGGCCCGCACACCGGCCGCCATCTGCAGCGCGACCTCCGGGTCCACCGCCCCGCGCTCCGCCAGGAGGGTCCCGTCCACGCCGAGCAGCAGCTCCTTCAGGGGCGTGGCATAGGCCGTGACGGACCCGCGGAAGGTCTTGGAGGCACCGGGTACCCCGGTGAGCTCCGCGGCCACCAGACCGCCCGTGAGGGACTCCGCGACGGCCAGCGTATGACCACGTTCCGCGAGCAGCGCCAGCACCCGGGCGGCTTCGTTCATCGTGCCCCGGCCCCCGAACCGGCCTCCGAGCCGGTTTCCGCCGCCGCGGCCGCCCGCTCCTCGGCGAGCCCGCGACGGCGCAGCACGACCGCCTGCCGGACGTAGTCCAGACCGGTGACGACCGTCAGCACGACGGCCACCGCCATCACCCAGAAGCGCAGGGTGGCGAGTGGACCGGTGAGCATCAGCACGTACATGCCGACCGCGGTGCCCTGGGCGAGCGTCTTCATCTTGCCGCCGCGACTGGCCGGAATCACTCCGTGCCGGATCACCCAGAACCGCATCAGCGTGATGCCGAGCTCCCGCGCGAGGATCACCGCCGTGACCCACCACGGCAGGTCGCCGAGCGCGGACAGGGAGATCAGGCCGGCCGCCATGATCGCCTTGTCGGCGATCGGGTCGGCGATCTTCCCGAAGTCCGTGACCAGGTTGTACGCCCTGGCCAGGTGCCCGTCGAAGATGTCCGTGATCATGGCGACGGCGAACGCCGCCCACGCCCAGGCACGCCAGGCGGGGTCGTGCCCGCCGTCCTGGAGCAGCAGCACCACGAAGCCGGGCACGAGCACGAGCCGGATCATGGTGAGGATGTTGGCGATGTTCCAGAGGCTGGCCTGATTGACGGCCGCCGCGCCCAGCTTGCCGCGCGGCGCCGGCCTTCCGGACCCGCCCGTCGCGGATGCCGGGACTCCGGTCATCTGCCCGCCTCCTCGGCCTCGGGGGCCTGGGGGACGCTCCCCAGGTCGGCGCGGCACTCGGCCACCAGGTCGACGCCCTCGGTGTCGACCACCTCGGCCCTGACCATACGGCCCGGGGCCAGGTCGAGGCCGTCGGCCGAGTCCGCGGGGAGGAGCACCTGGCCGTCGGTCTCGGGCGCCTGGTGGGCGGCCCGGCCGATCCAGCCGTCCTCCTCCTCGTCGAAGGACTCGACCAGTACTTCCAGAATCTCGCCGATCCGCTCCTCCGCACGCTGGGCGGTGAGCTCCTCCGCGAGCCGGGACAGGTGCGCGAGGCGCTCGTCGACCAGGTCCTGGGGCAGCTTGTGCTCGTACGTGGCGGCCTCGGTACCGTCCTCGTCGGAGTAGCCGAAGACGCCGATGGCGTCGAGGCGGGCGTGGGTGACGAAGCGTTCCAGCTCGGCGAAGTCCGCCTCGGTCTCGCCGGGGAAGCCGACGATGAAGTTGGAGCGGGCACCGGCGGTCGGGGCCTTGGAGCGGATGGTCTCCAGCAGCTCCAGGAACCGGTCGGTGTCGCCGAAGCGGCGCATGGCCCGCAGCACGTCCGGGGCGCTGTGCTGGAACGACAGGTCGAAGTAGGGGGCGACCTTCTCGGTGGAGGTGAGCACGTCGATCAGGCCGGGGCGCATCTCGGCGGGCTGCAGGTAGCTGACCCGGACCCGCTCGATGCCGTCGACCGCCGCCAGCTCGGGCAGCAGGCTCTCCAGGAGGCGGATGTCGCCGAGGTCCTTGCCGTACGAGGTGTTGTTCTCGGAGACCAGCATGATCTCCTTCACGCCCTGCTCGGCGAGCCAGCGCGTCTCGTTGAGCACGTCCGAGGGGCGGCGGGAGACGAAGGAGCCGCGGAAGGACGGGATGGCGCAGAAGGTGCAGCGCCGGTCGCAGCCGGAGGCCAGCTTCACGGAGGCGACGGGGCTGGTGTCCAGGCGGCGGCGCAGCGGCGCGCGGGGCCCGGAGGCGGGCGCGAGGCCCTCGGGGAGGTCCGTGAGGTCGGCGGCGGGCGCGTCCGCGGGGGTCTTGGCGGTCGGGGCGGCGCCGTCGCCGTGTCCGGGCAGGGCCACGCCGGCCGCGGCCTTCTGCCGCTCCACCGGGGACAGCGGCAGCAGCTTGCGGCGGTCGCGCGGCGCGTGCGCCTCGACGCTGCCGCCGCTGAGGATGGTCTGGAGGCGGTTGGAGATGTCGGCGTAGTCGTCGAAGCCGAGCACGCCGTCGGCCTCGGGCAGCGCGTCGGCGAGCTCCTTGCCGTAGCGCTCGGCCATGCAGCCGACGGCGACGACGGCCTGGGTGCGGCCGTGGTCCTTCAGGTCATTGGCTTCGAGGAGGGCGTCGACGGAGTCCTTCTTGGCGGCTTCGACGAAGCCGCAGGTGTTGACGACGGCGACGTCCGCTTCCTCGGCGTTCTCGACGAGCTCCCAGCCGTCCGCTGCCAAGCGGCCTGCGAGCTCCTCCGAGTCCACCTCGTTACGGGCGCAGCCGAGAGTGACAAGGGCGACGGTACGGCGTTCGGGCATGGACTCAAGACTACTTCGTCCCGGACGCACCTCCGTCGCGCAGGGTTCACCTGCGCGACGGTCGTCACATCCGGTCGTCCGGCCGCCGTCCGGCCGTTGTCCGGCCCCGGGCGGGGGCCGGACGGTCAGCCGGCCTGGGGGTCGCCCTTGGTGTAGGACAGGCGCTCGACCTGGCCCGACTCGAACGAGTCCTCGATCTTCTTGCCGTTGACGAAGAGCTCGATCGGCCCGGCGTTGCCGAGGATGAGATCGATGCGCTCGTCGTCCTGGAAGGTCTTGGACTCACCCGCGAGGAGCAGCCCGTCGAAGAGCAGCTTGCCGTCGTGGGCCTTGGCCGAGATCCAGCTCTTGTCGTCGACGGCGGTCAGTTTGACCGTGACCTTGTCCTGCGGGACCGCCGCGATGGCGCTCTCGGAGGGCCGGGGGGCCGGCTTCACGGGCTTGGGCTTGGCGGGGGCGGTGGTCTTGACGGGGGCGGGCCCCTCCGCGACCGCGCCGGGCCCGGCCTGGCCGTCGGTGCCGTTGAACATGGTGAAGCCGACGAAGCCGACGACGGCCACGATGGCCGCGACCATGGCGGCGGTCCAGTTGGGGCGGCGGGGCTCGGGGCGGATGCGTTCCGCCTCGAAGAGGGGGGCGGCCGGGGTGGGCGAGGGCCGTCCGCCGTGCTCGGCGTCGTACTGCTCGACCAGCGGAGCCGGATCGAGCCCCACGGCGCGCGCGAGCGTGCGGACGTGCCCGCGGGCGTAGACGTCGCCGCCGCAGCGCGAGAAGTCGTCCTCCTCGATGGCGTGCACGATCGGCACGCGCACCCGGGTGGAGGCGCTGACCTCTTCGACGGTGAGACCGGCGGCGACACGGGCCTGCTGGAGGGCGCGACCGATCGAATCCCGGTCATCTGCCGGGAAGTTCCGGTCGTCCTCGGGGGATTCGGGGGAGTTGCCGATGGACACGAGAGCGCCTTTCGAGCGTGTAGCCACCTGCTGGACGTTCAGTCTATGGGTGGTACGAAAGGGTGGGGCAACCGGGCGGGCGTCGTTTGTACGCCATGAGGCTGGGACATGGTGCTTTCCCTCCCTCCAACTTGACGTACGCCCAAGGGAAACGGTTGCCCTTGTTCCCTTACGAGTGAGTCTCGGCCAGGTCTCGTTACGGCAGCGCCGGCCCGGAGGCCCCTCAGGCCCCGTCCTCCCCGCGGATGACGGCGAGCACCGCGTCGAGTTCGTCGGGCTTGACCAGCACGTCGCGGGCCTTCGAACCCTCGCTCGGTCCGACGATGTTGCGGGACTCCATCAGGTCCATCAGCCGGCCGGCCTTCGCGAAGCCGACGCGCAGCTTGCGCTGGAGCATCGAGGTGGAGCCGAACTGGGTGGAGACGACCAGCTCGGCGGCCTGGCACAGCAGGTCGAGGTCGTCGCCGATCTCCTCGTCGATCTCCTTCTTCTGCTTGGTGCCGACGGTGACGTCGTCCCGGAAGACGGGCGCCATCTGGTCCTTGCAGTGCTGGACGACGCCGGCCACCTCGTGCTCGGTGACGAAGGCGCCCTGCATGCGGATGGGCTTGTTGGCGCCCATCGGCAGGAAGAGTCCGTCACCTTTGCCGATCAGCTTCTCGGCGCCGGGCTGGTCGAGGATGACGCGGCTGTCGGCGAGCGAGGAGGTGGCGAAGGCGAGCCGGGAGGGCACGTTCGCCTTGATCAGGCCGGTGACGACGTCCACGGAGGGCCGCTGGGTGGCCAGCACCAGATGGATGCCGGCCGCGCGGGCCAACTGGGTGATGCGGACGATGGCGTCCTCGACGTCCCTCGGCGCGACCATCATCAGGTCGGCGAGCTCGTCGACGATCACCAGCAGGTACGGGTAGGGCGCCAGCTCGCGCTCGCTGCCCGGCGGCGGCTTGACCTTGCCGTCCCGGATCGCCTGGTTGAAGTCGTCGATGTGCCGGAAACCGAACGCGGCCAGGTCGTCGTAGCGCAGGTCCATCTCGCGCACGACCCACTGCAGCGCCTCGGCGGCCCGCTTGGGGTTGGTGATGATCGGGGTGATCAGGTGCGGGATGCCCTCGTACGCGGTGAGCTCGACCCGCTTGGGGTCGACGAGGACCATCCGGACGTCCTCCGGGGTCGCTCTTATCATCACCGAGGTGATCAGGCAGTTGATGCAGGAGGACTTGCCGGAGCCGGTGGCGCCCGCGACGAGGATGTGCGGCATCTTCGCCAGGTTGGCCATCACATAGCCGCCCTCGACGTCCTTGCCGAGCGCGACCAGCATCGGGTGGTCGTCCTCCGCCGCGTCGGCGAGGCGCAGCACGTCGCCGAGGTTGACCATCTCGCGGTCGGTGTTGGGGATCTCGATGCCGACCGCGGACTTCCCCGGGATCGGCGAGATGATCCGCACGTCGGGGCTGGCCACGGCGTACGCGATGTTCTTGGTGAGCGCGGTGATCTTCTCGACCTTGACGGCCGGGCCGAGCTCCACCTCGTAGCGGGTGACCGTCGGGCCGCGGGTGAAGCCGGTGACGGCCGCGTCGACCTTGAACTCGGCGAAGACGTTGGTGAGCGCCTCGACGATGGCGTCGTTGGCGGCGCTGCGGGTCTTGCCGGGCCCGCCGCGCTCCAGCAGGTCCAGGGAGGGCAGGGAGTACGTGATGTCGCCGGAGAGCTGGAGCTGCTCGGCCCGCGACGGCATCTCGGTCGGCTCGGGCACCGGCTTCGTCAGGTCGGGCACCGCGCCGGCGGGCCCACCGCCCTGCCGCTGCCCGGCGGCGCCCCGCGCGCCGGGGACCGGCGCGGCCGGGCGTGCGGGCGCGGTGTCGGGTGCCGCGTCGGCGGCGGCCGCGTCCACGGCGGCGGCCCGCTCGGCGGTGACGTCCCGGGTCAGGTCGGCGACCACCGGGGACGGCGGCATGCCGTTGAGGACGGCACCGTCGAGGGCGGCGGCCGCGGCGGCGGCCACGTCGACGGGGTCGAGGCCGCCGGTGTCGAAGGCGGACGCCGGCGGGGTACGGCGCCGGCGGCCGCGCCGCTCCAGGGCGGCGGCCTCCGCGCTGTCCGGGTCGTAGTCCGGCCCTGCGGCGGGGGCACGGCGGCGGACCGGGCGGGCGGGCCGCGGCTCGTCGTCGCGCCAGTCGTCGCCGTACGCGTCGCCGGCGGCCTCGTACGGGTCGTACGCCGGCTCGACGATGCCGAGCCGGGCGCCGAGGGCGCGCAGCCGCTGCGGGATGGCGTTGACGGGGGTCGCGGTGACCACGAGCAGACCGAAGACGGTGAGCAGCACCAGCATCGGCACCGCCAGGACCTCGCCCATCATGAAGACGAGCGGCTTGGAGGCGGCCCAGCCGATGAGCCCGCCCGCGTCCTGCATGGCCTCGGTGCCGTCGCCCCGGCCGGGCGAGCCGCACGCGATGTGGACCTGCCCGAGCACGCCGATGACCAGCGCGGACAGGCCGATCACGATCCGCCCGTTGGCCTCGGGCTTCTCCGGATACAGGATCAGCCGTACGCCGATCGCGCCGACCAGCAGCGGGACCAGCAGGTCGAGTCGCCCGAAGGAGCCGGTGACCAGCATCTCCACCAGGTCGCCGACCGGCCCGCGCAGATTCGACCAGGTCCCGGCGGCGACGATCAGGGCGACGCCGAGCAGCAGCAGCGCGAGTCCGTCCTTGCGGTGGACCGGGTCGAGCCCCTTGGCGCCGCGCCCTATGCCCCGGAACATCGCGCCGACCGCGTGGGCGAGGCCGAGCCAGAGCCCGCGCACCAGCCGGTAGACGCCCCCGGTCGGGGACGGAGCGGGGCGGGGCGCGGCCTTCTTCGCCGCGGTCTTGCGGGCGGGCGCGCGCTTGGCGGGCGCGGCCTTCTTCGCCGGCGCCTTCTTCGCGGGAGGTTTGGCGGGGGACTTCGCGGCCGCCGCCTTCTTCGCGGTGCCGGTCGTACGGCCGGCGCGCGGCTTCGCGGTGCCCGCCGTGCCCTGGGAACCCTTGCCGGACGTACGTGAGGCCATGATGACGAGGTTACCGGTGTACACCGCCGGGGATACAGCTCACCCGTTCGTGTCGCCCGTACGGGAGCGCGAAACTGACGCCCGCTCACGGCGGGCGCCGACCGGGTGACCGCGCGTCAGCTCGGTGCCGGCACTGGCGCTCAGTTCTGCGAGGGCAGGGACGGCGTTGCGCCGGTGCCGGGCTCCAGGGCGTCGAGGGCCCGGCGCAGTCCGGTGAGCTTGCGCTCCAGGTGCGCGGCGGTGGCGACGGCGGCCGCGTCGGCGGAGTCGTCGTCGAGCTGCTTGGACAGCGCCTCGGCCTGCTCCTCGACCGCGGCGAGCCGGGCCGACAGCTCGGCGAGCAGCCCGGCCGACTGGCTGCCCTGGCCGCCGTTCGCCCCGCCCTCCAGCTGGAGGCGCAGCAGCGCGGCCTGCTCGCGCAGCTGGCAGTTCTTCATGTACAGGTCGACGAAGACCGAGACCTTGGCACGCAGCACCCACGGGTCGAAGGGCTTGGAGATGTAGTCGACCGCGCCCGCCGCGTACCCCCGGAAGGTGTGGTGGGGGCCGTGGTTGATGGCGGTGAGGAAGATGATCGGGATGTCCCTGGTCCGCTCGCGCCGCTTGATGTGCGCGGCCGTCTCGAATCCGTCCATTCCCGGCATCTGGACGTCCAGCAGGATGACCGCGAAGTCGTCCGTCAGCAGCGCCTTGAGCGCTTCCTCCCCGGACGATGCCCGCACCAGCGTCTGATCGAGCGCGGAGAGAATGGCCTCCAGCGCCAGCAGATTCTCCGGCCGGTCATCGACCAGGAGGATCTTGGCCTTCTGCACCATGCCCCGTCCTCCTCGCCCCGGCACTGGCTCCCTCAGGCTCTGCGAGCCGGGGGAAGCACCGGGCGCCGCCCCAGAAGACGACTCCCATGCGCCGTCCGTCCTTGTGCCGGTCATCGTAGCCGCACCCCGCCCGTCGCCACACCCTGTCACCGCATTGTCACAGAGCACTCACTTGCGTGCCCCTACGTCGAACGCGGCGGGAGACCAGAAGGTTCCCCGTCCGGCGGGCTCTCACACCCGTGTGGCGACGGCCCGCCGGACGGCGCCCGGCCTCGTCAGCGGCCCTCCCCCCGCATCCACTGCTCCATCACCGTCAGCAGGTGGTCGGGGTCGACCGGCTTGGTGACGTAGTCGGAGGCACCCGACTCGATGGCCTTCTCCCGGTCGCCCTTCATCGCCTTGGCGGTCAGCGCGATGATCGGCAGCCCCGCGAACTGCGGCATCCGCCGGATCGCGGTGGTGGTGGCGTACCCGTCCATCTCCGGCATCATGATGTCCATCAGCACCACCGACACGTCGTCGTGCTGCTCCAGGACCTCGATGCCCTCGCGGCCGTTCTCCGCGTACAGCACCGCGAGGCCGTGCTGCTCCAGGACGCTGGTGAGCGCGAACACGTTGCGGATGTCGTCGTCGACGATCAGCACCTTCTCGCCCGCGAACGAGAACGTCGGACGCGGCTCGGGCTCCGCCCGCTCCTCGCCGGCGGCCTGGCCGTCCTTGCCCGGCTGCCCGGGCACCTGGGCCCGCGGCTCCACCGCCTTGCGGCGGTGCCGGAACAGCGCGCCGGCCCCGGACCTGGCCTCCGTGCGCGCCGGTGCGGGCGCGAAGTGCACCAGGCCCTCCCCGGTCTGTTCCTCCAGGCCGAGGCTGTCCTCCGCGTCCTGCTGCTCGGACCCCTGGCCCGACTGCGCGGGCTCATGGGGGCTCAGCGGCAGGTACAGGGTGAACGTCGAGCCACGGCCCGGCTCGCTCGCCGCGTAGATCTCGCCGCCGAGCAGCCGGGCGATCTCCCGGCTGATCGACAGGCCGAGCCCCGTACCGCCGTACTTGCGGCTGGTGGTGCCGTCGGCCTGCTTGAACGCCTCGAAGATCACCCGCATCTTGCCGGCCGCGATGCCGATGCCCGTGTCGGTCACCGAGAACGCGATCATCTCGGCCTCCGGGTCGCGCAGCGTCCCGGCCTCCAGGAGCTGCTCCCGGATCGACTGCGGCACGTCCGCGCCCGCCGGCCGGATCACCAGCTCCACGGCACCGGTGTCGGTGAACTTCACCGCGTTCGACAGCAGGTTGCGCAGCACCTGCAGCAGCCGCTGCTCGTCGGTGTGCAGGGTGGCCGGCAGCTCCGGCGAGACCCGCACCGAGAAGTCCAGCCCCTTCTCGGCGGTCAGCGGCCGGAAGGTGGCCTCCACGTAGTCGACCAGCTGCACCAGCGCGATCCGCGTCGGCGAGACGTCCATCTTGCCCGCCTCGACCTTCGACAGGTCCAGGATGTCGTTGATCAGCTGGAGCAGATCGGAACCGGCCCCGTGGATGGTCTCCGCGAACTCGACCTGCTTGGGCGTCAGATTCGCGTCCGCGTTGTCGGCGAGCAACTTGGCCAGGATCAGCAGCGAGTTGAGCGGCGTGCGCAGCTCGTGCGACATGTTGGCCAGGAACTCGGACTTGTAGCGCATGGACACGGCGAGCTGCTCCGCACGCTCCTCCAGGACCTGCCGGGCCTCCTCGATCTCGGTGTTCTTCACCTCGATGTCCCGGTTCTGACGGGCCAGCAGCTCCGCCTTCTCCTCCAGCTCGGCGTTGGAGTTCTGCAGCTCCTTCTGCCGGTGCTCCAGCTCCGCCGACCGCTCCCGCAGCTGCTCGGTGAGCTCCTGCGACTGCTGGAGCAGCACCTCGGTGCGGGTGTTGACGCTGATGGTGTTGACCGTGGTCGCGATCAGCTCCGCGATCTGGTTGAGGAAGTCCCGCTGGATCTGCGTGAACGGCTGGAACGAGGCCAGCTCGATCACCCCGAGGACCCGGCCCTCGAACAGCACCGGCAGCACGATCACATGGGCCGGCGCGGCCTCGCCGAGCCCGGAGGAGATCTTCAGATAGCCCGGCGGCACGTTGACCTGGATGGTCCGCTTCTCCTCCGCGGCCGTCCCGATGAGCGTCTCGCCCGGCCGGAACGAGGTCGGCATGGAACCGGCGGAGTAGCCGTAACTGCCGCGCATCCGCAGCTCGTACGAGCCCTCGCCCTCGCCCAGCGGCTCGCCGTCGGCGTTGGCGGAGCCGGTCGGCATCGCCACGAAGAAGGCACCGTGCTGCGCGGAGACCACCGGCGTGAGCTCGCTCATGATGAGGGAGGCCACGTCGTCGAGGTCCCGCCGGCCCTGCATCAGACCGGAGATGCGGGCCAGGTTGCCCTTCAGCCAGTCCTGCTCCTCGTTGGCGAGGGTGGTGTCCCGCAGGTTGGCGATCATGGTGTTGATGTTCTCCTGGAGGGCCTGGATCTCGCCCGCCGCGTCGACACCGTCGATCTTCAGATTGAGATCGCCGCGGGTCACCGCCGTGGCGACGGCCGCGATCGCCCGCACCTGCCGGGTCAGGTTCCCGGCCATCTCGTTCACCGACTCCGTCAGGTCCCGCCAGGTCCCGTCCACGTCCCGGACCCGCGCCTGACCGCCGAGCTGCCCGTCCGTGCCCACCTCGCGGGCCACGCGCGTGACCTCCTCGGCGAAGTTCGACAGCTGGTCGACCATCGTGTTGATGGTGCTCTTCAGCTCCTGGATCTCACCCCGGGCATCGATGTCGATCTTCTTGGTGAGGTCGCCCTTGGCGATGGCCGTGGTGACGGCCGCGATCTGCCGCACCTGACCGGTCAGGTTGTCGGCCATGCCGTTCACCGAGTCGGTGAGGTCCTTCCACGTGCCCGAGACACCCGGCACCCGCGCCTGGCCGCCCAGGATGCCGTCGGTGCCCACCTCACGGGCCACCCGCGTCACCTCGTCGGCGAACGACGACAGCGTCGTCACCATCGTGTTGACGGTGTCGGCGAGCTCGGCGACCTCGCCGCGCGCCTCGACGGTGACCTTCTTCGTCAGATCGCCGTTGGCGACCGCCGCCGACACCCGGGAGATGTTCCGCACCTGACTCGTCAGGTTGTTGGCCATCAGGTTGACGTTGTCGCTCAGGTCCTTCCAGATGCCGGTCACCCCGCGCACCCGGGCCTGGCCGCCGAGGATGCCCTCGGTGCCCACCTCGCGGGCCACCCGCGTCACCTCGTCGGCGAAGTTCGACAGCTGGTCGACCATCGTGTTGACGGTCGTCACCAGCTCCAGGATCTCGCCCTTGGCGTCGACGGTGATCTTCTTCGACAGGTCGCCGCGCGCCACCGCCGTGGTGACCTCGGCGATGTTGCGGACCTGGAAGGTCAGGTTGTTCGCCATCGAGTTCACCGACTGGGTCAGGTCCTTCCAGGTGCCGGAGACCCCCTGCACCTCGGCCTGGCCGCCGAGGATGCCCTCGGTGCCCACCTCGCGGGCCACCCGCGTCACCTGGTCCGCGAAGCTGGAGAGCTGGTCCACCATCGTGTTGAGGGTGTTCTTCAGCTCCAGGATCTCGCCGCGCGCGTCCACGTCGATCTTCTGCGACAGGTCACCGCGCGCCACCGCGGTCGCGACCTGCGCGATGTTGCGCACCTGCGCCGTCAGGTTCCCGGCCATCCCGTTCACCGAGTCGGTCAGGTCCCGCCACACGCCGGCGACACCCGGCACCTGCGCCTGGCCGCCGAGCCGCCCGTCCGTGCCCACCTCACGGGCCACCCGCGTCACCTGGTCGGCGAACGCGGACAGCTGGTCGACCATCGTGTTGATGGTGTTCTTCAGCTCCAGGATCTCACCGCGCGCGTCCACGTCGATCTTCTGCGACAGGTCACCGCGCGCCACGGCCGTCGTCACCTGCGCGATCTGCCGCACCTGCGAGGTCAGGTTGCCGGCCATGAAGTTCACCGAGTCGGTGAGCTCCCGCCACCGGCCGGACACGCCGTCCACCCGGGCCTGACCGCCGAGCCGGCCCTCGGTGCCCACGTCCCGCGCCATCCGCGTCACCTGGTCGGCGAACGACGACAGCTGCGACACCATCGTGTTGACGGTGTTCTTCAGCTCCAGCATCTCGCCGGCCACGTCCACCGTGACCTTCTGCGACAGGTCGCCGTTCGCCACCGCCGTCGTCACCTGCGCGATGTCCCGCACCTGACCCGTCAGGTTGCGGAACGCCGTGTTCACCGAGTCCGTGAGGTCCTTCCACGTACCCGCGGCGCCCGGCACCTCGGCCTGACCGCCCAGCAGACCCTCGACGCCGACCTCACGCGCCACCCGGGTCACCTCGGAACCGAACGCCGAGAGCTGGTCGACCATCGTGTTGACGGTGTTCTTCAGCTCCAGCATCTCGCCGGCCACGTCCACCGTGACCTTCTGCGACAGGTCGCCGTTCGCCACCGCCGTCGTCACCTGCGCGATGTCCCGCACCTGCGTGGTGATGTTCCGGAAGACGGTGTTGACCGAGTCCGTGAGGTCCTTCCACGTACCCGCCGCGCCCGGCACCTGCGCCTGACCGCCCAGCAGACCCTGCGCACCGACCTCACCGGACACCCGGGTCACCTCGTCGGCGAAGGTCCGCAGCGTCTCCGTCATCTGGTTGATGGTGTCCGCGAGCTGCGCGATCTCACCGCGCGCCGACACCCGCACCTTCTGCGACAGGTCACCGTTGGCCACCGCGGTGGTGACCTCCGCGATACCCCTCACCTGATTGGTGAGATTTCCCGCCATCGTGTTGACGGAATCGGTGAGGTCCTTCCACACACCGGCGACCCCGGCCACCTCGGCCTGACCGCCCAGCTCGCCCTCCGTGCCCACCTCACGGGCCACCCGGGTCACCTCGGAGGAGAACGAGGACAGCTGGTCCACCATCCGGTTGACGGTGTTCTTCAGCTCCAGCATCTCGCCGGCCACGTTCGCCGTGACCTTCTGCGACAGATCACCGTTGGCCACCGCCGTCGTGACCAGCGCGATGTCCCGCACCTGCGCCGTCAGTCGGTTCGCCATGGTGTTCACCGAGTCCGTGAGGTCCTTCCACGAACCGGACATTCCGCGCACCTGGGCCTGGCCGCCCAGAATGCCCTCCGTGCCCACCTCCAGGGCGACCCGGGTCACCTCGTCCGCGAACACCGACAGCTGGTCGACCAGGTTGTTCACGGTCCGCGCGACCTTCAGGAACTCCCCGCGCAACGGCCGCGTCGTCCCGTCCGCCCCTTCCGAGCGCAGCTCCATCCGCTGCCCCAGATCACCCTCGGCGACCGCCGACAGCACCCGGCCCACCTCGGACACCGGCCGCGCCAGCTCGTCCACCAGCGCGTTCGCCGCGTCGATGGCCGCCGCCCAGGCCCCCTCGGCCGCACCGGTCTCCAGCCGCTCGGACAGCTTGCCCTCACGGCCGACCACCCGGCGCACCCGGGACAGCTCACCCGTCAGATGCGTCTGCCGGTCCGCGACCTCGTTGAAGACGGCCGCGATCTCCGCCATCACCCCGTCGCCCGACACCGTCAGCCGCTTGCGGAAGTTCCCGTCCCGCATCGACACCAGTGCCGCCAGGAGGCGGTGCAGCGCGGCCGCGTCCACCTGCACCGTGCCCCCGCCCCTGGACCGGCCGCCGCCCTTCGCCCGCGAACCGCCACCGCGTCGCGTCGTCGTGCCAGACTCCACCGTGTCCCTCCCGAAGGGGTCGACCGTACCGATCGGTCTCTCGCTACCAGCCTGCCCAGTGTTTCACCGTGTCCGAACCAGGCGATAACAGTTCGGCAGCTTCGCACAACGTCCCCACGTCCGAGGGACGGAAACAGCGGAGACCGGCATCCGCTGGGACAGCGAAGGTAAGTAACCTGGCATCCGGCTGTCCAACCGCCCGGGCCGCCCGGCGGGGGCGGGACGGCGCGAAGAGAGCACGGACAGCGGGGAGGGGCAGACCGACCATGGCAGAGCCGGGCGTCGAAACGCGTACGAGGAGTTCAGTGATCACCGCGCGGGCGGCTGCCACTTTCGAACCCGTCGGGCGGTCCGTCGCGACCGCCCGCGCCTTCGTCCGGGACACCCTCCAGGGCTGGGGATACTCCGAGGTCGTCGACGACGCCGTCGTCCTCACCAGCGAACTCGTCACCAACGCCGTCATCCACGCCGGCACCGCCGCCGACGTCCTGTGCCTGCGCGGCGACGACGGCATCCGCATCGAGGTCGCCGACCGCTACCCCGAGCGTGAGATTCCCCTCCAGCACGGACGCTCCCTGGGCAGCCCCGACCGCGAGAACGGCCGGGGCCTTCTGCTCTGTTCCGCCCTCGCGACCCGCTGGGGCGTCGACTACAGCCCCACCCGCAAACACGTCTGGTTCCACCTCGACCTCCCCGAGCGGCCCGTCGGCACCCGCTCCGCCGGCCCCGTCCTGCCCGATCCGCTCCTGCCCCTGGCCGACAGCCGCGTCCGCGTCGCCGTCGTCCAGATCGACGGCAGCGGAGCCATCGCCGCCTGGAACGAGGACGCCGAAGAGCTCTTCGGATACGGCTCCGAGCAGGTCACCGGCAAACCGCTGGGCGACTTCGCCGCCTGGCCCCACACCCCCGGCATCGGCACCGGCCTCGCCGAGGCCCTCCGCCTCTCCCGCTGGGAGGGCAGCTACGGCATCCGCTGCGCCGACGGCCGCGTCGTCCCCGTCTACGCCTCGCACCTGCGCGTCCGCGACGCCCAGGGCGAGCCCTCCACGGTCTGTCTCCTCGTACGGGAGCACGAGCGCGCCGTCCTCCAGACCCCGCAACGCGCCGGCGCCTCGGAGTCCGGCCCGGAGAGCCGTGCCGCCGCCGATCCCTTCGAGGTCTTCATCGGCTCCCCGGCCCCCGACGACCTCGACGGCCTCCTCCAGCGCACCGTGGAACGCGCCCGTGACATGCTCGACGGGGACTCCGCCTTCCTGCTCCTCGCCACCGACGACGAGACGGAACTGGAGGTCCGGGCCACGACGGGCCTGCCCTCCGCCCGCCAGCGCTTCGCCCGCGTCCCCGTCGAGACCGGCGCCAGCCGCTACGGCTCCGCCCGCATGCCCGCCGTCCACGAGGACCTGGCCGCCGTACCCGGCGCCGTACCCCTCCTCGAAGGCACCGGCATGCGCTCGGTCGTCACGGTCCCGCTGAAGGTCGAGGGCCGGCTCACGGGCTCTCTCGGCGTCGCCGCCGAGACCGCCAACCGCTATTCCAACGAGGAGGCCCTGCGCCTCCAGTTCGCCGCGGACCGCATCGCCCTGGCCGTCGAGTCGGCCCGCCTCGGCGAGCTGGAACGGCTCCGCCGCGGCTCCCTCAGCTTCCTCGTCGAGGCCTCCGACCTGCTGGCCGGCACCCTCGACCGCGACCAGACGCTGGCCCTCATGGCCCAGATGACGGTCCCCACCCTGGCGACCTGGTGCGCGGTCTACACGATCGCCGACCAGTCCTCCGACCCGTACCTCTCCTATGTCCTGCACGAGGACGAGGACCTCATCGACGGACTGAAGGACCTGCTCTCGTCGATCGCGCCGCCCGATCCGGTGCCGACGCCCGGCGCCCGCGTCTGGACTGCGCCCGGAGAGGCCGCCCACCGTGCCGCGCTCGGCGCCTCCATGCGCGAGCTGGACGGCGCCGCGGGCCCGGTCTCCTCGGGCATCGGCCCGACCCTGGCGACGGCCGCGGCGGTAGGCGGCGAGACCGTGGTGCTGCCGCTGGTGGCCCGCAACCGGGTGATCGGCATGCTGACGCTGGGCAAGCCCACCGACGACCACTTCCGCCAGGAGATCCTGGAGCTCGCCGAGGACCTCTCCCGCCGCGCCGCCCTGGCCCTGGACAACGCCCGGCTCTACTCGGAGCGCACGGCGATCAGCCGCTCGCTCCAGCGCAGCCTGCTGCCGCCCGGCCTGCCGGACATCCCCGGCGTCGAGGTGGACGTCATCTACCGCGCGGCCGGCGAGGGCAACGAGGTCGGCGGCGACTTCTACGACCTCTTCCCCATCCGCGACGGCTCCTACGGCTTCGCCATCGGCGACGTCTGCGGTACGGGCCCGGAGGCGGCCGCCGTGACGGGCCTGGCCCGCCATGCCCTGCGCCTGCTCGCCCGTGAGGGCTTCGGCGGCCCCGCGGTCCTGGAGCGGCTGAACGCGGCGATCCTCGACGAGGGCGCCCGCAGCCGCTTCCTGACGCTGCTGTACGGCGAGATGCGTCCCCAGGAGGACGGCTCGGCCGTCCTGAAGGTGGTGTGCGCGGGGCATCCCCTGCCGCTCCGCCTGAGCCAGGACGGCACGGTCCGCCCGGCCGCCGACCCGCAGCCGCTCCTCGGCGTCATGGAGGACCTGGAGCTCTACGAGCAGACGGTCACCCTGGACCCGGGAGACGTCCTGCTGTGCGTCACGGACGGCGTGACGGAGCGCCGTGAGGGCACGCGCATGCTGGGCGACGACGGCCTCACCGAGGTCCTTCGGACGTGTACGGGCCTGACGGCCGGCGCGGTCGCCGCCCGTGTCCTGCGCGCGGTCGAGCGCTTCGCCCAGGAGCCGGCTTCCGACGACATGGCCATCCTGGCGCTGCGCATCCCGGAGCCGCACCACCAGTGAGCCACGGAAGGCCCCCTCGGGGGCCTTCCTTTCCCTGGTTCTGAAACGAAACGCAAAAAGGCCCCCGCCATGAGGCGGGGGCCTTTTCTCTGAGCCCTTTAACGGAATCGAACCGTTGACCTTCTCCTTACCATGGAGACGCTCTGCCGACTGAGCTAAAAGGGCGGGTTGTTCGGCGGCGTCCTACTCTCCCACAGGGTCCCCCCTGCAGTACCATCGGCGCTGAAAGGCTTAGCTTCCGGGTTCGGAATGTAACCGGGCGT